>SKZO01000374.1 GCA_007127335.1 Spirochaetales bacterium | reverse complement strand
GGCCGAGGCCGCGGCTCTGATCGCCGTCGATTTCGACGACGGATTCGCCTATCTCACTTCCGCCGGACGGATCGTCCATCGCGGCCGGACCGCGTACCGCGTCGCGCTCTCGCTTGATGGGTTCGTGAACTACTCCCGTACACCCGCGCAACTCGTCGTGCAGTATCCGAACGGCGACTTTCGATCGACGCTGCCGGTCGCCGGATATCCGGTTTTCGTGGCGGACCGGCTCTTCGTGCTCTCCGATGGCGGTGGGACGCTGTCCGAATGGGATCTGGACGGTGAGTTGCTCTGGCGGATGGATCTGCCGGCGCCGCTCCTCTCTCTTGATTCGTCGAGCCGCTACCTCGCTCTTGGTCCGATTGCCGGTGGCCCCATTGTGTCTCACCGTGAACACGACCGGGTCGATCTGCGCCTTCCGGCTCATGGTGAGCGCTCCGTTGTGTACCGGATTGTCCTCAGTGAAGATCCTGACCGACTTGCGATCCTCTCCGGGACCGCCTCTTCGCTCGGCGGGGAGAATGCGGCCGCGGGTTCGCTTGAGCTTCTGCTGACCATCTACGAGCTGTCGGCGGGGAGGGCGGTGCCGGTCGTGCGCCGTGCGATCGGCGGGCCCGGGCACGACGAGGCCTTTGTCACGCTTCTCGACGACGGCCGTGCGCTCTACGGACTCACGGAACCGGAACCGATGATCGTCGGTCTCGGGCCCGACGGAACGACACCTGAGTACGTCCTCGCGCTTCGGTACCCGGCGCGGGCAGCGATCGAGCCGGGCGAGCTCGCGCTGCACGCAGTGCTCTCGAAGGGAGGGCTCCCGGATCCGTCCAGGGGGTTTCTTCACCCCGCGGAGCTGACATACGTCGACCGGCGGGGGCGTGTTGCGGTGCGAGCCGCGTGGGCTGCCGATGCGACGTCGATCTCGCAGCACAGATGGGATGGCCACGTCCCGCTGACGGCGATCCGGATCGACGACCGTGTGCTCGCCTTGCGGATGGAGGTGCGCTAGTGACCTCGGGAGCGGGACGGCGAAAGGCCGCGCTCATGATAGTCGGGCTCGCGGTGTCGCTCGCGAGTCGGCAGATGCCTGCCGAAGAGGTGCCGGCGTGGCAGTGGCCCGTCGCCGACGCGGAACCGAGTGCGACGTTCGGCACGCGCATCGGGGACTCCGTGCTCCGCGGAGTTCAGCTCGAGGGCGGTGGCCGGGAGGTCTATCCGGTGGTTGCGGGTATCGTTGTGGCGTCGGTCTCGCTGCAGCCCGGCCGGTCGACCGGACCGGCGTCAGGCCTGGGTTCGTACGTCGTAGTCGACCACAACCAGTCGTTTCGTTCGGTGTATGCGCACCTCGAGCCCGACGATCTGCCGGCCGTAGGTGCCGTCGTTGGCTCCGAGACGCGAATCGGGACGATCGGGTCGAGCGGGCAGATAGATCGGCGGGCATTGCGGCTGTACGTGATCGATCTCGAGCGCGGTGAGTACGTCAACCCGCTGCTCCTGCTGCCGGATGTACCGGATCAGGCCGCGCCGCAGATCGCTGCCGTCTATGCCGCCGATGGGCGGACGGTATACGATCTGCGCCTTGAGCATGAGCTGCCGCCGGGCACCTACGAGATCGTGGCCCACATCACCGATCGTTTCTCGCCGGCGGTTCGGGCTGCCCGCTTCGCGCCGTATGCCGTGCAGTTCGCCGTAGCAGGGCGACAGAGCTTCGCCGTGAACAAGGACCGCATGGCCGCCGATGGCGGGACGCTGCGTATCGAGCCCGGCAGCGTCGGCGTTGGATCGTTGTACGACGCGCAGGGGCTGTACCGGCTCGGGACGGTCGAGGTGGGGCTCGGGCCGACCGAGCTCTCCATCGTTGCCCGCGACGTTGCCGGAAACGAGACGTCGTTCGCCGCTACCCTCATGGGCAGGACTGATCGAGAGGGTGAGTAGTTCTCGACGGCCATCTGGTGATTCTTGACATGCACCGGCACTCTCCCTATGGTTTGGGACAGTGAACAGGTGGACCCTGTCCGATGCATCATTCGAAGCTCTGCTGCGCATGGCCGACAACTACGGGGCCGACGTTCCCGACAATGTCACCCGTGACGAGCTCGAAGAGATCGTCGCTGAGGCCGCCGAGGAATGGCAGGCGGAGCATCGGAGAACAGACAGTCACTCGATACGCATGGAGGAGACGAAGTACGACATCCAGGTGGTCGGTGAGGCGGACAGCCGGGCTGCGGAGGAGGTCGAGCTGCCCGAGTCCTATAACGAGACCCGGATCCTGCTGATGCTCCGGGATCCGAGCTGGGCATTCGCCTACTGGGATCTGCGAGCCTCCGATCGCCAGGAGTTCCAACGTTCAGAGGATTTTGAGGGGCTCGTGCTGAGAGTCTACAGTATGGAGCGCGACGTACCGATTGAGGATGCGCAGCAGCGGTTCGACATACCCGTCACGCTGCTTGACAGCCGTTGGTATATCAACCTGCCGGATCAGGAGACGCTGTATCGGATCGCGCTGGTCGCGGTGATCGGCCACGAAGAGAGGCAGCTCGCCGTGTCGAATGTGATAGTCGTACCGCGCGCGACCATTGCCGAGGCGGCTCCCGACGAGAAGCAGGGCCTGGGGGATGCGCTGATCGCTCAGACCGGCATTCATGACCTGGATCTGCCACCGGTGAGCAGACGGATTCCACAGCGCATTCTCGACCTCATAGACGAAGACCTCCTGTTCAACTAACTTCGAGGCGTATGAAGAGCGGATACCTGGTACTCCTGTTGCACGCGCACCTCCCCTTCGTCCGTCATCCGGAAGAGGAGTCCCTGCTCGAGGAGATCTGGCTCTACGAAGCGATTTCCGAGACGTATCTGCCGCTCCTGCGCGTGCTGAACCGACTCGAGGCGGACGGGGTGCCCTTCCGGCTCGCCCTCTCCATCTCTCCAACGCTGACCGCGATGCTCCAGGACGAGCTGCTCCAGGAGCGCTATCTCGCCTACTGCGACCGGCTCATCGATCTCGCGAGCCACGAGCTCGAGCGTACTCGAGACCATCCTCAGTTTCGCGCGATGGCGAAGCGGTACCACGAGCTCCATGTGACCAACCGGCGCGAGTTCGCGGAGACGTACGAGCGTGACGTCACCAGAGGCTTCGACTACCATTACAAGCGAGGCCGAATCGAACTCCTCGCAACTGCCGCGACCCACGCCTATCTGCCTCTCTATATTCAACATCCGTCGGCCGTTGACGCACAGATCAGGGTCGGTGTGGAGTCTCATCTCAGGGTGTTCGGCAAGGCTCCGCGTGGGTTCTGGCTTCCGGAATGCGGATACGCACCAGGGATCGAAGACTACCTCGCCGATCACGGTATTCGGTACTTCCTTGTTGCCACCCACGGGCTCGTGTTTGCCGGTGAACGACCGGATGCCGGAGTGTACGCACCCATGATGTGTCCCAACGGGCTCGCGGTCTTCGGCCGGGATCATGCGTCGAGCAATGCGGTGTGGTCGGCCGATGAGGGGTATCCGAGCGATATCTCGTACCGGGACTTCTACCGTGACATCGGGCACGATCTGCCGATGAGCTACATCGGGCGATACCTGCCCGGCGGACGACTGCGGATGAACACCGGGTTCAAGTACCACGCCGTCACCGGGAAGACCGATCAGAAACTCCCGTACGACCCCGACAAGGCGGCACGGAAGGTTCGCGAACACGCCGAGAACTTCGTGTACCATCAGACGAAGCGCGTGCATCGGCTCGGGCAGCTCATGCACTCGGACCGTTGCGTCCCGCCGGTGATCGCCACGCCCTTTGACGCCGAGCTGTTCGGCCACTGGTGGTACGAGGGGCTCGACTGGCTGGACGCGGTCGTACGACGGGTGGCCGAATCGGACGATCTGTCCCTGGTAACACCGACCGAGTATCTGAAGGAGCATCCGGAGCATCAGGTCGGCTCACCGTCGTTCTCCAGCTGGGGGTCCAAAGGGTACTCGGAGGTCTGGCTCGACGGGAGCAATGACTGGATCTACCCCCACGTTCACAAGGCGATCGAACGGATGGGCGAGCTGGTCGAGCGGTTCCCGGACGAGAACGGACTGAAGCGACGTGCGCTCAACCAGGCAGCGCGCGAGGTTCTGCTGAGCCAGTCTTCGGACTGGCCGTTCATCATGCGCGCCGGAACCGCAGCACCGTATGCCGTGCGGCGTGTCAAGGACCACGTGGGGAACGTGACACACGTCTACGAGGCTCTCAGCCGTGGAGCGATAGGAACCGAGTGGCTGACCCGCGTTGAACGCCGGCACAATCTGTTCCCGGACCTCGACTATCGCGTCTTTTCGCCACGTAGCGGCACGAGCGCGAGCAGATAGCGAGCTTCTCGCGAGCCGGACCCGGTTCCGCACCGCCACCACTATACAGATTTGTAGCAACGAAACCCGATCCGATAAATCCATAGGGATTATTCTGTCTACCTTCGTTGACAAGGCGATCCATGGCCATACAATGTGGTGAGAAGTGGGAAGAAGTGGGAGGTAGTTTCGTTGCGGTGGGTCGGGCATGAATACTGGTGAGTTCCACATCGCCCTCGACGAGAAGGGGAGGCTTCTGCTGCCGGCCCGGATTCGTAACGAGGTGCGCGGAAACTCGCTGATCCTGACCCGCGGCATCGACCGGTGCCTCTGGATCTTCTCGCCCGATGAGTGGCGTGAGTTCTCGGCGAAGCTGATGGGAGCTTCCTCGCCGCTGTCCAAACGGGGTCGACTGCTGCAGCGCAGGATCATCGCGCCGGCACAGGAGATTGAGTTGGACAAGACGGGTCGGGTGAACGTGCCAAGGTCGCTCCAGGAATCAGCGGGTCTCGTAAAGGAGACCCGTCTTCTCGTGATGGAGCGTTACATGGAACTGTGGGATGCCGCGGCATACCACGTGTACGAGCAGGAGAGTGAGGAGGAGCTGCAGGAAGCAGCCGAAGAACTGGGAGGGCTCGTCTCTTTCTGATGGAGGTCGCATGGAGCCGGTTCACCGGTCGGTGCTTGTTGATGAGGTTCTGAGGCTCCTCGAGCCGTCGGAGCCGGAGTCAGTACTCGTTGACGCGACCCTGGGAGAGGGCGGGCATTCGGCATGCTTCCTGCAGCGATACCCCTCACTTCGCGTGATCGGAGTGGATGCAGACGCCACGATGGCGGCCCGAGGGGCTGCCCGTCTGGCGGAGTTCGGAGATCGGGTGGAAATCGTGAATACCTGGTTTGACGACTACTTTCGCGAGACGCACGTCCGCCCCGACCGGGTACTGCTCGATCTCGGTATATCCATGTACCACTTCTCCTTTTCCGGACGAGGGTTCTCCTTCCGCGCTGACGAGCCGCTCGACATGCGTCTCGACACCGGCCGCGGAACGTCGGCGACTGATCTCGTGAACACGCTTGACGGGCACGAGCTGGCAGACCTTATCTACCGCTACGGCGAGGAGCGGCTGAGTCGGCGTATCGCCTCGCGCATTGTCGACGCTCGCACCGACGGACCGGTGACTACGACGAAGGAGCTCGCCGACATCATCTGGCAGGCGGTTCCGCCGAGCTACCGCCACGGTCGCATCCATCCGGCGACCAGGACGTTTCAGGCGCTGCGCATCGCGGTCAACAGTGAGCTCGAGCGTGTCGAGCGCACGATTCCGCTCGTACTCGAGCGACTGGGCCCTCGAGGTCGTCTTGGTATCATCGCCTTTCACTCGCTCGAGGATCGGATCGTCAAACACCGGTTTCGCGACGCTGCGGATCGCGGAGGATATGAGGTCCTGACCCGCAAACCTCTGGTGCCCGCGGAAGCCGAGGTCCGCGAAAACCCCGCGGCACGCAGCGCGAAGTTTCGCGTCATCGAACGACGGACGGAGGCGGCATGAGGCGATCGGTGACTGCGCTACTCATCCTTCTCGTTCCCGCGCTGCTGTTCGCCAACGTCTATCAGGCCTTCCGCCATGGGCGGCTCGAGCGCAGGATCGCCGAGCTCGAACGCGAACAGATCTCGCTCATCGAGGAGAACAAGCGAGTGATCCTCGCCATTTCGGTGCTCACGAGCCCTCGGCGGATAGGCGATCTCGCGGATCAGGAGCTCGGGCTCGGTCGAATCCGTCCGGATGCCGTGCTGTGGCTCGAGGACGCGTCGCGAAGGAGCGCCGAGTGAGCGGAGTACCCATCGACACGATCGCCGGCTGGCTCGCAGCCGACGATCATCTCGTCGACCGCATTGCCGTGATCGGAGCGCCGCTCGCACAGGAGATTTCGGGCGCCTGCATCGACTCACGGCTCGTTCGCCCCGGCGATCTCTTCGTGGCCCTGCCAGGCGAGCGTACCGATGGTCATGAGTTCGTGGATCATGCGGTTCAGAGCGGTGCCGTATGTGCCCTCGTCGCCGCCGATCGGCTGGCCCGGCTGAGGCCGAGAGTCTACGGGAGCGTACACCTCTTTCCGGTCGACGACACACTGGCGGCGCTGCAGTCATTGTCGCTGCGTTGGAGGCGCAGGTTTCCCGGGCTCACACGCGTAGGCGTCACCGGCAGCAACGGGAAGACGACGACGAAGGAGATGATCTCCGGGATTCTCAGCCTCGTCGCGCCTACCGTCTCGAGCCGCGGCAACTACAACTCGGACATTGGTCTCCCGATCGAGCTGCTGCGCATCCGCTCGCATCACCGCTACGGTGTTTTCGAGATGGGGATGAACCGGCCGGGAGAGATCTCATTGCTGGCCGGTCTTGTCGAGCCCGATGTCGGGCTCATCACCAATATCGGACGCGCCCATGTCGGGATGGTCGGGTCCGAAGATGACATAGCTCGGGAGAAACGGGCGATCTACTCGCGATTCACCGGTGAGCAGATCGCCGTTGTTCCAGCCGGCGATCGGTACGCGGAAGTGCTCGCCCGCGACGTCAACGGACAGGTGATCCGCTACGACATGGAGACCGCCGGTATAACGAGCGTAGAGACCCGGGGAATTGACGGGTCACGGCTGCACTGCGCCGAGGGAGTCATCGATCTCAGGCTCCCAGGCGGGCCGATGGTCACGAACGCGATCGCCGCGATGACGGTTGTTCGCCAACTCGACGCGCCGTTCGAGTGTATTCGCGACGGACTCGAGCAACTCACGCCGGTCTTCGGGCGACTGGAGATCCTTCGCGGTGAGGTGACCCTTATCCGGGACTGTTACAACGCGAATCCCGAATCGATGCGTCCTGCCCTGGACCTGTTGGCCTCGAGTCCAACTCGTGGCAGACGGGTCGCAATCCTTGGTGCGATGAAAGAGCTCGGCGACCATTCGGCAACCGCCCACCGGGAGCTCGTGCGGTATCTTCGTGAGCTCGGCCTCGACGTCGTCTGGCTCGTCGGCGACGAGTTCGCCGATCTGGATGAGGACGGCGTCGCGGGGGAGACGCGTGTGTTCGGGTACGACCAGTGGCAGGATCTCGTGTCGGCCGCGGGTGAGTTGCGGTCGGGCGACGTGGTGCTCCTGAAGGGGTCGCGCGCACTCTCACTGGAGCGCCTGACGCCGGTGGTGTGCAAGTCGGAGGCGATGACGTGAGCGAGCGGTTTGAGGTCGAACGCGCACCGCGCAGGAACGACGCCGTTCTGGTGATCGTGCTGTTCCTGCTCATCGGCTTTGGCCTGTCGGCGCTCTTCTCCGCCTCCCACAACTGGGCCGAGCAGCTCTACGGCGACCCGTACCGGCTCGTACGACGGCAGGCGCTCTGGGTCGTCCTTGGCATCGCAGTCGCGATGCTCGCGTATCACGTTCCGCTCGACGTGCTCCGTTCGGCGGTCCCCCTGATGATCGTTGCCGCGGTCGGCCTGATGGCGATGACCTTCGTGCCCGGGTTCGGTGAGGAGTATCTGGGCGGGCGCCGATGGATACTCCTCTTCGGGTCGAGTTTCCAGCCCTCTGAGCTCGTGAAGGTCGTGCTCGTCTTCTATCTCGCTCACATTTTCGACCGCAAGCAGGACAGGCTGGATGATACGGTCAACAGTGTCGTGCCTGCGCTCATTGTCGTGGGATTCTTCGCCGCGCTTATCTATCTGCAGAACGACTTCTCCACCGCGGTGTTCGTCGCTACCGTCGCGCTGCTCATCTTCTTCGTCGCTCGCGTCCGATTGCGTTTCTTCCTCAGTCTGGGGCTCGTGGCTGCGCCTCTCACGACGATTCTGCTGCTCACCCGCGAGCATCGTGTTCTTCGCATTCTCGCCTACATCGACCCGAACCTCGATCGGTTCGGCTCCGGATACCAGGTCCTTGCCGCCCAGCGGGCGCTCGTGCAAGGCGGCCTGTGGGGACGCGGCATCGGGCAGAGCCTGCAGAAGTACGGCTCGCTTCCCGAACCACACTCTGACTTCGTCTTCGCCGTCCTCGGCGAGGAGCTCGGCTTCGTGGGCGTTCTGCTCGTCCTTGGGCTGTTCGCGGCGCTTGCGATCAAGGGGTACCATCTCGCCTTCACCGCGACGAGCGTGTTCCGATCGCTCCTCGCCTTTGGGCTGACCAGCCTCATCGCCCTGCAGGCGCTGCTCAACATGGCCGTCGTGTGTGGCCTGATTCCTGCGACGGGGATCCCGCTGCCGTTCTTCTCCCACGGGGGCTCGGCGATTCTGATGACGCTGCTGGTATCCGGGCTCCTGCTCAATGTCGCACGCGAGGAGATGCGTGAAGATCCGGAGCGCTCGTATGGCTGACGTGCTGACCGGACGGACCTACGTTACACGAGAGCGGAAACCCGGTCGAGAACGGGTTGTTCAGAGAGTTCTCGTGACCGCGATCGCGCTGCTCTCGCTCGTGCTGCTCGGTCAACTGGCGTACCATCTGGTGATCGCACCTCGGCTTACGATCAACACGATCGTCGTGGACAGCGATCTGCCGTTCAGCGACGAGCAGCTACTGTCTCTCGCGGGGGTTCACGAAGGTGTCGGCTTCTTCACTGTGGAGCCGGATCGTGTCGCGGCCCGGATCCGGCAACAGCCCATCGTACGCGACGTGCAGGTTGAGACGCTCTTCCCTAATCGCCTCATCATCACCGCGACGCGTCGCGTGCCGCTCGCTACGGCGCTCGCCCGCACGGAGAACGGAACCGTGCCGCTCGTCTTCGACGAAGACGGAGTCGTCTTTCACGCTGGCGCCGACGCACACACGGCCGATCTGCCGGTCATTTCAGGGCTGCGTTTTGCTTCCGTCGACGCAGGACTCCAGCTTCCCACGCTCGTGGTGGATTTCCTCAGGCAGTTGCGCCGGATCCGGATGGAAGATCCGGCGCTCTACGGGTTGTTCAGCGAGTACCGAATCGTCCAGAAGAACGAGTACGCCTACGAGGTGGTACTCTACCCCATGCACTACCGCCTGCCGGTACGAATCGGTACCAGTATCGATGCCGACATGATACAGTACGTGATGATGATGCTGGACGTACTGCAGCGGGAAGGGCGCCTGGCGTCTCTCGCGGAGCTCGATTTCCGCAGCGGCGAAGGCGTTCTTCGTCCGCGCGATGGCGGGGGACACCGATGAACGACGATCGAGTGATCGTGGGTCTCGATATCGGGACGACCGTCGTGTCGGTTGCGATTGCCGATTACGACGAGGACGGGCAGCTCGAGATCATCGGTCTTGGGACCGCCCCGTCACACGGGTTGCGCCGCGGGGTCGTGATCAATATTGAGGCGACGCTGCGCAGCGTCGGTCTCGCAGTAGAAGCCGCCGAACAGATGGCCGGACGCGAGGTGTCGACCGTGGTCACCGGGATCGCAGGTGGACACATAGAGGGGCTCAACTCGCGCGGCGTCGTTGCCGTTACCGGACGAGGACGTGAGATCACGACCGAGGACGTTGAGAGAGTCATTGATGCGGCGAAGGCGGTGGTGATTCCCATGGACCGCGAAGTCATCCACGTCATTCCGCAGGAGTTCATCGTCGATGAGCAGTCGGGTATCAGGAACCCGCTCGACATGATAGGAGTGAGGCTCGAGGCCGAGGTTCACATTATCACCGGGTCGGTGACCTCCGCGCAGAACCTGGTGAAGTGCGTGAATCGCGCCGGGTTCAAGGTGTCCGACATCGTGCTCCAGTCGCTTGCCTCCGCGCGGGCGGTGCTTACCGAGGACGAGAAGGAGCTCGGAGTTCTGCTCATCGATCTTGGCGGAGGCACCACGGACATACTCATCTTCCGCGAAGGCGCTCCGTACTACACGAGCGTGCTCCCGGTCGGCGGAGCGCAGGTGACCGGTGATCTGTCGATCATGCTCAAGACGCCGACCGAGTCGGCGGAGCAGATCAAGCACGAGGCCGGCTGCTGTTACCTGCCGCTCGTTGAGGCCGGTGAGCCGGTGATCATCCCGGGCGTTGGAGGCCGTCCGCCGGCGTCGGTTCCGCGCGAGGAGATCTGCAGAATCATCCAGCCGCGGATGGACGAGATCTACTCGATGGTCCGGGAGAAGATCGAACCGAAGGGGTATCTGCGACACCTGGGTGCGGGTATCGTACTTACCGGAGGCGGAGCCTTGTTGTCGGGTGCCGTGGAACTCGCTCAGGAGGTGTTCGGCGTTTCGGCCCGGATCGGGCAACCGGGGAATCTCGGCGGGATTGGAACGGTGTACCAGACCCCGGAGTTCTCCACGGCAGTCGGTCTAGTGCTTCATGCCGAGGCGAAGGGCGGCGAACGAGCCGACGCTGTCTCGGACAAGGAGGCTCGAGGCAGGATGCGGGGAGGATTCCTTCGCGGGGTTGGAAAATGGCTGCGGAACTTCTTCGAGTAAGGAGCTTCGGCAGATAAAGGATCGACTATCTACTGGGAGGGGATATGAAGATCGAGATTCAGGACGATGCCCGGGTGCTCGGCGAAGCCTACGGAAGCCCTACGGTCATCAAGGTGATAGGCGTGGGCGGAGGCGGCAGCAACGCCGTGAACCGGATGATCGCCGCCGGGCTCGAGAACGTGGAGTTCTGCGCCGTCAACACGGACCTGCAGGCGCTGCAACGGTCGAATGCGGAGGTCAGGCTGCCGCTCGGATCGGAACTCACCGGCGGACTCGGTGCGGGCGGTAAGCCGGAGGTCGGAGAGAAGGCTGCGCTCGAAGACAAGAGCGAGATTCAGCGGGTCGTGCAAGGCGCTGACATGGTGTTCATCACCGCCGGGATGGGCGGTGGCACCGGTACCGGCGCGGCTCCGATCATCGCCCAGGTCGCTCGGGACATGGGGATACTCACGGTCGCCGTCGTCACGAAGCCGTTTGACTTCGAACGCAACTACAAGATGCGACTGGCCGACGAGGGGCTCGCGAAGCTCCGGGAGGCGGTCGATACGCTGATCATCATTCCGAACCAGCATCTGCTCAAGATCGTCGACAAGAAGACCCCGATCACACAGGCCTTTCTGATCGCCGACGACGTGCTCCGGCAGGCCGTACAGGGGATCAGTGACCTGATCACCAAGCCGGGAGAGATCAACATCGACTTTGCCGACGTGCGGACGATCATGAGCGGCCAGGGTGACGCGCTGATGGGAATAGGCGTCGGCGATGGCGAAAACCGGGCGGTAGACGCGGCAACCTCCGCAATCAACAACCCCTTGCTCGAAGACGCGAGCATCGAGGGGGCGAAGGGTATTCTCGTCAACGTCTCCGGCGGTCTCGACTTCACGCTGAGCGAGTACGAAGAGATACTCAACATCATCACCGCCAATGCGGACCAGGACGCCCTGATCATCTCCGGAACGGCTGTTGACGAGTTGATGGAGAACGAAGTCAAGGTCAGCGTTATCGCGACCGGATTCGATCGCGATCACGGGCCCTCGCGCCCCGCTCCCGCGAGGGCCGAGGACAGCGAGGAGTACATATCGCTGAACCAGTGGTCGGAGATGACGCGCGCACGGCTGAACCGCAGCCGCGAACAGGTACTCAAGTCCGACGAGGGCGAGCTGGATGAGCTCGGGATACCGGCGATTCTCAGGTACCAGCAGGTCGGTGGCGGGCATGACGGCTGAACGGCCGCAGGGCCTGATTCAGCAGTTCGAGGACTATCTCACCGCCGGTCTCCGGCTCTCTCGGCAGACGGTCGCGACCTATGTCCGGGACTGCCGGGTGTTCCTCCTGTGGGCCGACGCTGAGGATCTCGCGGTGCGTTCGTTGACCACCGCCCAGGTGATCGACTTTCTCATCGTGCGTCAGCAGGAGGATGAGCTCGATCAACGGACGATAGCCAAGTGCATCAGCGCGCTTCGCAGCCTGTTCCAGTATCTCGTGCTTCAGGGTGTACGTGAGGACAACCCGGCAACGCTCGTCGAGCTGCCGAGGGCCTCGTACCGCGTTCCCGGGGTTCTCGATCTCGAGCAGATCGACCGCCTGCTCGACTCGATCGAGCTTGACGGTCCGCTCGGGCTGCGTGACCGGGCGCTGTTCGAGCTGATCTACTCCTGTGGTCTGAGGATCTCCGAGGCGGTTGAGCTGTCCGTGGATCGGGTATTCCTCGCTGAACGTCTGATACGGGTGCACGGGAAGGGACAGAAGGAGCGGCTCGTTCCGATGGGCGAACACGCCCGACACTGGCTCATGCGGTATCTCGAGGATGCCCGACCGAAGCTTGTTCGGGGACCGGTATCAGCGCTCTTTCTCAACAACCGCGGCCAGAAGCTCTCCCGCAAGGGTATGTGGAAGCGCTTTCGCGAGATCGCCGGACGCGCCGGCGTGGAGGCGAAGGTGCACACGTTGCGCCATTCGTTCGCGACGCACCTGCTCGAGGGGGGCGCTGATCTGCGTGCGGTGCAGGAGCTGCTCGGCCACGCGGACATCTCGACGACACAGATCTACACGCATGTGGATCGTGATGAGCTTGCCACGCACCATGCGGATTTCCATCCAAGGGGCCGGTAGTGAAGCGAAGACGGATTTGGTACCGTAGATGATAGGAGACCGGATGGCTGTTCGCCACGCAGGCCTGACGCTTGCAGTTCTGACAGCAACCCTTACCCTGTTCGCCTGCTCGCGGGAGGACCCTCGGCTCCAGGGTCTCGTGAACCTCGAACCCGCCCCGCCGTCACGGGAGCGGATCCGTGAGCTCGAGGAGCTCGTCGATGAGCACGGCGAGACCGTCTCTCGCAGGATCGAGGCAGGGCTCAAACAGGCTGACGCCCTGCGACTGCTCGCGCAGGAGTACATGCGTCACGAGCTCTACGGTCCGGCGCTCGACGCGCTGGAGGAGGCGATCAGGATTCAGCCGCGCAACCACGTGCTGCATTACCTCGCCGGCGCGTGCGCCGGGTTCATCGGCAAGGCCCAGGCGCGGGCCGACCTCCGGGGCGAGTATCTCGCTCGCGCCGAGCGCTCGTATCTCAACGCAATCGAGATATCGCCGGAGTATATCGACGGACGGTATGGGCTCGCGGTGCTCTACGCCTTCGAGCTCGGCAGACCGCTCGACGCGATCGGGCAGCTGCGGCGCGTCCTCGAGCGCAGCAGCGAACACATCCCGGCGCTGTTCGTGCTTGCGCGCGCGCACGTGGAGCTCGGCAACATCGACGAGGCGATCTCTGCGTACGATCGCATTCTCGCGGCACGTGTTGATGATGAAACGCGTCGGGCGGCCGAGCGCAACCGCAGACTGCTCCTTGGAGGCTCGCCATGATCCCGGACATGCTGTTGCGGCTGGCCATCAACCGACTCACTGTCCGACCTTCGGAAAAGCAGACGCTGGAGGAACTCGTCGACAGCGAAGAGTTCTTCCGTGCGTTGACTCCGGCGCTGCTCTCGCAGATCCTCGGGCGGCCGATCGCCCGGATGGAGAGCCGGCCCGACGACCTGCTTCGACGCGCCGAACGCGACCTGAGCTTTCTGAGGGCTCGAGGATGCCACGCGCTCTCTCTGTACGACCGGCGCTACCCCGCGGCGCTGCAGGAGATCTATGACCCTCCCTACCTGCTCTATCTGCGCGGCGAGCTCCCGGCCATTGACCGGCCTATGGTCGCGCTCGTCGGGACGCGGGACCCGGGCGCGTCGGCAGCGATCGCAGCGCGCACGCTTGCCGGAGAGTTCGCTCGCTCCGGCGTGGCGGTCGTCTCGGGTCTCGCGCGGGGCATCGACGTCGAGGCCCATCTCGGGGCGATGGAACACGGAATCACCGGGGCCGTGCTTGCTTCCGGAGTCGACCTGATCACGCCCTCCGCACACCGGGGCGTCGCAGCCCGGATGCTCGATCGCGGCGGTTTCCTCCTCAGCGAGTATGCTCCCGGCGTCCCCCCTGTGAAGTACCACTTCCCGGCACGCAACCGCATCATCAGTGGGCTGTCGCGCGCCGTGATCGTGCTGCAGGCGCCCGCGAAGAGCGGTGCGCTGATCACCGCCGACTATGCACTCGATCAGGGGCGCGATCTGTTCGTGCATCGGGCCGGCATAGAAGGCGCGCGCGGCGCGGGCAGCGCGGCGCTCGCCGCGGACGGAGCTCCGATCATCGATTCCGCGAGCGAGGTATTCCGGGAGTGGGGGATCGAGATGACTCGAGACGTTCGTGCGCCGGGCCATGCTGACCGGTGCGTTCCGGAACCCCGCTCCGCGGAGGAGGCCGCGCGGCGGCGAATCGAGCTCGTGCGGCTGTCGATCTCCGGTGAGGCGTCGAGATGAATCGAACGTCGGACCGCAGCGCGGCCAGTGTGGCGCTCTCTCATGCGCAGGAGTACCTGGCGTACCTGCGCAGCGTGAGGAACCTGAGCGATGCGAGCATCCGTGCGTACCGCAGCGACCTCTGCGCCTTCGCCGGCTGGCTGTCCCGGAACGGGCTGGACGAAGACGGCGTCGACGCCGCGGTTGCGCGTCGGTATGTAGCACATCTGTCCCGGCAGAACGCCGCGGTCAGCACGGTGAATCGCAGCCTGTCTTCGCTCAAGGGGTACTTCCGGTTTCTCGAGCGTACGGGACGGTCGGCGGGGTCGCCGCTCGAAGGGGTTCGAGGGCTCAGAACGCCGGGCCGGCTTCCCGGCTTTCTCTTCGAGGACGAGATCTCCGAGCTGCTGACGATCGAGGGGGACGACTTCGCCTCCGTGCGAGACCGGCTCATCCTCGAGTTGCTGTATTCCACCGGGTGTCGGATCAGCGAGCTCGTTACCGTGAATCTTGACGACATCGATTTCAGGCGAGGACGGGTGCTCGTACATGGAAAGGGCCGCAAGGATCGAATGGTGTTTCTGGGTGCTCCGGCGCGACGGGTCCTCCGGGAGTATCTGCCGTTGCGATCCGAACGTCTGGTTCGGCTCGGGGTGCGCAACGAGAAGGCGCTCGTGATCAACGCCAACGGCCAACGGATCACGCAGCGGGGGGTCGCCGGGATCATCCGAAAGCGCGTAATTGAGAAGGGAATCGTGAAGCACGTGAGTCCGCATACATTCCGGCATACTTTTGCGACCCACATACTCGACCGCGGTGCTGACATTCGCGTGGTTCAGGAGCTGCTCGGACACAGCAGCCTGTCGACCACCCAGGTATACACACACCTCGGGCTTGGGGCGCTCAAGAAGATCTACGAGCAGGCGCATCCCCATGCCGGGCGGAACGGCGGGCTCGAGAAGGAGGGACATGATGCGTGAGATGCACGGGACGACGATACTCTGTGTTCGCGCGAAAGGCAGCGTCGCGATGGCCGGAGACGGCCAGGTGACGATGGGCGATACCGTGATGAAGGCGAACGCTCGTAAAGTGCGTCGCATCTACAGCGACAGGATTCTCCTTGGGTTCGCAGGCGCAACCGCGGATGCCTTCACGCTGTTCGAGCGGTTCGAGGGAAAGCTCAACGAATACTCGGGCGATCTCATGCGTGCGGCGGTCGAGTTGGCCAAAGAGTGGCGCACCGACAGGATGCTGCGCAGGTTGGAGGCTCTTCTGCTCGTGGCGGATCTGTCCCGAACCTTTCTCATCTCGGGAACCGGCGATGTCGTTGAGCCCGAGAAGGGCGCGGTGGCAATCGGCAGCGGCGGCAACTACGCGCTCGCAGCTGCCCTCGCCTATCTCGACGTGGGGGATCTGTCCGCCCGCGAGATCGCCGAACGAAGCCTGAAGATCGCGGCGGGCATCTGCATCTACACGAACTCATCGCTCGCAGTGGAGGAGCTTTCATGAGACGGGACCTGAGCGAGTTGACTCCAAGAGAGATCGTAGCCGAGCTCGACCGCTACATAATCGGTCAATTGGGCGCGAAGAAGGCCGTCGCGATCGCCCTGCGCAATCGTGTCCGCCGACAACGATTGGCGGACGAGCTGCGCGATGAGGTGGCGCCGAAGAACATCATCATGATCGGTCCGACCGGAGTGGGGAAGACCGAGATCGCACGAAGGCTGAGCAAGCTCACCGGCGCGCCGTTCGTGAAGGTCGAAGCCACGAAGTACACCGAAGTCGGGTATGTCGGACGCGATGTTGAGAGCATGGTCCGGGACCTCGTTTCAGTTGCCGTCGCACTGGTCAAGGAGGAGCTGCAGGAAGGGGTTCGCGAAGAGGCTGAGAAGCGAACCGAGGAGCAACTGCTTGATCTCCTGCTTCCCGGGGTGTCCGGTCAGCAGCGGACGCGAGATGTCTCTCCTGGCACGCGTCCTCCCGGGACGTCGGATGAGGATCAGCCGGCCGCTCCCGTCGAGAGCGGCACCCGCGAGAAGTTTCGCCAGCGTCTTCGGGACGGGAAGCTCGAGGACAAGGAGGTCGAGATCCAGGTAACAAAGAGTCAGTTTCCTGCGATCGAGATATTCTCCGGTAGCAGCTTCGAGGAAATGGACCTGAACCTGGGCAATCTGGGCAGTCTGCTCGGGGGGAAGAAGAAGCGTAAGCGTACGACCGTGCGCAGCGCCCGAGAGACCATCATGCAGGAGGAGATGGAGAAACTCGTAGATCAGGACCGTGTCAGCGAGATCGCCCGGGAGCGTGCCGAACAGTCCGGGATCATATTCATCGACGAGATTGACAAGATTGCCGCGAAGGAGCAACGCGGCGGAGTCGATGTCAGCCGGGAGGGTGTTCAGCGCGACATCCTGCCGATCGTGGAAGGCTGCCGCGTGAACACCAAGTTCGGTATGGTGGACACGTCACACATCCTGTTCATCGCCGCCGGCGCCTTCCATATGAGTAAGCCGAGCGATCTCATCCCCGAGCTCCAGGGCCGGTTTCCCCTGCGCGTGGAACTGGAGGCTCTTGGTGAGGACGATTTCCGCCAGATCCTGACGCAGCCGCAGAACGCCCTGATCCGGCAGTACACCGAGTTGCTCGCGACCGAAGGGGTCTCTCTAGACTTCCGGGAGGAAGCGATCGCCGAGATCAGCCGGATAGCGGCGGAGGTGAACTCGAAGACGGAGAACATCGGAGCGCGGAGGTTGCACACCGTGCTCGAGCTCCTGCTCGAGGAGGTGAGTTTCGAGGCCACCGAGCTGGCCGGTCAGACGATACCCATCACGAGAGAGTACGTGCGTGAGCGGCTTGCCAGCGTGGTGGAGGACCAGGACCTGAGCAGATACATCCTGTGACAACGGCGATCCGGGGCGGCGATAACCGTCAAGCCTGCCCCGGGCCCGCCGATGATGAAAGGGAGGGGACAGCATGTTTTTGAATAACAGCTTCGGCAGAACGCTCGACATCCTTCACCGCAGCATGGATGTCTCGAGTCTGCGGCAGAACGTGATCGCGGACAACATCGCGAACGCGGATACGCCGAACTTCAAGCGCAGTTACGTCAATTTCGAGAGCCAGCTGAAGGCGGCGCTCGAGAGCGAACGGGCACCGCAGCCGCTGCAGGCCAGGATGACACGGGAGCGGCACATCGGTTTCACACGGCCCGTGGACTACCGCTCGGTTCAGCCGCAACGGCGGCTCGACTATCTCACTACGACGGATAACAACGGGAACAACGTCGATATAGAGGTCGAGAGCATGGATTTTCTCAATAACCAACTGATGTACACCCTGATGACCAACGCGGTGAACCAGCAGTTCCAGCGGGTCAACCTGGTGATTCGAGGGTAGATAGATGGGTATGTTCACGAGCATCAACACGGCGGCAAGCGGTCTGACGGCACAGCGTATGCGGCAGGACGTCATCGCGAATAACATCGCGAATGCCACTACGACGAGAACTCCGGAAGGCGGCCCCTTTCTGCGCAGCCGGGTGATCATGCGCCCGCGCGTCGATCAGCCGTACTGGCGCAGCCCGTTCACGCCGAGTCGGCTTGACAACGGCGTTGGTCAGGGTGTGCGCGTCGTCGACATCCAGAAGGATCGCGACAGCGAACCCCGGCTCGTCTGGGACCCGGAGCACCCGGATGCGATCAAAAGCGGCCCGCGTGCCGGGTACGTTGAGATGCCGAACGTGGACATCGTCAAGGAGATGGTCGACATGATATCAGCGTCGCGCAGCTACGAGGCGAACGTCGCGGTCGTCAACGGAGCGAAATCGATGTTCCAGCAGGCGATCAGCATCGCGCGTTAGGGAGGGGATGGAATATGTACTTGAGTGCCAGTCAGGTGAGCGGCCATGAGTTCGCGCTCTCACGGACCGATGCGAGGCATTACGCGGGCAGACTCGATCCGCTGCTTCCGGATGCGCCGCAGAGCCCTTTCGCCTCGCTTCTGCTCGACAGCCTGAATGCCGTGAACGCCCAGCAGCAGACGGCGGACGCGCTCGCGGTACAGGCGGTGGTGGATCCGGACAGCGTGAACACCCACGATGTCACGATCGCGGCCGCGAGGGCGAACATGAGTCTGAGCATCACGAAGAGCGTGGTCGACCGGGTCATCCAGGCGTACCGGGAGATTCAGAACGTGCGATAGACGGTTCCGGAGGACGGCCCGTCGACGGGCGTCCCGCGGAGGCAGCCTGCGCGGCGGATCTGGCCGCCGTCAGGCGAGAATGTCGAGCCGGCTGACCGTTAGCAGCCGTATCGACACCCTTGGGAGGGGATATGCAGTGGTTTGGTAAACTCGTCGAGCAGATCAAGAGCCTGTGGGGCACATGGAAGCCCGTGCAGAGAGCGATCCTCGTATCCATCGTCGCCGTCGTTGCTCTGGGGCTCGTGCTGCTCGTCGCGTTCAGTGCCGCCCCGGCGCGGTCGGCGGTCTTCACGCGTCCGATTCCAGATCCGCAGATGCTCGACAGGATCGGACTGCGTCTGGACCAGGAGAGCATCTCGTATACGGTCACGGCGGACAACCGGATCTACGTTGACGACGAGCCGACTGCGCGCCGCGCGAGGAGCATCCTCATCCGGGAGGATCTCGTGCCGCCGGACACCGATCCCTGGCACCTGTTCGACGTCGAGCGTTGGACGCAGACGGACTTTGAGCGCAACGTGAATCTCCAGCGTTCGATCACGCGGCAACTGGAGATGCATATCGTCGCGCTCGACGACGTGGACGCCGCGAGTGTGACGATCGCCTTTCCCGAGGATCGGCTCTTCCTCGAGGAGCAGCACCCGATCACCGTGAGCGTGATCATCATGCCCAAACCGAGCAGCGACATACGGGAGAATCGCGCGAAGATCGAGGGGATATCCAAGCTTATTCAGTTCGCTGTGGAGGGACTGCAACCTGAGAACATCACGATTACCGACCGATCGGGTGTGGTGCTCAACGATTTCGAGAGCCTGACCGCATTCGACAGGATTCAGCAGACCCGCCAGGAGCTGCAGCTGAAGGCCAGCGAGGAGCGCCGGATCCGTGGTGAGATCCTCGAAGGACTGGCCGGCATGCTCACTCCCGACCGGGTTCGTATCCCGCGGCTCGAGGTCGAGATCGATATGAGTCAGCAGCAGGTGAGCACACGCGAAATCCTGCCGACGGTCATCCGCGAGAACAACCCGCTGACGCCGTTCGACGACTCTCAGCTCGAGCTCTACATACCGCTTTCGGTAGAGAGCATCGAAGAACGATTCCGTGGAACCGGGTTCAACCCGGAAGGCCCTCCGGGACAGGAAGGACAGACTCCGCCGGCGTACCGGGATCTTCAGGACACCGTTGGTGAGTGGAGCAACACCGTCAGAAGACAGAACAACGAGATCTCCAGTCGCGACATCCAGGAGGTGAGGAGCCCCCAGCTCGCCCGGAGAACCGTGGGCGTAGCAATCGACGGGGTCTGGCGAAAACAGTATGATGAGACAGGGCAACTGGTTATCAACTCGGACGGAACGATTGAGCGAACCTACATCGCGCCGTCGGCCGAGTTGCTCTCGTCGGTCGAGCAGATCGTCCGGCACGCGATCGGATTCAACGCGGCGCGAGGGGACGCGGTGACGGTGCAGCACGTGCAGTTCGACCGGACCTTTGAGCATCTTGAGGAGGATGAGGCGGCAAGGCGTCAACGGCAGGTCCAGCAGATCGTGCTGTACTCGCTGATTGGTATCGCCGTTCTCCTCGTGGCGTTCATCGGGTTCCGCCTGATCAGCCGGGAGGTTGAGCGCCGACGTCGTCTTCGCGAGGAGGAGCTCGCGCGTCAGCATCAGGCGATGCGCGAGGCGGCGCTCAGAAGCGCGGAAGAGGAAGGTACGGAAGTCGAGATGTCGGTGGAGGAGCGGGCGCGCCTTGAGATGCAGGAGAACGCGATCAACATGGCTCGTGAGCACCCCGAAGACGTGGCGCAGCTCATTCGCACCTGGCTGATGGAGGAATAGCATGGCGAAGCAGACAGCCAGCCCCGTCGCAGGTGGCGGCACAGGCAGCAAGAAAGGCGGACTGAAGAAGGAACTGACCGGGCGTCAGAAGGCGGCGATCTTCCTCGTGACGATTGGCAGTGAGATCTCTTCGGAGATCTTCAAGCACCTGCGCGAGGACGAAATCGAGGCGCTGACCTTTGAGATCGCCCGACTCGAGAGTGTCGACTCTGAGGACCGTGACCGCGTACTGATGGAGTTCCAGGAGCTGATGATGGCTCAGGACTTCATCACGACCGGCGGCATCGAGTACGCCCGGGAACTCCTCGAGAAGAGCCTTGGCAGCCAGAAGGCAGTCGACATCATCAATCGTCTGACATCGAGCCTGCAGGTGCGTCCCTTCGACTTCGTTCGTCGGACCGATCCCATGCATCTGTTGAACTTCATCCAGACCGAGCATCCGCAGACGATCGCGCTGATTCTCGCGTACCTCGAGCCGCAGAAGGCTTCGGTCATCCTCTCGAGTCTGCCCCATGAGATCCAGAGCGATGTGGCGAAACGGATCGCTACCATGGACCGTACCAGTCCCGAAACGCTGCGGGAGGTCGAGAGGGTGCTCGAGAAGAAACTCTCGACGCTGTCGAGTGAGGACTACACCGCCGCAGGCGGTGTTGAGAGCATCGTGGAAATCCTGAACCTTGTCGACCGATCCACCGAGAAGGTGATCATCGAGAGCCTCGAAGAAGAGGACCCGGAGCTCGCTGAGGACATCAAGAAACGGATGTT
This sequence comes from Spirochaetales bacterium, assembly GCA_007127335.1. Lineage (GTDB taxonomy): Bacteria > Spirochaetota > Spirochaetia > DSM-27196 > SLST01 > SLST01. The sequence continues at coordinate 12,039 of SKZO01000374.1, read as the reverse complement.
CGTCTTTGAGGACATCGTCATGCTAGACGATCGCGCGATCCAGAAGGTGCTGCGAGAGGTGGACGTGAGCGAGATGGCGAAGGCGCTGAAGAGTGTGGACACGGAGGTCCAGGACAAGATCTTCCGGAACATGAGCAAGCGTGCGGCAACGCTACTCAAGGAGGATATGGAGTACATGGGGCCCATTCGCATGAAGGACGTCGAGGAGTCGCAGCAGAAGATCGTGTCCATAATCCGGAAGCTCGAAGAGCAGGGCGAGATCGTCGTTGCTCGAGCCGGAGAGGACGAGTTGGTGGTCTGAGCGGGGGCTCAACCGCCGACTCCGGAGCAGGCAGATGGCAAAGAACGTGTTCAGGGCGCAGGAGATCAAGAACACTTTTCGGAGGGTGTACATCCAGCCTCCGGAGGAGTTCGCTCCGCAGCTCGTAGCTCAGGACCTCGAGGAGGTCGAGGAGTATACCGGCCCCACCGTTGAGGATCTCCGGGCTGAGGCCGAGGAGTTCCGGGCACAGTGGGAGCAGGAGAAGGCGTCCCTTCTCGAGCGGGCCAGAGAGGAGGCCGACCGAATCGTCAAGGACGCCGAACGCGTAGCCTTCCAGGAGGTCAAGAGCAAGCAGGAGGAGGCATCCCAGATCAAGGAAGACGCCGAGAGCGAAGCGCGGCGGAAGATCGCGGAGGCTGAAGAGAGGGCGACGGAGATCACGCGCGAGGCCGAGCGGACCGCTCGTGATGAACGGGAAGAGGCGCACAGGGAAGGGCTTGCCGAAGGACGCGAGAAGGGCTTTCTCGAGGGACAGTCGGAGCATGAACGTCTGGTACAGCGCCTGCATGTCATCATCAACAAGGCGATCGACCGGCGTAATGAGAGCATCGAGGAGTCCGAGTCTCAGATCGTCAACCTCGTGATCCAGATTGCCAAGAAGGTCGTGAAGGTCATCAGCGAGAACCAGCGAAACGTGGTGGTGAACAATGTTACCCAGGCCCTGCGCAAGCTCAAGGAGAAGACCGACGTCATCATCAGGGTCAATATCGAGGATCTCGAGATGGTGACCAACCACATTCAGGACATCATCGAACGCGTGGAGCGGGAGCACCACATAACTGTCGCGGAAGACAGCACCGTCGACCCGGGAGGCGCGATTATTGAGACCGACTTCGGTGAGATCGACGCGCGCATCGCGAGTCAGCTTCAGGAGATCGAGGACCGGATCCTCGAGCTCATACCCGTGAAGGCCAAGCCGCGCAAGTGATCGAGCGCGCCGGCCCGGCCGGTCCGCTCGAAGGGAGGGAGGGCCCTTGAGCGTATTCGACAAGTACACTGCAGTCGTCGAACGGACGGAGACGATACGCCATATCGGACGCGTTCAGCGTGTTCAGGGGCTGCTGATCGAGAGTCTCGGACCGCAGGCGGTGGTAGGAGAGGTCTGTCAGATCGAGTTCGCCCCGGGTGAGCCGATGGTCTGGGGCGAGGTCGTCGGTTTGAAGGGACGGACCGTCCAGATCATGCCGTTTACCGAGATCGATGGGATCCGGATTGGATCGCGCGTGATCGCCAGCGGCTCCACACTGAGCGTGCCGGTTGGCGACGATCTCCTCGGCCGCGTGCTCGGTCCGCTCGGCCGCGCGGTCGATGGACGCGGCGACATCAACACACGAACGCTCTATCCGGTGCTCGCAACTCCCCCGGATCCGCTGACTCGTCGCCCCATTCGAGAGCAGTTGATCACGGGGGTGCGTGCGATCGACGGGATGATCCCGACCGGGAAGGGACAGCGCCTTGGCGTGTTCAGCGGAAGCGGCATTGGAAAGAGCACGCTGATTGGAATGGTCGCCCGAAACACGCGCGCCGACGTGAACGTCATCGCGCTGATCGGAGAACGCGGTCGAGAGGTCCGCGAGTTCCTTGAGAACGACCTCGGTCGCGAGGGCCTTGCGCGCAGCGTGGTCGTCGTCTCAACCTCGAATACCCCACCGCTTGCTCGCCTTCGGGGGGCCTTCGTGGCAACCGCGATAGCCGAGTACTTCCGCGACCAGGGCAACGATGTCATGTTGCTGTTCGACTCAGTCACCCGGTTCGCGCGGGCGCAGCGGGAGATTGGCCTCGCGACCGGTGAGGCGCCCGCGACGCGCGGCTTCCCGCCGAGCGTGTTCAGTCTGCTTCCCAAGCTGCTCGAGCGCAGTGGTACGAGCGGTCGCGGATCCATCACCGGTTTCTACTCGATTCTCGTCGAGGGAGACGACATGGACGAGCCGGTCTCAGACACTGTTCGGGGGATACTTGACGGTCACCTTGTCCTCAGCCGCCGGCTCGCCCAGAGGTACCACTATCCGGCGGTCGACGTGCTCGATTCGGTCTCGCGCCTGTCGAACAAGGTCACGAGTCCCGAGCTTCAGGAGGCGGCCGGATACGTGCGCAGGATCCTCGCGACCTACCGCGAAGCCGAGGATCTGATCAACGTGGGCGCGTACGTGCAGGGCAGCAATCCAGAGATCGACGAGGCTATAGAGAAGCTGCCGGCGATCAACGGGTTCCTTCGGCAGGAGATAACCGAACGTGCCTCGATCGAGGACACGCGTGAGCGGCTGCTGACGATCGCAGGCGGAGGCGCCGCGCCTGCGGACGCCCCGGTCGCCGACGAGGGAGAGCGTCGTCCTGCTCCTGACAGCGTGCACTCGCTGCTCTCGCAGCAGCGGTGAGGTGATCGATGCGACGGTTTGCGTTCAAGCTCGAAAAAGTCCTCGAACTGCGGCGTTACCATGAGCGCGAGTGGGAATTGCGGCTGGCCGAGATAACCGGCAGGGTGCTCGACGTGGAGCGCGAGATCAGCGCCTGGACGGGCCGCAGACAGGCGACCGGTGGTACGCGTATCCCATCCGGGCGGGTGGACATGGGCGCGCTTCACAGCCGTGAGGACTTCCTGATCCTCGTCGACGACCGGGTGCGAATCCTGCGGAATCGGCTGGTCGCGCTGAACGCCGAGCGCGCGAAGGTGCGCGAACGGTATCTGGAGGTCAGTAAACGTCGGAAGGCGCTCTCGAGGCTGAAGGAGCGACGCGGTGATGACTACTACCGCGAGTCTCTTCATGACGAGCATCGGGTGCTCGATGAGATCGCCGGGAGCATGGCGAGCCGACGTGCGCTCGAGTCGGAGGACGACGATGTATAACGATTCCGGATACAGCCGTGTTGGGGCGGCACCGCGGATTTTCGGCCTGACCCTTCTCGTGCTGGTGCTCGCACTCGGAGGCGCCCTCTGGTTCGACTTCCTTGGGCTGATCGACGTCACCGCCGCCATGGCGCCGGCCCTGCGGGTCGTCGGGCTCGAGCCTCGTGAGGACCCGGTGCTTGTCGACGAGCCGATGCTGATCGAGGCGGAGCGCATCGCGAAGCGAGAAGAGGCGCTCGCCATCCTCGCCGAAGAGCTCGACGGACGGGAGCAGGCGCTCAGTGGGCGTGAGTCCGAGCTCGAGGTCCTGTCGCAGCAGCTCAACGAACGCGAACGGGCGCTTGATGACCGCGAAAATTCAGTCAATCAGGCTCTCAGACGGGTCGAGAATCAAAGAGCAGCGTTGGTGAAGCTTTCGACGTATCTCACCAACATGCCACCGGCAGACGCCGTCGAGATCATGGTCAACTATCCTGATCCGTTGTTGCTCGACGTTCTGCTGATGACCGATGAGCTCGCTGAGGAGCAAGGGCTGCTGTCGCTGGTGCCGTTCTGGCTCTCGCAGATGCCACCCGCTCGGGCAGCGACGATCGGTGAAAAACTCGAGCTGTTGCCGGAGATGACGCGTGCTCACGAACGGGGCGGTGCAAATTGACTTTCTCACAGCCGAGTTCGCGCTCCAGCGAATTGGTCCACAAACTACCACGCCGGCAGACCCCGGCGCTTTTGCCGAGTACCTCGCCGCGGTACTGAATCCGTCGTCGCAGAATGAGCAGAAACCCCACGACGAACGCCCGGCGGCAGCCGACCGGATCGCGGCCGGCCGGACCGACGATGCGTACCGGACCGAGGAGCAGTTGCGGTCGGACGCCGACGCGCACAGACGCGAAAAGGCGAGGCTCGACGACGCGAGATGGTCGGCGGAGGATGCTCGTCAGGGGGACGAGTCGGCGCGGGCCCATGCGAGCGAAGACGCTGGAGAGTCAACGACGCGGAACGGACACCGTCCGGAGCGGGACGGGGACGCAGAGGCCGAAGCGAAAACAGAGGCCGAAGCGAAGCGGGGTGCGATGCACGGTGAAGGCACACGGTCTCGCGGCGAGGACGCGGATGCACAGGTGCCTTCCGACGATGAGGATCCGCAGGACGTCATACCGCACGGTGCCGACGGTGTCGGAAGCCGCGATCATCGGCTCGTGTCCGCCCTGACGCGAGGCTCCGACTATGCCGGGGATCGGCCCGACTCGGGCGAGTCGACCAGGGGTTCGCGGCTCGAAGCGCGCATCGACGAACATGGTCGACCCTTCATCGAGCTCGACGTCGCGATCGATCCCGAAGTCCGAGGCGGAACCGACGGCGAGGGCCGTCCCGATCGCCGGCCGAGCGTTGCGGGCGCGGCCAGGGGGGGGAGCTCCGCCGACGCACAGTCGGCGAAGGTCGCCTCAGCGGGGCTGCGTCGTCTGCCTGACGAAGCGGGTGATGGACGCGAAAGGCGCGATCGTCGAGCCGGAGACAGAGTCCACCGCGTAGAGATCCGGGACCTGCGGACCAGGGCGTCGGGCCGAGTCGGCGCGGGTGCGTCCGGGCAGGACCGCGGCGGCTCGTCTGCCGATCGCTCGCAAGACTCGTCGGGCTCGCATACCTCTTTCGACCGTTCGACGTCCGGACCGCAGGGAGCGAGCCTTGGGGTGTTGGACCTCCACCCGTCGGGGGAGGAGGACTCAAGCGGTGAGTCGTCGGCTCACACGGCCTCACCGGCTTCCGCCCGTGGGGGCAGCGGTCCCGCACAGACGTCGACGCAATCTCCGCCGCATCCGGGCAGCGCGGCCTCACAGCTTCGCCAGGCCCTGCAAGAACACCTCAACGCTGACATCGTGCGCTCGGCGCGTCTGATCATCCGGAACCAGGACAGCGGCGAGATCAGGCTCCACCTGAAGCCCGAGCAGCTCGGAAGCGTACGGATTTCGCTGCAGATGCAGGATGGGCATATAGCCGGGCGGATTATTGTCGACAATCAAACTGTACGAGAAGCATTCGAGCAGAACCTGGCATCGCTCCAGCGGGCGTTCCAGGACAGCGGGCTCGAAGCGTCGGGAGTGGAGGTCAGCGTGGCCGACTCCGGCGGGCAGCAGGACGGAGACGGAGACGGGGGCCGGAGGGCCGGACGACCGTCTCCCGGGACGGCGGCGGATCGTTTCGGACAGGCCGTCGCCGATCTTGTCTGGTATGACGAGCAGCATGAGCTGGTAGACCTGGTTGTGTAGAGGAGCAGTATGGACGGCATAGCACTTCACATGAGCGGAAGCGAGGTCGAGCGCCTTCGCGCACAGAACGAGAGCTTCAACCACGCGCTGACGAACTCGCGTGTTGCAAACAACGACCTGGGCAAGGATGAGTTTCTGAAGATTCTCATCACGCAGCTGACCAATCAGGATCCGACCGAGCCCATGAGCGACCGGGACTTCATCGCGCAAATGGCGCAGTTCTCGACGCTCGAGCAGATGACCAACATGTCGAGCCAGTTTGCACGGCTCGGGGCGATGCTCCAGTCTGGGCAGGCATTCTCCGTGCTCGGAAAGACGGTTGACGTGGTGCTTGGAGAGTCGGTCGTCACCGGAAGGGTCGATGAGATCACCGGCGGCGACTATCCGCAGGTGCTCGTCAACGGAGCCTACTACGACTACTCGAACGTTCAGCGCGTTCGTGCCGAATAAGGAGAGATACCACCATGATGCGTAGCCTGTATGCGGGCGTCAGCGGCCTTCAGAATCACCAGATCCGGATGGATGTCGTTGGTAACAACATCTCCAACGTCAATACCACCGGTTTCAAGAAGGGTCGTGTCAACTTCCACGATATGATCAGTCAGAACCTGCAGGGCGCGTCAAGACCAACCGAACGAGTCGGGGGCGTGAATCCGCAGCAGGTGGGTCTGGGTATGATGATCTCCGCGATCGACACCATCTTCACACAGGGCTCGCTTCAGACCACGGGTGTGAAGACCGACGTGGCAGTCCAGGGAGAAGGCTTCTTCATCCTGCGTGAGGGCGACGTGGATCTGTACACGCGGGCCGGAGCGTTCGGGCTCGACGAGGACGGAACGCTCGTGAACCCGGCAAACGGCATGCGCGTTCAGGGGTGGGTCGCCGAGACCGAGGGCGCGGACACCTTCATCAATACCTCCGCGACCCCGAGCGATCTCGTCATCCCGGTTGGGGAGAAGGACGATGCGCGCGCGACGAGCGTTGTGTTCGCAGCGAGCAATCTGGACAAGCGCACGCCGGTCATCCCGGCGGGTGCGGGTCCGCAGGAGATCGCCGCGGGAACGCACACGGTCACCAAGGAGATCTACGACGCGTTCGGTACAACGCACCAGTTGCGCGTCGACTATACCCGGATCGAAGGATCGCCGAACGAGTGGCTCGCTACCGTCGTCGTCAACGAGAACACCGACGATCCGATCGCTCCGACGGTCTCAGTGGGTGGGATCGAGGCGCCGGACAACACCTACGTCGTTACGTTCGACAACTTCGGACGTCTGAGCCAGGTCTCCAATGCGGCAGGCGGACTCGACGCGTCGGGAGCTTTGTCTGTGGACGTGAGCTTTCTCGTTCCGGAGACATCCATCCCCGTCGATCCGACCACCGGGCTCGCCGAAGCCCCTGTCACACAGACCCTCTCGCTCGAGATCGGCGAGGTAGGAAGCATGGACGAGTCGACGACGCAGTTCGCGAGCACGAGCAGCAACAAAATCGTCCGTCAGGACGGATACGCACTCGGGTACCTCGAAGACTTCCGGATCGACCAGAACGGCGTGATAACCGGGATCTACTCGAACGGCACGAACCGGGCGCTCGGTCAGCTCGCGCTCGCGACGTTTATCAACCCGGGTGGGCTTGAAAAGGCCGGGGAGAATACGTACGCTGTGAGCATTAATTCTGGAACGGCGCTGGTCGACCCTCCCGGTGCAGCCGGGAAGGGCAGAATCATCGCCGGAACGCTTGAGATGAGCAACGTTGATCTGGCCGAGCAATTTACCGACATGATCGTCACGCAGCGGGGTTTCCAGGCGAATTCACGGACGATTCAGACATCGGATCAGATGCTGCAGGAAGTCTTGACACTGAAGCGATAGACTCGGAGGGAGTATCGGGGTAAATGATCGAGGTGACGCGTCTTGACGGGCGCAGCTACTATGTGAACCCGCACCAGATCGAGTACATAGAGTCGAACCCCGATACGACACTGATCATGCTCAGTGGCAAACGTCTGGTGGTCCGTGAGGACTACCAGACCGTCTTCGACGAGATCGTCGAATATCGACGCCTCATCGGAGCGTTCAAGAACGAGGAGTAGCCGCGTGGATCTCGGAACGATCATCGGAATTCTCAGCGGAATAGCGCTTGTCCTCGTGACCATCATCACCGGCGGCGCCGGTCTGGCGAACTACATCAGCGTGCAGTCGGTCATCGTCGTCGTCGGCGGATCGTTCTCAGCGATGCTGGTCGCCAACCCGTTGTCCCGGATGCTCGGTATCGCGAAGTACATCAAGATCGCGATGCAGACGCCCGACTGGCAGGAGGAGAAGATCATCAGCGATCTCGTCGCCTTCAGTGAGCGGGCCCGGCGTGAGGGTCTGCTCGCGCTCGAGGACAATCTGGACGAGGTCGAGGACGAGTTCATGCGAAAGGGCATCCAGCTCGTCGTCGACGGAACCGACCCTGATATCATCAAGAGCATCCTCTATCACGACCTGAACGAGATCCAGAGTCGCCACGAGAGCGGGATCAAGATCTTTGAAGACTGGGGCAAGATCGCGCCGGCGTTCGGCATGATCGGCACACTCATCGGTCTGATCCAGATGCTCGTCAACCTTGGGGGTGATGCGAGCATCATCGGCGCCGGGATGGCGGTAGCGCTGATCACGACGTTCTACGGCGCATTGATGGCCAACCTCGTCCTGATGCCGTTCAAGACCAAACTCGAAGATCGCGACAAGGAAGAGACGCGGGTGAAGGAGGTCGTCATCGAAGGGATTCTCTCGATCCAGTCGGGTGACAACCCGCGTATTCTGCTCGAGAAGCTGATCAGCTTCCTGCCGCCGGCACAGCGGGAGGTGATGCGCCAGGAATCGGCGCGGGACTAGGCTGAAGGAGGGCTTGCTTGGCAGGACCGATACCGCGGAGAAAACGTAAACAACCCGAAGGGGCGGCGGACTGGTTGCTCACTTACGGAGATATGGTCACGCTCCTGCTGACCTTTTTCGTGCTGCTGTTCACGACGGCGACGATAGACGGCTACCAGTTGAGGCTGATCCTCGCCGCCTTTCCCGGGCTCGGGAACTTCACCGGCGGGAACACCCTGGAGGCCGGGCCGCTCGCGGAGCTCGGCAACACCATCATGTCGCTGCCGTCGATGGAACGGGGCCGGGCGCTCAGCGAAGCACGGCGCGAGGCGGTGAGCATCTTTGAGCCGGAGATCCGCAGCAACCTCGTACGGGTGACTGAGGACGAGCGTGGACTGGTGATCAGCCTTGCCTCCGACGCCTTTTTTGCGAGCGCCTCGGCGCGGGTGAACATAGAACAGACCCGCACGGTTCTTCAGAATCTCGCTCGGCTGCTCTCGTCTGAGGAGTTCAGCCACCGGATGTTCCGGCTCGAGGGGCATACCGACGACATACCGGTGGGGCCCGGGCTGCCATGGGAGTCGAACTGGGAGCTCGCGTCGGACCGTGCCGCGGCAGTGATGCGGTACCTGAGAGACTTCGGCGTGAACGAGGAGCAGTTTCAGCTGATGAGCCGTGGGGAGTTCGCTCCGCTCGTCGACAATACGACGCCCGAAGGGCGAGCGTACAACCGTCGCGTTGACGTGATTATCCTGACCGAAGGGACGCTCTGAATGAGGAGACCACATGGCTGATGACATGTTTGATGCTGATGACGATGTCGTCGGTGCAGAAGAAACGCAACCGGGACAGAAGCGGGTAGGATTCCTCTCCGGCGTTCTGATCCAGGTGCTCAAGTGGGTGGGTATCATCCTCGGGGCGGTGATCTTCATAGTGACGGTTGTTGTCGTTACGGTGAACTTCCTCGATCGCGGCGGGGTAAGCCAGACGCGCATCCCCACGAGCGATGAGTACCGGGCGGGGGCCCCCATTCTCGACTGGTTCCAGCAGGTGGGAGAGCTCCGGGGGAGCACCGCCGACCGCGTGCGCACCACCTACATCGTCGAGCCGTTTCTCGGGTACGATGGTGATAACGATGCGCTGACGACCGAGTTGATCCGCCGTCGCATTCAGCTGATCGGTATCTTCAACGACTACTTTGGTGCCCGGACGACAGACGAGCTCGAGGGTCCGGCGAACAAGCTGCGAGTGCGGCAGGAGCTGCAGGACCAGATCAACCGGATACTGCGTAGCGGGCAGATACGCGATATCGTTTTCGGCAGCTACCAGTTTCTCCCGTTCTGACGCGGAATCGGCGAAATTGGCGAAAGGGGGATTGCTTTTCTTCTTGATCCGTGCGAGCATAGCTACGGAGGGGAACTGATACAATGACGGAAGTTCTATCTCAAGACGAAATCGACCAGCTGTTGACCGCGATTTCGTCCGGGGACATGGACACTGAAGAAATTCCTCAACCGGCCGATCAGCGCAAGATCAAGATCTACGACTTCAAGCGGCCGGACAAGTTCTCCAAGGAACAGCTTCGGACCATCAACATGATGCACGAGACCTTCGCACGTCTGACGACGACGAGTCTCAGTGCCCAGCTGCGCAGTCTCGTTCAGCTCCACGTGGCATCGGTCGACCAGTTGACCTACGAAGAGTTCATCCGGTCGATTCCCAATCCCACGACGCTTGCCGTGATCAACATGGATCCGTTGAAGGGGTCGGCCATACTCGAGATCGACCCCGCGATCACGTTCAGCATCATCGACCGGCTCTTCGGAGGACAGGGTGAAGGCAGCAAGGTAACTCGCGAGCTTTCGGACATTGAGACCTCGGTCATGGAGGGGATCATCGTCCGCATCCTCGGGAGCATGCGGGAGGCATGGAACCAGGTCATAGACCTGCGCCCGCGGCTGGGCCAGATCGACACCAACCCGCAGTTCGCTCAGATCGTCCCACCCACTGAGATGGTGGTGCTCGTGACACTCGAGACCAAGGTGGGCGAGGTCGAGGGAATGGTCAACTTCTGCATCCCGTATCTGACCATTGAGCCGATCATCAGCAAGCTCAGCGCGCAGTACTGGTATTCGACAGTCCGGCGCGGCACGACGACAGAGAACCTCAACATCCTGCGTGAGAAGCTCGCTACCGTCGCGGTCACCGTAGTGGCCGAGATCGGATGCATGGACCTGACCGTAGGTGATGTCCTGAGCCTGCGGCCGGGAGATGTCATCCGGCTCCCCAATATACGAGTCAGTGACCCGATGTCGCTGAACATCGGGAACAGACAGAAGTTTCTGTGTCGACCGGGCCAGGTAGGCAACAAGCTGGCGGTGCAGATCATCAAGCAGCTCGAGGATATTGAACACGAGGACTTCGAAGAGCTTGTTGCCGACGAAGGAGATTGACGATGAGTGATGGATCGCTCTCCCAGGACGAAATAGACGCTCTGTTGCAGGGAAGTGGTGGGATGGACTTCGATGCCGGGCCCACGACCCCGGCCCTCACCGATCAGCAAAGACGTGAGTTCGAGCGGCTGATCCATCAGACAGTCGGGAGTCAGCAATCGAACCTCTCGCTTCTCGTCAATAATGAAGTGAGCATCAATGCGCCCAGAGTGGATCTCGTGGACGCCGACGGCCTGACGTCGGGGCTTCCCGGTGAGATCGTGCAGATACGGATGAACCTGACTGAAGGCGCCCCGGGTCACCATTCCTACGTGCTTGGAGGAGAGGCGGCCGTTGAGATCGCCGGCCCCATGATGGGTCAGGAAGGCGTCGACCTTGACGATGCGGCGGTGAACGCGCTGCAGGAAGCATTCAGCCAGATCGCGGGCCCGGTGATCACAGCGCTCGGCGACAATGCCGGGACGACGGTGATGAACGATCCGCCGGAGGGCGTGTCGGGGAACACGTCGACGCTCGGCCTGCCGGATGGACAGTTCGTCCGTCTCACCTACGAGGTGAAGATCGACGATCGGGAACCGTTCGAGGTGTACGAGGTATTCGATGCCGCCGTTGTTCAGGCGGTCGTCGGGGCGTCGCAGGGCTCGACGGCGGGCGCCCCCGCCACCGGCGGGCAGGCACAACAGCCCTCCGGGGGCCAGTCCGATGGCATGGGCGCGATGATGGGTATGCAGATGGGCGGCGCCCCGAACGTGCAGAGCGTGCAGTTCCCGAATCTGAACCCCGCCGGAGGCGCGGGCGAGCAGGGCAATATCGGTCTTCTCATGGACGTGTATATGGAGATGACCGTTGAGCTCGGGCGTACGAGGAAGCTGATCAAGGAGATTCTGGGGATGGGCGAAGGGACCATCATCGAGCTGGACAAGCTCGCTGGTGAGCCGGTGGACATTCTGGTCAACCACAAGCTCATAGCAAAGGGTGAGGTGGTGGTGATCGACGAGAACTTCGGCGTGCGGGTCACTGAGATCGTATCGCCTATGGAGCGAATGAGCGGCATGCCGTAGAGAGGAAAGGCGGGGCCACGAACCGGCGGCGGTGTAACCGTGCCGCGGCGGGCGAGTGGGTCCGGTGAGGAGGGTGGGAGTCCTCCTCGCCACTGACGGGAGGGGACAGATCAAACGCCTTGTTGTGATAGTCGGAGTGGGACTGCTCGTCTCATTCCCATCGTTTGCGCAGAATAACGAGAGCGATTCGGCTTCAGCCGACGAGAGTATCAGGCCCGTCGAGGCGGACGGTC
>SKZO01000205.1 GCA_007127335.1 Spirochaetales bacterium | reverse complement strand
CGATAACTAGTAGAATGAAAATCCGTTTCATCCTGCTCTCCTTTGCTATACCAGCAGTAGGCCAAGAATCAATGTACCCCAAAGTATAGCGTCGCGTTTTTCTTTGTCAACGACTTTATTTCGGTCAACCGACGTCGCCTACCGGCCGACAGGGCGGTGCGCGGGCGCAAAGGGGACGTTGCCGCCGAACGTGATGACGACCTCGTCCACCGACCGGAAGTTGAACAGGATGGACCGTTCGATCGCCTCGAGCGCCGTCTCCACCATGGCGTCCGCGTCGCTGCGTTCGATGATGGGGCCCGCCGTGAGATCCAGGTAGACGACCTCCTCACGCAGCAGAAGTGTCCTGATGCTTGTCTCGCGGGGCAGAATGCGCCTGTGCGCGATGTTCGCCGGTCCGAGCAGCAGCTCTTCCACGAGGAGATGCACCTCGCGCTCGCCGTTGGGCAGGCGCGGAACCAGGCGCCGCTCGCTCGAGAGCTCCGTCCCGGTGGTCCCGGGGAAGAAGAGCGTTCGGGGAACGCGTTCGGGAGGGAGCGCGAGGTAGAACGCAAGCGCGATGAGGAAGGCGAGCACCAGGAGGATAGCAGGGAGGTGGAGCCGCACGATCGAGTCTTTCGTCACGAGAGCCGAGTATAGCCCACCCGCGTGCGAGGCTCAACCGTACCGGTACGCGGCTGTACCGGTACGCGGCTCACGGAACCCGGCTCGGCGCCCGGGGCACGAGCGTGTCCAGCAGGTAGAGCCCTCCCTGAAGCCCACCCTTGCAGACCGCCCTCAGGAGAAGCCGGCTGACGGTGGTCTGCGTGTCCGGTGACCAGGGGCACAGACGCAGTCGCCCGTCGGCCGCGAGTCGTCTGAAGGTTGCCTGCGGCGTCCGATACGACCAGTCGAGATCCGGCGATCGATCGAGCACGTCCGGGATGCCGACCTCTATCCGCCCACCGCTTCCGCGCTCACTGCTCCTGCGCCTTGACCACTCCTCGCGCACGCGTCGCCAGAGGGCCTCGTCATCGCGGTCTGCGGCGTGCCGCGCATAGGCCCACTGCCGGTACTCCGGCGGCACCGGGTCGGCCGCTCCGACGGCGCCGAACAGAAACCGGTCCGTCTGCTCGATTCCGGGCTCGAGTACCGCCACGGTCGCCGCGACCGCCGTCTCTGCCGCACCGACCGCCTCCTCGCGCTCCCCGGCGGTCGCGATGATGTTCCCGACTTTCTCCACGTTGTTTCGCGGAAAGGTCAGCGCGTCACCCGGCGACCGGGTGATGAAGACCTCCTCAACGCCGCTCACCCCGCCTGCCTTCTCGAGTCCGCCGATCTCCCGCAGCACGCCGGGAATCGAGATGATCGCGCGTTCGGCGGTGGTCTTCCGCCACAGCGGACGGACTCGCGGCGGGGCCTCGCCGAGCGCGACGCGAAGCGCGATCTCGCTCAGCGGCACCCCGCTCGAAAGTGGATAGGTCCACCCCGACATGTACCCGCCGGACAGACGGGCCGCCACCTCGCCAACGACGACCCCCGACGCCGCGAGCTTGATGTCCCCCTTCGCGGCGCCCGGTCCGAGTCCGAGTGCCTTGATGGCGCGCCTGAACTCGGAGCTGACGGCGGTCTGCTCATCAGGCTCGAGTGCAGTGGGAATCGTGTGACCCATCTCGACGAAATAGGGCGGGAACCGGATGTCCCGGTCAGCGAAACCGGTGATCTGAATGTCATCGCCGTAGACGATCGCATCGAGGCTGAACTCCGGACCGTCAATGAACCCTTCCACGACGACCGACTCCGAGCGGCTGAACGCCACCGCCTCGTGCGCGAAGGCTTCCGCCGCGGACCAGTCGTCGGCCCGCACCACCCCTCGCGCTCCCATACTGTCGACCGGTTTGACGACGACGGGAAGATCGACGAGGGGCCGGACCGAAGCGCATCCGCTGCGTTCGAGCTCGACGCGCGTGAGGACCGCGAAATCGGGAACGCGCACGCCGGCACCGCGGAGGACGCGGCGCATGCGGAACTTGTCCGTCGCGTTCAGCGCCGCTTCGTAGGCGGTTCCCGGCAGACCGAGCCGTTTGGCGACCCAGGCGACCGTTGACGAGAAGTCGGTTCCGGCGGTGAAGACCGCGTCAAGGCCTCGCCGTCTGCGTACCGCGGCCGCGGCCTCGGCCATGCCGTCGCGGTCCTTGAGATCCACGTGCAGGAACTCGTCGGCCTCATCACGGGCACATGCGTCGCGGTTGGCATCCGCGACGACAACGTGGAGGCCCAGACGTCGTGCGGCACGAATCGCCGGACGCTGCATGACTCCCGCACCAAGGATCAGGACCGTGCGCCTCATCGTCCCTCCCGCACCGCGTAGATCTCAAAGGTGTCGCCCCACCCGAACAGCCGGGAGTGGCCCAGCGCGACCCTCTCAGTCAGGCCGGTTCCACGATGCCGGACGAGCGGGTACCGTTCCGGGTGATGGCCGGTGACCACAGACCGGCGGACGCGGAAACCGTACTCGCGGAGGATCCTGCGCGCGCTCGGTCGATCCCAGATCGTGAAGTGATCCCGCGGGCTCGAACGGTAGAACTGATCGGGAGAGCGCCGGGCGGACACCCCGCGGCCGTACGGGGTGCTCATCGCGAGAACACCGCCGGGACGAACGAGGCGTGAGAGACGGGGCAGAAGCTCATCGAGGCGGTCGAAGTGTTCTACGACGTACCAGAGCGTGACGAGGTCGAACACCTCACGCTCCAGCGAGGCGACCGTGTCCGGGTCGAGAATGCTCCCGCAGACCGCCTCTATGCCGAGCGTTCGCACGTGCGCGATCGCCTCCTGCGCGACGTCGACTCCGCAGGCGTCCAGCCCCTCTCTTGCGGCTGCGCAGAGAAACGGGCCGTAGGCGCAGCCCACGTCGAGCACGGTCGCCAGCTCGCCGGGCGCCACGCGCCGCGCGCGCGCGAGTCGCGCCGTGCCCATCGCGGCGATATGGTCGAAGTCTTCGAGATAGGTGCGTCCGTACTGCGCGCGGTACTCCTCCATGAAGTACGAGGCGCCGTAGCTCTCTTCATCCGGGGCGAAGCGCTCGAGATAGACGATCCCGCACCGCGGACAGCGGAAATAGCTCTTCTCCGGGTCGCGCCAGACCGCCGGGCCGAACGACTCCGGGTGGGCCGGGCACCCGCGACGCGCCGGAAGCGAGCGCTCTGCGGGCAATCGCGCGAGCAATCGCGGGCCCGATCGCGCGCTCGACCGGCGTGGCGCGTTCGGCAGCCGCTGCTCATCCGTGCAGGAGGCGCCGAGCCCGGCGAGGAGTCGCCCGCGGTTCGGCCTCCCGACTCCCGCGCGCCTGAATCCGGCCTTTCGAGCGAGGCGGTCGTGGTACCGCGTGGGTGCGACGGTGACGACCGCGGCGCCCGATGCGGTCGCCTCGTAGGCGGTCATCCCGAAGGCGGTGATGACGCGATCAGCGCGACGAAGCAGCGGTTCGAGTGTGGGCTGCGGGGGAAGGACCTCGAGCCCGGCAGGCATGCGACCGAGCGTTCGCATCGTCGGAGCAACGACCGTGACTCCGGCTGCGAAGCCCGCGGTACTCAGAAGCTGCGCGACGGACTCGGTCAGGTGGGCAGGGTCCTCGCCGCCGAAGGTGACGAGGATCGTACCCTTCTGCCTGCTCACGTCCTGCGTCGCCTCCGGCAGGTCGAGGAGCGTGGAGTCGGCGACATTCACCGCCGCATCGTCGAGTCGCGGAAGCGTGTCGATCAGGTAGTCACAGTACGCCCGACCGCCTCCTCCCAGGTCGATTCCCACCGTACAGCCGTGCCTCAGGAAATCCTGTATGGTCTCGCGCTCCGCGCTGAAACGATCGACGATGATCAGGTTCCATCGACCTCCCAGCCGATCAGTGATCCGTCCGGGGTCGATCCCTGCGAGCATCGACGACAGGCGTGGCGACATGCTGTCAATGAGGATCTTCGAGTCCGGCAGGGCATTGAGCAGGCCGATCGCCCTTCGCAGGTGAGCCGACCCGTGACCGCGTCCGGTATCAGGCGCGAGCAGCACAGACATCTTCGCTTTCCGTTCCAGGTTCATTCGCCCGGAACCAGTGAACCAGCCGGATGGCCGGGAGCGGCGATCCGTCGTAGACCTCGCGCATGAGCGTCGCGATTCGCAGAAAGTCCTCCTGCGTATCTACCGTGACGCGTCCCTCCGGGTAACAGTAGGCCGGCGGCGCCTTCAGCCGCACGCACCGGAACCTCTGCGGATTGCGGTACAGGAAGGGGCTCACGTGCTCCGCGTCATACCTGTCGCGGCTCTCCTCGAGCGCCACCTCCAGAGCCGCGGCGCGAACGACCTCGACGCCCGTGCCGAGCGGCGGGCCGTCGTAGGCGAGAAAGTCCGCTTCGAGCCGACGCCGATCGGCAACCGCGAGGCGGGCGAGCTCCCAGCTCACGAGCGGGTTGTCGCCGGTCGCGCGAACGATCTCATCGACACCGAAGTGCCGCGCAGCGAGTACGTACCGTTCAAGTACGTGGTCCTCCGGACCCGCGAAGACGTGAAACCCGCACGTGGAGGCAAGGGACTCGAGGCGCCCGGCGCTCGCCTCGTCGGTGAGGAGCGCGTGCACCGTCGCGGGCAGACGCGCAAGCGACCGCATCGCGTGTTCGATCATCGGTCGACCGGCGAGCTCGATCAATGCCTTGCGCGGCAGCCGCGAGGATCCGATGCGCACCTGAACGAAGACGCCGGTCACTCGGCTACCTCCCACAGCTCGGTCAGTCTCCTCGCGTCCTGTGCGTACCGGTACCGGTGTTCGCTGACCCATGCGCGCGCATCGCGGAACTGTCGCAGCCCCTCTGCGACTCCCAGCCCGCTGCGCATGACGAAGGGGACGAGCTGTTGCAACGGCAGGCGTCCGTAGTCACGTACGAACCTGACACTCAGGTTCTTGAGGTGAAAGCGCGCGTACCCCGCGTCGGGCGTCGTATCCTCGGACGGAAGCGGCCGCGTGGCCTGCACCCGCAACGAGGGAAGCACCCGGATCTGCTCGCCCCACAGGTAGGCCCGGACGCCGAAGTCGAGCTGCTGCCAGTACGGATTGCGGATCACGGGGTCGAACCCCCCAAGGCGGTCGAAACGCTCAGTGTCGAACACGGCCGTGCCGGCATAGGGATACAGCGAAAGCTCACCCTCGCTGCCCGGAAGCGTGGGTACCGTTCGAAACAGGGTACGGTAGAAGGCCGGTGCGTGGACGCTTGGAATCGTCTCGTTGCGCTCGTTCTTGATCAACGGTACGACGCAGACCGAGTCGAGCTCGTCAACCTTGGTCACGGTTCGTCGGGTCACCGCCGGGGGCGCCATGTCGCTCCAGAGGGTGAAAACCTGCGGGCAGCGCGCCTCGTGCACGGCGATGTTGATCTGCTCACCCACGTTCGCGTCGCGGCTGAGCAGCAGGAACCGTGCCGTGGGGAAGCGCGCCACCAGCTGTTCGACCTCATAGTGCGGCTTCGGGCCAAGAACAACGAGCGCCTCATCCGCACCACACTCGGCGAAGGGTGCGATCGTCTCGACTCGAACCGGTCTGCCGCCACGGTTGAGCACGACGGCGGCCATCCCTGTACGGCGAGCCGGATCGCGGATGCTGCGCCCCCCGACCACCGTATACGGGAGATCAGAAGTTGAACGTGTAGTACTCATCGCACTGCTCGCAGATACCGCGCCATTCGCCGCGGACATGCTCGGCGAAACGCGGCGCGCCGGCCTCCCAGACCGGCGACATCCCATCGGTGAAGACGTTCCCCAGCGGATGGCTCGCGTCGAGATCCTCGCGGCACAACGGAACGCGTCCGTCGACGAGTACGTACAGATCACGTTCGAGGTGCCAGCACGGGAAGCGGTCGAGCGGTGATATGTCACCGATCTTCCGCCCCGGCAGCGTGCCGCAGAAGTCATCGTACTTCTCGATGATGACGTTTGGCGTGAGCTCGTGCCACTCGCGGTAAAAGGCGTCGAGCGAAGGCTCGGTGAGATCCGATCGGACCGCCTGGACGAACGCCCGGTCTCCGAGTCGGTCGACGGCCGCGCGTGCGAAGCTCTGAGCCTCGTGGAAACTGTCGCCCCGCACGCGTTCGTACCGTTCCGGGTCGTTCGAGTCGAGCCCGACGATCAGGGTGAATCGCCTGCTGTCAAGCGCGAACAGCTCGTCGGCCCGGGCGGACTCCCACCCTACTCCGGATGTCTCGACGAGGAGCCGCAGCCGCGGACGGCTGAGGACCGCGCGGAAGAGACCAATCGCGTCGGGATGCAGGGCGATCTCGCCCCAGAGCGAGAGATGCACGACCGCCTCCGGGGAGAAGGCGTCGATCTGGTCGACCAGGTCCTCGAACCGGCTGAGGCCCATCACGCGTCCGGGGGCGAGCACGTCCTCGCGCATCGCCGGATAGGGCGAATAGGCGAGACGCTGCACCTCCTGTTCGATCACCTGGATCGACACGAAGCGAGGAAGCGTCCGGTGCTGCTCGCGACGAGTCTCCGTATGCGCGGCCCATTCGTCGATCGCCGACGGCGCCCCGGGCGCGAGATTCTCGCAGAGCTTCAGATTCGCCGCGGTATCGACCGAGAGGTGCAGTCGCATGAGCCGCTGGTCGATCGCGGAGAGCTCGGTCTCCACGTCGAGGCGGTTGATGTCCTTCTGAACGATGGGAAAGAGCCCGCGGCGGTCGATCAAGGAGGTGTCGGAGGCATGCGAGGCGAGATGCGCCACGACGTGGCCGCTCACAATCTCCGGGCTGAGGCCCGCCGGGTAGCCGTCGGCAAAGGTATACTCCGCGCGATAGCTTCTATGCCGGGTGATCATCCTCTCGGTCAGCTCGGCGTTGAGAAAGGGCTGGTCGAAGAAGGCGAACACGATCTCGGTCTCCGCAGTGCCCGTGAGGGTCGCAATCAGGTGCGTCAGGTCTGCCTCGGTCAGCGATCCGCAGCGCTGCACGGTCCAGGTTCCGGGCAGGCCCGGGACGTCGGCGGTGCTGTACAGCGTCACGCGCACGCCTTCGTTCGGCTCAACGAGACCCTCGAGCGAGGCTGCCCACGCGACGGCCCGTTCGATCGTCGACCGTCCGTCGAGCCGACGCTCGAGATGTGTCGCAGGCGCGTCATTGTAGAGGCAGACTTCCATGGTACTCCTATCGACACGGCGGAATCGCCGGTAAAGCGTGCGCCGCGCATTGAGTTTATCACCGCTTCGGGCTAAGCTCCAGTCGATGCTGAATGGATCTCGACCGGTCACCGTCAGCGAGCTGACTCGACGCATCAAGAGTCACCTGGAAGAAGCCTTCCCCTTCGTAGTTGTCGAAGGCGAGTTATCCAACGTTCGGCCTTCCTCTGCAGGTCACCTCTACTTCACGCTCAAGGATGACGACGCGGCGCTCTCCGGCGTCCTCTTCCGCGGACGCGCCGGGGGACTCACCTTTACGCCGGAAGACGGACAACAGGTCGTTGCGCACGGAAGCATCAGCGTCTACGCGCGGCGCGGCGCCTACCAGATCATCGTCGAGCGGCTCGAGCTTGCCGGCGTGGGCCGTATACTCGCGATGCTCGAGGAGCGCAAGCGGGCGCTCGCCGCCGAAGGGCTCTTCGACGAGTCGCGCAAGCGCCGGCTCCCACTCCTGCCGCGGAGGATCGCGCTCGTGACCTCGCCGACCGGGGCCGCACTGCGCGACATTCTGCAGGTGATCGGCCGCCGCAACGCAGGCGTTGACCTCGTGGTCTGTCCTGCCGCGGTACAGGGAGACCAGGCCGCCGGGCAGATTGCCCGGATGGTCGAGATCGCCGGCCTGCACCGTCTTGGCGATGTCGTCATCGTGGGGCGTGGCGGCGGTTCACTCGAGGATCTCCTGCCCTTCTCCGACGAGCGAGTCGTACGAGCGATCGCCGCCTGTGAGGTTCCGGTGATCTCGGCCGTGGGTCACGAGATCGACTGGGCACTCAGCGACTACGCGGCGGACCTGCGAGCTCCTACCCCGTCCGCCGCGGCCGAGCTCGTCGCCGCGAGTCGCGAGGAGCTGGTCGTCCGGGTGCGCGAACTCGGCCGATCGATCGTGGGTCGTTTCCTCGAACGCTACCGCCACGCGAGACTGCTGATGCGGCAGTTCTCCGCTCGCGAGCTGCACCGGTCATACTGGATGGTCGCCCAGCCGACGATCCAGGAGATCGACCGCCTTCGCGAAGAGCTCGCCGACGCGATGAGCGATCGTCTCTCGAGCGATCGCCATCGCCTCGAGCTTGCCCGCCGGGAGCTTGCGTCCGTCTCGCCGGCGAAAATCGTTGAACGGGGCTACGCAATCGCGCGGGACGCGGGCGGCGCCATCGTGACCGATGCCTCCCGGCTGCGGCCGAAGGATGCGCTGCACGTGACGCTTCGCGCGGGAAGCGTAGACACGAGGGTCGAACGTACCCGCGACGGAGGGTGATGTGAAGAGTTTTGAGGAGCGGCTCGAGCGGCTCGAACAGATCAGCGCGGGTATCCGCGACGGAGAGATACCGCTCGAAGAGGCTGCGGATCTCTTCGAAGAGGGCGTGAAGCTCTCGCGCTCGCTCGACCGCGATCTCCAGCGCATAGAGCGGCGCGTGCAGCAACTGGTGAACGAGCCCGCGACACCGGATGAGAAACCGGTCCTCGAGCTGTTTCCCGAGCTCGGCGAAATGGGCGGCCAGACACCCGGCGATTCGGAGTAGCCTATCCGTCAAGCCGGGAGCGCAGCTCTTCGGAGAGGATGAGACGGTGCCCCGGGCGGATTCCGAGCCGACTGAACGCGTCCCGGTTGACCTCGAGCGCATACCGAGCCGGCTCACGCGAGGGAACCGGCTCGAGCGAGAGCGGTTCCATGTCATGGATCTCCCGGATGACCCACCGTTCGTCGATGTACGCGATCGACAACGGCAGCGGAGTGTCTCTCATCCAGAACGTCCTCATGGCACTCTCCTCGAACACGAAGAGCATCCCGTGTCGCTCTTCGAGCTCGGTGCGGTGCATCAGTCCGCGCTGGCGTGTCTCCGGGGTGTCCGCGATTTCGACCAGGAGCTCCTCCCCGGCGATCGTGACGACGTAGCGTTCCGTTGCATCAGCGCAGCCGGTGAGGAGGGCCGACACCGCGACGAGCAGCCCCGTGTACAGGAGACGTTTCATAGTTGCTCAAGGAACCGTTCGCGGGTGATCTCGTCAAGGGCTTCTTCGGCCCTTCCGGCCTCGATCAGCGCGTTGAGCGTGGGCAGGTCAATGTACTTGACCGTCAACGGTCGCTCGAGCGTGAGCCGGGTGGTCCCGTCCTCCCAGACCGCCTGGCCCGGGTCGAGTCGGACGGGTTCTCCGTACCGTGAGACGAGACTCTCGTACACCGAAAAGTAATCGAGTCTTCCGCGGTCGAGCATCAGCGAGAGAACCGCGAGCGAGCCGTTCCGGAACTGCAGGACCGCCCGGTCGATGAATGCGCGGCCCTCGGTTTCGATCAGAGGAATTTCGGTGAGGGGGAGAAACTGGACATCGGGGTCTCCGCGGTACCTGAAGCTCGGATCGTCCTCGAGCGCCCGCTTCGCTTCCTCGAGCCCCATGCCGAGCTCGATGGACGAGAAGCCACGCTGCAGCTCCTGCGCCGGACTCGACGTCGCGACGATCCCGAGCAGCATGAGCACGATCACACATCCGGAACGAAGGTTCATCTCTTTGAGTTTCGTCAGAAACCTCGATTCAGTCGAGCGGCTTTGCTATACTTGGGGTGTGAGGGTACGATACGTCCTGCTCGCTGCAACCGCGTTCCTGCTCGCCGCCTGCGCGAGTGCTCCGCCGGCGCAGCCGCCCGGGTCCTCTCCCTCATCCGCCGGTGACACCACCCCGCAGACCGGACGGGAAGCCGAGCGGCCGCCCAGCCTGCGGGTCATCAGCGATCCTGACGGTGCAACAGTGTATCTCGACGGACGGCGCCAGGGCACCACGCCGCTCACGGTAGACGACGTACGGCCGGGAGACTATCTGCTGCGGGTCGAGAAGAGCGGATACTACGAGTCACGGCAGTGGATCCGGATTCCGAACACGAGCTCCGTGGTTATCCGGATCGAGCTCCAGCTCATCACCGGATTTCTTGACGTCACCGTCGAACCGCCCGACGCGACGCTCACGGTGGGCGATGAGCGCATCCGCGACGGGTTCATCGAGCTTCCGGCAGGGACACACCGAGTTCACGCCCGCGCCTTCGGCTACGAGGCGCAGACCGAGACCGTCCGGATCAGCGCGCGAAGCGTCACGCGCCTGTCCATGACGCTCGAACGTTCCCCGTTCCGTGTGAGCGCCCTCGAGGCGTGGCGCCCCGCCTTCAGTCCCTTGAGTCCCGGGACCGTCGGGACGACCCGCATCTCCTACCGCGTCAGCGCGCCGGGTGCCGGGGTACTGATCATCCGCGACGAGGACGGCGAGGTTGTCCGGCGGGTCCCACAGGGGCCGTACACCGACTGGTCGCAGTCGTACCGCTGGGACGGCACCGACGACGGCGGCAGAGTCGTCGAGGACGGCATCTATACGGTCGAGATCGCGGGCGTAGGCGACGATGGTCGCGTGGAGTCGCGGTCGACGAGCGTCACCGTGGACCGGGCGCTTCTCGTTCGCTACCGTTCGGTCTGGACCGCGACGCCCGGGCTCCTCTACGCTCCAACCCGTACGGCCCTGCCCGGAGGTCAGGTGCAGATCGCCGCGCAGCTTGGCGCAGCGGTGGACACCGACTCGGGCACCACTTCGATCCTCGTACCCGGCAGGCTGGGCCTGCGCATCGGCCTGGGCGCCGGTTTCGAGGCGTTCGGCTACGGCGGGCTCACCGCGACGGACGAGCCGTACGAGGATCGCGTGACGGTCGGCGGATCGGTCGGCTGGGACGGCCCGGGCGTGCCGGTTGGCGAGGCGACGCTCGGCGTCGGGCTCAGCGTCGGAGGAATGCACGAAAGCCGACGTCTGCTCGCCCCGCCCGAGCGGCCTGAGATGCATGCGTCACCACCGGGCTTCTTCACGGCGATTCCCGTTACCCTCCGCGGGCGGGCGGTGCAGATCGTGCTCGCGCCGGAGTATCGCTTCGTTGCGCCGGATGGAGGCGGCACCGGGTGGTCCGGTCTCGCCATTGTCCGATCGGGCGCGGTCGCCGACCTTGGGCAGCTTTCCGCCGGGCTCAGCGCGGCGCTGTACTACCCGGTTGAAGGAGCCACGGTTGTTCCATCGGTCTCGTACCTTGGCCTGGAAGCCCACTGGGTACCGCCGCAGAGCTCGGTCGCACTGTCTGCCTTCGGTGGTTCGCGGCTCGGCACGACGCACCCGCCGGCCTTTCTCGCCGGTCTGGGCGTTGGGGTTCTCTTCTGAACGGTCACAGTCGCAGGTAGACCACCACGAGCCCAAGGAAGACGAGCAGCAGGATGCCGATCGCCAGAGGCCAGACCCAGCCGGGCGCTGATGCCTGAGGGCGTCGTGAGGCAACCGGATAGTCGACCTGCTCGAACCCGCCCTGATGGTCGGGCGTCCGGCCCGCGTATCCGCAATTGGGGCAGCCGTGGATGAAGTCATGTCCCTCACCCACGTAGGAGCACATGGGGCACCGAACGGCCTCGAAGAACCGTCCGCAGTGCGGACAGACCTTCGCATTGGGACGCACTTCGTGATGGCAATTCTCGCAGAAGAACCGGCTGCGTCTCACCGACCGAACAGGGCCTCGTATCCGGTCCTCGCGAGGACGAACTCCTCCCAGACGCCGGCAGCGCTGCTCGCGGTGGATACCTCGACGGCGAGATCGCCCGGCTCCGCGTCCACCGTGTTGGTGAACACATCGAGCCAGATCTGCGCTTCGAGAAGCAGGCCGCTGCCCGCAAAATTCCCCGCGGCGATCGGTTCGGGTTTCACCGGATGCCACAGCAGGACGAGCCCGTTTCGCTGGCCGGCGTTCATCTCGATCGTCGCGACCGGCACGGAGGCGGTCCCGTCGTAGAAATAGAAGAACACCGAGGTGCCGCGCGCGAACTCGCTGTACGCGGCGAGTGCGAGGTACAGGTCGTGTGGTCCGGCAACGGTCTTGACCCACTGCAGGTCGGTCCCGCCCCGTGTCCACAGCAGGCTGTCGTCGCGGCCGATCGCTTCGCGCCCCTCCCCGAAGTCGGCGAAGATGCCGAGCGGTGCGCGGCCGCGTGCGCGCGCGATTCGCGGTTCGCGACGAACCCACTCGAGGTACTCGTTGTCGATCCGCGGCTGCGCGAGAACGCGGGTGAACTCGGCGGCGGATACGACGCGGTCG
>SKZO01000280.1 GCA_007127335.1 Spirochaetales bacterium | reverse complement strand
GGTGCGCCTCAGCGACGGCGGTGATCCGCGAGCGGTCGCGCGGGTACTCCATGAACTGCAGCGGCTGGAGCGCGGGATCGCGACGAAGGTTGCTCAGCGCGAGGTCAATGCGGCCGCTCGTCGAATCCACGATCTCCCGCACCAGGCCGAGCGTCCGGACATTGGCTTCGAGCACGTCCTCTTCTATTGAGCGTATCTGGAAAGCGAAAAACACCCCTCCTCCCACGAGCGGGATGAAGAGCGCGACCAGGAAGAAAACGAAGAACTTGAGCAGCAGGCGAGACGCGCGACGCTCACGCCGGGGGATCAGTCGAGCCAAAAGCACCTCAGACAAAAAAGGTGCGCCCCTATGCAGGGCGCACCACCTAATCTGCAGGATAGCACCGCGCGGGTCAATACCCGGCGTCGGTCACGGTCTGCTGCATGATCTCGACGTACCGGTTGACTCCGGCCCGTTCGAGCTCCCGAACGTATGACTGCCAGTCCGCATCGCTTTCGATGTTGCGAGCGCCGGTCACGAACTCCGCGTAGAACTGCTCCACGAGTCCGGGCGCACCGCCCACGCCGATGATCAGCTGGCGCAGATCCGCGAGCTCGTCCTGGAGCTCGTCCGCGACGATGAGACCCGGCGGCATGTAGTAGTCGCTGCGGTACGGCTCGTACAGGTCACGAGTCGCCTCCGCGAGACGCCATTCCTGCCGCGTGGGGTCATCCGCCCACTCGGGCGGCATGGCGTTTCCGCCTCCGACTTCCCATCGCGGAGCCAGTCGTCGCCAGCCGTCCCAGAAGCGGTCCTCACCGTAGGTTGGTTCGGAGATGAGTACGAAGTCCGCCACGGAGAAGTCGCGGGCGAGAAGCTCACCGGCTTCCCTCTCCTCTTCGGTCAGCCAGCGATAGTCCTCGTCCGGCCAGAACCAGTTATTGCCGATCTCGCGGTTCTCGACCGACTCGTAGAACCAGTCGTTGAGCCGGGCGATCACTTCAGGATAGTCGGCGTTGCGGGTGATCACCGTCTGATGCTGAATCGCAAACGGGGCGTAGACCGCCTGTCGGGTCCCGTCCGGGCCCTCGAGCGGCGCGATGGGATGGAAGTCGGCGAACCGACCGGTGCCGTCCCAGCTGTTGATGCTGAACACACCGTACCAGCCGGCCGGGACCGCGCCCACGAGCGCCGGACCGGGGTTCTCCACCGTTGAACGGAGCTGTCCGGCGTCCTGGGTGAACCAGTCGGGCTCGATCAGCCCCTCGCGGTAGAGCCGTGCCATGTAACGAATGCCCTCACGCCACTCATTGGTGTTCGCGACGAACTCCACCTGCCCGTCGGTGTGTCTCAGGAAGCTGCCCAGATCGGTGTAGATAAAGGAGCTCATGATATACGCTGACAGCGGTCCGGCATTCCACGCACCGGACTCAGCTCCGGTCATGGGGATCGTGTCCGACTGTCCGGTATTGTTCGGATCCTCGTTCCGGAACGCCGCGAGCATCTGGTAGAACTCTTCGGTCGTCTCAGGCACGTCGAGTCCAAGCTCCTCGAGCCACGGCATGTAGACCCACATCTTGTGGCTCATCGTGCAGTGATAGCAGGTGCCCTCGAGAGAGGGGAACGAGTAGCGGTTCCCGTCCGGCATGACGAGCTGCGCGGCATATTCCGGGTACTCCTCGAGCGTCGCGTTCAGTGCCGGCATCCAGTTCTCGATCAGATCGTCGACCGGGATGAAGTTCCCAAAGATCCCGTTCGTGAAGACTTCCTGACCGGTCATCATGTGCTGGTTCATGAACGTATCAGGGAGATCACCGCTCGCAAGCAGGAGGTTCAGCCGCTCGGTCGCTGCCTGACTCTCCACGATCTCTACGAAGTTCATGTGGACATTCGTCAGGTCCTCGAACCACGCGGTGAACGCCGCGTCCTCATAGTTTCCGTCGTGCTCCACGGCTCCGTACATCGTCCACACGTCGATCGACACCTTTTCGTCGACGATGGGATACGTCCCCGGCGGATTCACCCTGATGTCGGGCGCCGCCCGCTCCGGTTGGCCTGCGGCCATGAGCAGTGCCGTACTCGCGAGCACGAGCACTCCTATTAGTACAAGTTTCCTCATACAGTCTCCTTTGCGCACCTAGTGCGCGGTTTCTTGTCGAACCCGATCCTGCGGCTCGTTGCCCACGACCTCGGTTCGATTTGCTCGATTATCCCTTGATCGCCCCGATCATCACCCCGCGCACGAAGTACTTCTGCGCGAAGGGATAGGCGACCAGCACCGGCAGCGTCGCGACGACGATCAGCGCGTACTGCAGGAGCGCCTGCAGGAACTCTCTCCGTGTCATCGCCTCGAGCGCCGCCGCGTCCATCGTCGCCATCACCTCATCCATCATCCGCGGCTGAAACATGATCAGGATCTCGCGGAGGATCATCTGCAGCGGCAGCAGGTGCCGCGACCGGAGAAAGATCAGCGCATTGAAGAAGCTGTTCCAGTGCGCCACCGCATAAAAGAGCGTGATGACCGCGAGTATCGGCCCGGAGAGCGGCAGCACCACGGAGATGAGTATCCTCGTGTTGGATGCGCCGTCGATCCGCGCAGAATCGTAGAGCTCCTTGGGAATCGTCACCTGCAGAAAGGTCCGCGCAATGATCACGTTCCACACGCCTATTGCCGTCGGCAGAATCATCGCCGCCCGGGTGTTGAGAATGCCCAGGCTTCGAACCAGGAGGTAGAGCGGGATGAGGCCCCCGGAGAAGAACATCGTGAAGGTGAACAGGAACATCAGCGCATTGCGTCCGATGAAGTCCTTCCGGGACAAGGGGTACGCAATCATCATCGTCAACGTCACATTGACCGCGGTGCCCACAACCGCGTAGAAGATAGTATTTGCGTATCCCATCCAGACGTCGCTGTAGGCGAGTACCGCGCGGTATCCCTCGAGCGTGGGGCGCACAGGGAAGAGCCATACCTCTCCGGCGAGCACCGCGTACGGGTCGCTGATCGACGAGCTCACGATGAAGATCAGCGGATAGAGCACCACCACGAAGGCGATGGTCAGCAGCGCAACATCGACCGTGAAGAAGAGGCGGTCCTCCTTGCTGCTTCGCACGCGCCTCTGCTTGAGCGTCGTCTGGTTCACCATAGACTCGTCTCCCCAACCTTCCTCGCAATCCGGTTCACGAGGAGCAGGAGCGCGAAGCTCACGACCGACGCAAAGAGCCCGATCGCCGCGGCGTACGAGAAGTTCGGCGAGGCCGCCGCGAGGCCAATCTTGTAGACGTAGGTCTGGATCACCTCAGACACACGGAGGTTCAGACTGTTTTGCATCAAAAATATCCGCTCGAACCC
>SKZO01000404.1 GCA_007127335.1 Spirochaetales bacterium | reverse complement strand
TTAACTCTTTGTTCGTTGCCATACGAGCTCCTAGAAAATCGACCACTCGGGTTTGATCCGACGAACGACGAGGTTGACGGAGAGAATCGTGACGAAGCCGACGACGGACTGAACGAATGCGGCGGCGGACGACATCCCGATGTCTCCAAGTCGTATCAGCGCGCGATAGACGAAAGTGTCGAGCACCTGCGTAGTGGGGATCAGCGGACCGGCGGCGCGCGGAACCTGGAAGAAGAGCCCGAAGTCGGCGTTGAATATTCGGCCCAGGCTCAGGATGAAGAGGAGCATAATCATCGGTAGAAGCAGCGGTATCGTGATCTTCCAGATCTGTGCCCAGCGTGATGCACCGTCAATAGTAGCGGCCTCATACAGCTGAGGATCAAAACCTGCCATGCTCGCGAGGTAGATCACGGTCCCGAATCCCCAGGTCTTCCATCCGTTGACCAGAAAGAGGATGAGAGGCCAGCGGGCCGGCTCGAGATACCAGCGCACCGGATCGATCCCCAACAAGGGCAGGATCCTGGTGTTCATATATCCGGTGCTCGTCGCGAGGAAGGCGTAGACCAGGTAGCTCACGACGACGAAAGAGATGAAGTGCGGCATGATAAGCAGCGTCTGGTAGACCTTCGCGCCGCGCTTGTTGCGTAACTCGTTCAGCATGACCGACAGGGCCACGGCGACGACAGGGCCGGTCACGATGAACACCCCGTTGTACGCGAGGGTATTTCGAATTGCCACCCACGCATCCCGCGTCGCGAAGAGGAACTCGAAGTTTCTCAGCCCGACCCAGGGACTTCGGATGATGCCGAGGGCGTAGTCAATCTCCTTGAACGCGATGAGCGCTCCAAACATTGGCAGATAGTTCATCACGAGCAGGAACAACACACCGGGAAGGAGCATCAGGTAGATGTAGCGGTACTGGAATAGACGCGCGCGTAGCGTCTTCCCGGTTCGCAGCCGGTCTGCCTGCTCGGATACCTGCCTGATGGCCTTCTCGCTCTGGCTCACTATGCACTCCCCGCGGTCGGTCCCGCGAATCCGCCGCACACGGGCGTCACCGCCCGGTTCGCGACGATCTGTTGCCAGAGCACGTTCCGCTCCCGCAACCCCATGGGCATCACCGGCTCCTGGAAGATGTGCTCGAGTACCATCGCCGCTGCTCCTACCGCTACGATGTCCTGGGCGTGAGTCGCGAGCTCGACTCCGCACTCGACTCTGTCGTCGTACGGCCAGTTGCCGGCAATCGCCGTCTCGATGGTCGCGATCAGAAGCTCCTGGATCGACCCGACGTCCCCGCCTACGTAGACGCGACCAAGGTTCAGCGTGTTGACCAGAAGCGCAACATGCTTGGCGATCTCGTCGACGAGGCGCGGCAGGACATCCGGGCGATTGAGGACGTCAACGGCCTCCACGTCCGGAACCGCAAACTGATTGGTGTAGCCGGGATGCCAGAAGAGGCTGCGAAACTCACCGGCGGATCCTGTTTCGCCGTAGTAGACCGAGCCGTCGATCACGAACCCGAGACCCAACCCTATGTCACCGCCGTACATGGAACGCGCCGGACCGGTACGAAACTCGAGCAGGACGAAGAGAAAGTTGTTTGGAGCTCTGTCTGCGTCGTAGACCAGCTCGCCCCACGCGCAGCAGTTCGCGTCATTGTCCAGGATGACCGGCACCGGCAGGTGCCTCGCGATCTGACGCCCGAAGTCGTACGGATCGGCGATGTTGAGCGGCAGTGACCTGACGATCGTGCGCTCGTGACGGGCAACGACCCCCGTCGCGCCCACGCCCACACCGATCAACGGCCGGTTGCTCACCCGATCGTCGGCCAGAAGGCCCTCGAGCGAGCTGAACACGGCCTCGTGCAGATTCGACCGCTCTACGATTTGTCGGTGGTGATGCGTGGCCAGGACGGCCCCGCCAAGATCCACGGCACTTGCGTTCACCCCGTCGGGACGAATCTCGATACCGGCAACCGTCCCCCAGCTCTCGTCAACGGTGAGAATCTCGGATCTCCGACCGGGACGCGCGTTCGTGGTGTCCACGTCGGCGACGCGCACGACGCCGCGCTCGACGAGCTCGCCCACAATCTGACTGACGGTCGTCTTGTCGAGACCATGGGCGGAGGCGAGCTCGGTTCGGCTGGTCCCGCGGCTCTTCCAGATGGACCGCAGTACGCGGAAGAAGTTGTAACTCGCCTTCTCTCCAGTCGGCAGATCCACGAAACCGCCTTTAGTTCGTTGAATCCTACGAACTAAATACGATTGTCACCCGGTTCTCCTCTCCCGTCAAGGAAAATCTTCAGGATATTTCGACGATACTCACTGACAAAAAGTCATGGCCGCCCGGAACCGGTCCGCCCCGTAATGATCGAGGAAGCCGGTGCCGATCATCAATGCAGGGGGACTCATGCGCATCGCCGTACTCTCGGATCTTCACGCCAATCTGCCCTTCGCCGAAGCGGCGGTACTGCGGGCACGACGCCACGCCTGCGACCGGATCGTGCATCTGGGCGACGCGATCGATTTGGGGCCGTGGCCGGCGGAGACACTCGATTTTCTGCAGAGCGAAGGCGTGGAGCTCGTTCGGGGAAACCACGATGAATACCCCATCCTCGGGCTCACACCGGGGGTCGGCGCGAAGCTCGAGCCTGACATCCGCATGCACATCGCGTGGACCGCCTCCCAGCTTCGCACCGACCACCTCGCGCTCCTCGCCGGGCTTCCGCCTCGCATCGACAGCCGAGTCGAAGAGTGGAACGTCCGGTTCCAGCACTACCTGCTTGACGGAGATCGCGTGAGCGAAGAATATCTCGGGGAGAGTCCTGACGGGGTTCTGAGGCGGTTCGCGGTGCGCCCGGGAGAGATTGTCTGTTTTGGGCACATCCACACGAGAATCTGGCGGTTCTGCGATAACCGGGGCGCGCTGAACCCGGGAGCAACCGGCTTCCACGGGACCGACGGGGCCTGGTTCGCGGTGCTCATCGTCCGGGAGTCCGGGGTGTGGATCGAATGGCATCCGGTCGAGTGCCCGTCGCAGCTCGTCGTACGCGAGCTCGAGCACCGCGGGGTCCCTGCCTGGGAGTCGTCGGTACACTACATGTTTGAAACCGTCGCCGGCTGAGCCCGGCGGAGAGGAGTCCGGATGAAAGTGCTCTTCATTGGCGGAACGGGGAACATCTCGACCGCGTGCACGCACGATGCGATCGCCCGAGGCATCGAGCTCTACCACCTCAACCGCGGCACTTCGAAGGGACGCGTCCCGGACGAGGTGCAGACGATCATTGGAGACATCCGCAGGACCGACGAGGCGGCGAAGCTCCTCTCCGGCATGC
>SKZO01000285.1 GCA_007127335.1 Spirochaetales bacterium | reverse complement strand
TCGGAGCCGTCGGTCGAGTACCACTGCCACCAGAGTCGTCCTTCCCGTGAGGTCGGCCTGAAGTCGAGCCAGCCGCCGGAGCGCCACATTGGCTGGACGTTCCACAGCACGGTCGCCTTCAGTTCATTCGCCGCTTCGCGCTGACCGCGCAACGCGGTATCGATCGTTCGCATGGTGGTTCTGATGCCGATCGCTTCCCACATCTCAGTCACCATCTCGGTGACCGGGATGATGTCAACCGCGTGGCTCGCCACCTCGAACGGTATCTCGAAGATCCTGCCGTCGGGGCCGATCCGGTACCCATCTCTTCCCCTCGTCATGCCAATGCTGTCGAGGATCCGTTCAGCCTCTGCGGGGTTGAACTCTGAGGGAACGAGTTCCGGCATGCTCCCGAAGTTGAAGTAGATCGCATCGTTGATCTGTTGCCGGTCAATCGCCATGTTCAGCGCCCGACGGAACTCTACATTCCGCACGACTTCCCGCCACACGGGATCGTTGTAGGTCTGGTTGAGCGATATGCTGGTGGGATCCACGTGCATCTCAAGAGCGTGCGCCACATACCCGCCGCGCTCAGCATGCTCGCGGTAGAGCGGCATCTCGTTCAGCGCCGTGTCCTCCCGCATGAAGTCGACGTTCCCTGCTATGACGTCCATCGTGCTGCTCTCGCTGTCCTGGACGACGCGATTCACCACACGGTCGATATAGGGGAGCTGGTTGCCCGCCGCGTCCACCTTGAAGTAGTACGGGTTGCGCTCGAACTCACTGGCGCTCTCGCTGGCCCGGACCATGATGAAGGGCTGAAGGCTCGGGAAGCCGATCGCCTTCGGGCGTGTCAGGTGCCAGTTCACGACGTCCTTGTCATGAAAGAGGTTGTACCACTCGCCGGGCTGGAAGCCGGCCTCGCGAATCTCCGCCTCCATGTCGGCCACGTCCGTGTAGTCTGCATGGTACGCCTTCAGGTAGTGCGAAGGCTTCAACAGCTCGGTGTATCCGCGCCACGAGGTGAGCGCGAGCTGGATGGGGAACCTGCCGTACGGGCTCTCAAACTCGATCCGGAACGTATAGTCGTCCACCACGACAAGGTTCATTGGTGCGCCAGTGGCCTGGGACCCCGCACGAAGCCAGTGCGGGAAGATGGGTGTGAGCTCTCTGTTGAACAGCACATCCTCGACCGTGAACCTGATGTCCTCAGTCGTTACCCGCTCACCGTCCGACCATCGCAGCCCTTCGCGTAACCGGAAGGTGAACACCGTTGAGTCGTCGTTAAGCTCAAAGCTCTCCACGATGTTCGGATACACCTCTTCGCCCAAAGCGCCCGGCGTGTTCAGGAGCGGCTCGTTGAACATGGGAAACAGGTCCGGGTTCCAGTCTACCGCCGATGCCACGACGCGAAGCGTCCCTCCGTACCGGCCGATCTCGAGCTGACCTCCCTCAAGGTGCCGCGCCGGTATCTCGTTAGTGAGCTTCGGGTTGAGCGGGATCCGTTGCTCGAGCGGTGGCAGCTCGCCGGCCGCGACCCGCGCCGCCAGCATGGGCGCCTCACTGCCCACAGTAACGTCGGCCTGCGTCGTTGCCCGCTCCGCGTCGCCGCTGGCGAATGCGATGGCCGACACCATCACTAGCACGACCGCGAATCCCACGATCTTGTGATACCTCATCTTCTCCCTCCTGTAGTGGACCCACACTCAGCTCCGAGTGAAAAGGAGACTGATCGGGTCGGTTAAGCGTAGCACGGGATCGTGAGATGTCAATAAGACTAAGTTGCCCGGTCGGTATACTCTCTTGCACATCGTCAAGAACGCGATCGCTCGTCGGTCGAGCAGTGGATCAAGACGGGGCGGAAACGAGCTATGCAGTGGCTGTATCGTGCAGTAACCGCGTGAGCAGGTCATCGAGCGGAACGGTCGCTATTGATGTTGTCCGGTCGCTCATTGCATACGGAAGAATGAGGTTTCGACCATGCAGAAGCGACCCGCAGCTGTAGACGACGTTTGGCACGTACCCCTCGCGCTCGCTGCCTTCCGCCGTAAGCAATGGGTCGTTCAGACGTCCAATCACCTTCGTCGGGTTTTCCAGGTCGAGCAGTGCCGCCCCAAGGCAGTACTTGCGCATAGGACCGACCCCGTGCGTGATCACGAGCCAGCCCGCCTCTGTTTCGATTGGCGATCCGCAGTTCCCGATCTTCATCGATTCCCAGAGCGCTGCCGGACGCAACACGACCTGCGTCTCGCTCCAGCTGTGCGGGTCGTCCGAAAACATGATGAGTATGTTCTCGTTGTCCTGGCGCGAGAGCATCGCGTATTGGTCTCCGACCCGCCGTGGGAAGAGCGCCATTCCCTTGTTCTGTACCGCGGACCCGCTCAGTGTGAGTATGCGGAAGTGCAGGAAGTCCCGGGTCTCTATGAGCTGAGGGGAGATCGCGTGGCCGTTGTACGCCGTGTAGGTCGCATAGTAGAGCGCTGATCCGTCGCGCTCGACGAACCGGACGAAGCGAGCATCCTCAATACCATTGCTCTCGTTCGATGAGACCGGAAAGATCACTCGTTCGTCCATCGCAAGTGTGGGTGAAAAGTCGATCGCGTACACGACCTTCTTCCTCTTGTACCGTGCGTTCGGTTCGATCTCGGGAGTGGTGACGAACCCGGAAGTCGCGTCTATGTGAATCTCTCCGTTGGCGTCTATCGTGCCTGACCTGAACTCGATCGAGGAGATGTGTCCCTCTCCGACGCTCCGCAGGCTTAGTATGAATCGTGCCCCGCCATCAGGCGCGCCGGATTGATCCGGATGCAAAACCATCGAGGGGTTGAACAGCGCGGCCGCCTCGAGCGAGTACTCGCCTGAGAAGTGCGCGCCGATCAGAAGCCTGCGCGCACGGGTCAACGGCGCATCGGTCGGCAGATGGGCCGATACCCGGTCGTAGTTCGCGAGCAGCGTTGATTCCAGGTCCCGATGCCGGGCGCCGAACTCCTCGACCACCGCCTCGAGCGCGCGCACAACGTCGTTCTCCTCGAGGCGGAGTACCCGATTCGCCGTTGAGACGACATGGGACGGATCCGACGGTACGAACGACCGGAGGATGACGCGTTCGCACTCGGGCAGCAGCGAGATGGGATGGCGACGAACGTTGATCGGCATCATTCCGCGTATCCAATGCCGGCTATCGGGTGGTCGGCGAGCTTCATCTCGGCGAGAGAGAGGTGGAAGGCCAACGTCGACTCCGCACCCTGATTCTCGTTGATCCGGTCCGTGTGCAGGCCGTCCGCGCACCCTCCGGTGCCGGGGTCATAGAGGGCCAGTTCCAGGTCGTTTCGACCAAGAAACCACTCGAACGTTCG
>SKZO01000073.1 GCA_007127335.1 Spirochaetales bacterium | reverse complement strand
GACGTCGTCACGCAGCTGCCGCTGGACTCCTTCGCCGGGCTGCGTGTAACCGCGGACTACTTCGGCGCGTACGGCCTGGAGGCGGCGCGCGGGACCCTCTTTGACGACGACGATGTGGACGGGGGGAACCCCGTGATCGTACTGGGGTCGCAGCTCGCTCGTACGCTCTTCCCGAATTCCGATCCAACGGGCAACAGGGTTCGACTCGGGCTTCAAACCTACACGGTCATCGGAGTGCTCGAGGCATCGCCGCTGCATGATGTGACCACCGGAACTCGTCTCGATCGACTCGCCTTCGTACCCAACGCGGCGGCTCGAGTATCGTTCGGGGGCAACGTCGTGCGGGTTCAGCGGCCGACGAGAACCCTGCGGTTCGCCGTCGGTGACTCGGCTGAGCTCGAGGTCGCTGTCGCCCGGCTCGGTGCGCACTTCGAGGGCGAGTACGGCGTGGGAACGGTCCGCATCGCCGCTGCGGTGGAAGCGCTGCGCGAAGAGCGGGAGAAGCTCGGTCGGGTACTCTCGGTGGCGCTCTTTCTCGCAGCGGCCGCGCTCTCCATCGCTTCGATCAACCTCTTCAACCTCATGCTGATGCGAGTGGTCAGGCAGACGAAGGGCATAGGAGTTCTACGCGCGCTCGGCGCCACCCGTCGTGACATATTCGGTAGCGTCGCCACTGAGTCGGCGCTGATGAGCCTCGCAGGCGCGTTGATCGGCTTTGGCGCCGCACCCTTCGTCTCGCAGCTCATGGCCCGCACGCTGGTCACCGACGCGGCGCTCCCCGCTGCGGTCTCCTGGCCCTTCCTGGCCGCCGGCGCCCTTGGAGCGCTTGCGTTCAACCTGCTCTTCAGCGTGTGGCCGGCGCACCAGGCCGGCTGCGTAAATGCGTCGCTTGCCATTCGAACCGAATAGGAGCCTCCCATGGTTACCGCGATCAAATCGTTCGTCCACTCGCTGCTCGCAAACCCCCTCCGCGGCGTCCTGACCCTGCTGACGATTGCAGTCGGCGTGGGAGCGCTCATCATCAGCTTTGGGCTCAGTTTCGAGACAGGCGCGGCGCTTGAACGGAGCCTGGCGTCCACGGGCCGCAGGGTCGTCATCGCAAACGCCTCACTCGCCGACGACGGCACGATCACGCGTCAGATGCCGAGCCTGTTCCGCGCGGACACCGGTGGCATTCTCGAGCGCGATTACGAGCGTCTCAGCCACGTGACCCCCGTGAGCACCGCGCGGTGGCAGCGGATCTCCGCGGACGGCACGAGTTACCAGGTGCGCAGGGCGTTCGCCGTAGGCGCGGGATACGCCGATCTGATGGACCTCACCTTCGTATCCGAAAGCTTCTTCAGCGAAGCCGACGCAGAAACCGGGCGAACCGTCGTGGTCCTCTCCGAATCGGCAGCGCGCATCCTTTTCGGCTCCCCTGAGGCGGCGACGGGTCGTCAGGTGCAGACCGCTATGCCCGGCCTCGTGCGTGCAGCGGGCGTGGGCACTCGGATGGGCTCTACCCAGACCCCTTTCACGGTCGTAGGCGTCTACGCCGACCTGCCGGAGCTCACCCGGGAGGCCTACGGCGTCGGAGACTTCCTGATTCCCTACGGGGTGAATCTTCCGCGGGGGATTCCGGCGGGGCTTGACCCGTCGGCGGTGCTCGTGGGCAGGCTGACCGCCGACCCACCCGAACGCGCCGAGTCGCGGATACGCGCCATCCTCGAGCTCGAGTACGGAGATGACGTTGCGGTAGCCGTCTGGCAGGGGGCCCCGGGGGGGCCTACACCGCTCATCGAGGAGAGTCGACGGGCGGTTTCGAGTTTCGTGATGACGGTCAACGCGCTCGGGCTCCTGATCCTCGCCGCGAGCTCCATCGGCATCTTCAGCGTCATGCTTGTAGAGGTCGTGAACCGAACCCGCGAGATCGGCCTGCGCAGGGCGATCGGTGCGACGCGAGCCGGAATCAGGCGTTTCTTCGTCTCACAGGCAGTTCTCTACGCGACCGGTGGAGCCATTCTTGGAACAGGCATCGCCC
Organism: Spirochaetales bacterium; assembly: GCA_007127335.1. Lineage (GTDB taxonomy): Bacteria > Spirochaetota > Spirochaetia > DSM-27196 > SLST01 > SLST01. The sequence continues at coordinate 1,316 of SKZO01000073.1, read as the reverse complement.
TGGCCTTCTACCGGGCTGTGGGCGCGTCACTGGCGCCCTTCTTCGAGACCTCCGGTCTGTCGCCTGGGGATCTCGATCTCTCGCTCCCGGGCGCGCGCCCGGTCTTCCTCGCGATCGGCGCCGCAGTCGTCGTGGGCGCCCTCTTCGGAGCATTCCCGGCCGTGTCTGCGAGCAGGATACCCATCGTCGACGCAATCAGGGACGACAACGCCTGATCGGTCCGCGGAGCTCGGAACTGTGGGCCGGACGTCCTCACAGCTCCTCGCGGCGATAGTCCACCTCAAGAAATGCGGCGATCGCGCGGGCCGCGGCTTCGAGGTCGGACAGATCGCTCGAGTCCTCCACGAGGTAGGCGCGCTCGTTGGTCTCGAGGTACAGTTTGTGGTACACGTTGCGCCGTTCCATGTAGCCGTGCATGCGGTTCGAGAAGAGCCCGACGCGGGGCTTCTCGCTCTCCTTGAGGAACCGGATCCCCCGGATCACGACCCCCGTCACGTCGTCGAGAGGCAGCGCGGCGCTCCTCACGGGAATCCCGAAGAGCTTGCGGATGAAATGGACCCGCCGGTCATCGCGGTCCAGGACGAGCTGTGAGTTCCAGCCGGCGACCGCGGCGCAGACAGCAGTGATGCTGAAGTAGAAGATCGTACCGACGATCATCCCTTCCTCGATCCCCTCGTCCCAGTCCATCCCGACGACGAACGAGACAAGAAGCAGCAGTGAGATTCCGCCAAAGAGCAGCCGTCTCCCCATGCTCGACTGCATGATGAGCCGCCGATCGTCGACATGCGTCACGGAAACGTGGGACCGTAACCTGACCATTACCCGTTTGGAGGATTGTGGCACGCGATGACGTGCCCGTTGCGGTCTTTGCCGAGTACCGGGATGACCTTGTCACAGACATCGATGCGGTGCGGGCAGCGGGGGTGAAAGGTACACCCGGACGGCGGATTGACGGGGCTCGGAACATCGCCCTCCGGGGGCTGGAGCACGTTCCGATGGTCCGGGTCCGCCACCGGAACCGCTGCAAGGAGCGAAATCGTGTAGGGATGCCGAGGGTTCGCGTACAGATCGTGCGCATCGGCGGTCTCGACGACCTTCCCCAGGTACATGACGGCGACCCGGTCGGAGATGTACTGCACCACGCTCAGATCGTGCGCGATGAAGATGAACGTCAGATCGAAGTCGTCCTGCAGCGAGATCAGCAGGTTCAGGATCTGCGCCTGAATGGATACGTCGAGGGCGCTCACCGGCTCGTCGCAGACGATCAGCGACGGTGTCAGCGCGAGCGCCCTTGCGATGCCGATACGCTGCCGCTG
>SKZO01000098.1 GCA_007127335.1 Spirochaetales bacterium | reverse complement strand
TACCTACCGAACTTGTCGTCCGACAGGAGGTCGCCGATGAGTTGGACCGCAACCATCGTGGTGGCGACTTCCCGCTTCTCGCTTCCCTTGTCGTACTTCTCGAACGCGGCGTCGTCGGGTGCGGGCAGTTGCCCGTGCTCCGTGCGCCGTTCGGGCAGAAATCCGCCGAGCTCTTCCCGTCGTTTCCTGAGGTAGGTAATCTCCTCGCTCTCCTCGTCCGGCTTGTAGAAGGGAGCGGAGGCGATGTCGTCGTCGCTTATAGGTACGCCGAAACGGCTGCGGAAGTGGCGGAGCTCCTGCTCGTTCAGTTCTTTCTGCTTGTGAGTCACGTTGCGGCCCTCTCCGGCTTCCCCCTGACCGTAGCCCTTGATCGTCTGCGCGAGTATCACCGTCGGCTGGCCCTGGTGGTGCACCGCGGCATTGTAGGCGTTGTACACCTTGAGAGGGTCGTGGCCGCCGCGCCGCATCTTCGAGAGTTGCTCATCCGAGTAGTTTTCGACGAGCTTCTCCAGACGTTCACTCTTTCCGAAGAACTGCTCGCGGAAGTACGCGCCTCCGGCCGCCGCGTATTTCTGGGCCTGTCCGTCAAGGACGCTGTTCATCGCCTCAATAAGCTCCCCCGACTCATCCCTCTCGATCAGCGGATCCCAGTCGCCGCCCCAGACCACCTTGATGACGTTCCATCCGGCGCCGGCAAATGCAGCCTCGAGCTCCTGGATGATCTGTCCGTTTCCGCGGACCGGCCCGTCGAGGCGCTGGAGATTACAGTCAATGACGAACAGGAGGTTGTCGAGCTTTTCCCTGCTCGCGAGCGTGATCGCGCCCATCGACTCCGGCTCGTCCATCTCACCGTCTCCAAGAAAGGCCCACACGCGCTGATCCGAAGCATCTACGATGCCCCGATCGGCGAGGTAATGGTTGAACCGCGCCTGGTAGATCGCCTGAATCGACGTCAACCCCATTGATACGGTGGGAAACTGCCAGAAGTCCGGCATCAGCCGCGGGTGCGGATACGAGGACAGACCGTGCTCGCTGGAGATCTCGTGACGAAAGTGTTCCAGATGCTCCTCGGTCAGCCTGCCTTCGAGGAATGCTCGCGCGTAGACGCCGGGCGACGAGTGTCCCTGGAAGTAGACGAGATCCGGGCGGTGCTCGTCGCCGTAGCCTCGCAGGAAGTGGTTGAAGGCAACCTCCCAGAGCGTTGCCGAGCTCGCATAACTCGAGATGTGCCCCCCAATGCCGTGATCGTCCCGGTTGGCCTTCACGACCATTGCCATCGCGTTCCAGCGGATGAGGCTCTTGATGCGGCGCTCCACGTCGCGGCTTCCCGGATATGGTTTCTCCTCGTCCTTGGGTATGGTGTTCAGGTACGGGGTGCCTCCTGGTACTGAGAAACGCACGCCGGCTCTCTGTGCCCGGGCGTGCAGCAGCGACAGAAGCTCGCGCGCGCGATCGGTCCCCTCGTGGTTGAGCACGTAGTCGAGCGAGTCGATCCACTCCCGGTTCTCTATCTGTGTATGAGCATTGTTGTCAGACACGAGACCTCCCATCATAGCGATGCAATCTGTATACCAAGCAGTCGAGTGGGTACGGATTACCCGTTGGCACGGATCGTGCGAGTCTTCGTGCAAGGGGGAGCGATGCTCATCACTACATCGAAGATCGAACGGTCGAAAGTCATCGCACGAGACGGGGCCCTGGGTAGGGTAGACACCTTTCTCTTCGACGACGAGCAGTGGGTCGTCCGCTACCTCGTCGTGCGGCACGGACCGCCGCTGCTGAGAAAGCACGCGCTGATTTCCGTAGCGTCCGTCAAGAGTCCGGCCGGTGCGGACGATTCGGGGATCGCGGTGGACCTGACCCGCAAGGAGGTGAAGCACGCTCCTTCCGCGGATGTCGCCCGTCCCGTCTCGCGACGCAAGGAGGAGCAGTTTCACCGTTATTACCGGATTCCCGTCTACTGGGGGGGCTCCGGACTCTGGGGGGCGTCCATGACCCCCATGGAGGCGGGAACCGTGACCTATGAGCCTGAGTCGCAGACCGAACCGATCGGCGCCCGCGAGGACGAGTACCACCTGCGGAGCACGCGTGAGGTGGAAGGCTACCGGGTGGAGACGGCCGATGCGCATAGCGGTGACGAGGAGAGCGACGACAGCATCGTCGGTGCGGTCGGAGGGTTCCTGATCGAGGACACCACGTGGGCGGTCCGCTACCTTCGCATCGATGCTCATGAGTCGTTCGGCGGAGGGTTCCTTTATGTGTCTCCTCATTGGGTTGGCGAGTTCTCGTGGATCGAGCACAAGATGACGCTGGAAATGCAGGCCTCCCGGCTGCGGGAGATCCCGACCTTTGGCGTGAAGGAATCACTGGGCCGAAGCGAGGAGGAGCAGCTTCACGCCTTCTTCGAGAAACCAGGCTACTGGAAGGAGGATCCACGATGACGGACGAGAGGTTCAACGACCGGGAGGACGCCGGGCGCTCGCTCTCGAGCGCGCTCAGCTCGTATCGGGGTGCCGGGGAGACAGTCGTGTACGGGCTCGCCCGCGGCGGAGTGCCCGTGGCGGCAGCGCTGGCGGGATCGCTCAACCTCCCGCTCGACGTCCTGGCTGTGCGGAAGGTTGGCGCGCCGGGCAATCCGGAGCTCGCAATCGGCGCGGTGACAAACGTCGGCGGGTTGGTGATCAACCGTGAGGTGGCAAACTCGGTGGGTGTATCGCAGGACGACCTGCAGGAGGCCGCCGACCGCGAACGGGACGAGCTCGATCGACAGACGAGTGCGTTCGGAGGCGAGACCGAACGCGTATCGCCGGAGGGACGCACCGTCATTCTCGTGGACGACGGTCTGGCAACCGGAGCGAGTATGGAAGCCGCAGTTGATGCGGTCCGCAAGTCCGGAGCTCGACGGGTCGTCGTCGCGGTTCCGGTTGCCTCGGCCTCGGCCTTGAGGCGGGTCGAGGGGGTGGCTGACGAAGTCCACTGTACCCTCACGCCGCCCACGTTCACGGCCGTGGGTCAGTGGTACGAGGATTTCGGCCAGACATCCAACGAAGAGGTGAGCAATATCCTCGGGGCCTTCAGCTCTGGCAGTGCGGACAGAAACAGGTAGCCCGACCGGTGCAGCCGGTGCAGTCGGCGCCCGGCATCCGGCGCGGATCGGCGCGCGCCTCGATGGCGGTTTCACAACGGACCGCTCGATAGACCGTCTGGTCTATGGCTTGCCGGTGCGGCCTTCCATACACTATGACCGGGCGATCTCAGGGTAAGGGTGCAACAATGCAGATACATCCGCAACGCGTTCGAGCCGGCAGGGTGGTGCTCGCTTTGATCATCGCCGTCACATCCGCCCTGCCCATGCTCTTCGTTCAGCTCGACGAGCCGTCGACCAGGCTCGCCGTGTACAAGGTTCTGGCGAAGACCGGCTCGCTCGTCGGCGGCATGTTCCTGCTTTGGCAGTTCTTCCTTGGTTTCCGGGGGGCGATTGCGGCGATCCTGCCGGATCTGTCATGGCTCGTTGAGCTCCACAAGAAGCTTGGACAGTTCGGGACGCTGATTATCCCTCTGCACCCGATCTTCATCGGCATCTACTACCTCGAGGTGTTTGACCGAAACGTCTACGACATCGACCTCGCTTCGCCGTACTCACGCGCCGTCCTGCTCGGTATGGTGCTCCTGGGTGTTATCGCCTTTGTTGTCATCTCGAGTGCCTTCTTCAGGAACAAGATGGGGTTCTATCAATGGTTCTACACGCACCTGTCGAGTTACCTCATCCCCCCGCTTCTGATCATCCACGGATTCGTCCTTGGGGAGACGATCGGCGGAACGTCGTTCCGGTACATCTGGTGGGTCCTTGCCGGCCTGATGGCGGCGTTCTATGTCTACCGGGTCGCTCACAAGCTGGGCGGATTCGCGGTCGCGTCCCGGGTGAGACGGGCCGATGAGGTAGCCAAAGATGCGACAGAAGTCGTCATGGACTCAGGGCGCGCAATCCGACCGGCACTGGGGCAGTTCGTGTACCTGCGACGGAAGGTCTTCGAGAACTCCCGTCCGTATACGGTCTCGACCTATGACGAGGAGGAAGGAACGCTCGGCATAACGGCAAAGAAGGAGGGGCCGCAGACGACGAGACTCCAGCACGTGAGCCCCGGCGTCCGGATGCTGGTGGACGGCCCTTACGGAGTGTTCACCCGCCTGGCGCTGGCGACCGGAGATCCCGTCGTCATGATCGCGGGAGGGATCGGGATCACCCCGTTCCGCCGAGTCTGGCAGCTTCTGGAAGAGCGGCGGGACAGAGAGGCATGGTTGTTCTACGGAAACGAGTTCTATGAAGACATCGTCTATCGCGATGAGGTAGACGCGCTCGAGCACGTACAGGTCGTCCACGTTCTGAACCAGGAGCCGGACTTTCCCGGAGAGCACGGCTTCATCACGGTCGATATTCTTGCTCGCCATCTGCCGCAGGATCTGCAGGCGTACCGGTTTCTGATCTGTGGGCCGCCTGTCATGGTCCGCAAGCTCGAAGCCGCGCTTCATGAGAGTCTCGTACCCGATGATCGGGTGCAGCACGAACTCTTCTCGAACTAGCAGATGAGTCGGATGACGGAGCTGTCATGATGTCTGATCGGGCTCCGCTCTCGCGGAGCCGAGCTACAGTCTTTCTCGCCGCCGGTGTCCTGCTGGTGCTCATCGGGATGCGCAACACGATCGCTGTGCGTCCCCTGGAGTCCGCGCTCGAACAGGCGCTCGAGTCCGAGACCGGCAGGTCCGTGAGCGTCACGGTGGCCCGCCTGTCCGGTTCGTGGTGGGCGGATCTTCGGATGCATGACGTCTCGGTGAGCGTCGAGGGACCGCGGCCCGTCGGATTCACCGCTTCGGCCCTGGAAGTGCGGTACTCGCTTCGCGCCCTTGCAGGTCGCGAACCGATGGAGGGGCTGCACCGCCTTGGAGTGACCGGGGGTGAGATTCGACTCTCGTTCGCCGGAGTTCCGCCGGCGCACCCCTCCGATGATCCTCCGGTCGAGGATCCGATGGTTGCCGTCCTCCAGTCGTACCCCCATCACCTGGAGCTCGACGTTGAGCTCGGCGCGGTGATCGAGCTCCCCGGCGGTAACGCAGTGCGCGGGCGAACGGTCCTGTCAGGGTCCAGCCGGGACGGTCTTCGAGTCTCGGTAAGCGCCCCCGGCTCACAGGTCGTTCTCCCCTGGATCGAGCGCCTCGAGGCGGACATGATTGTGACGGCTGCCCCTGATCGGCTTGTCGTGGCTTCCACGGGCCGGATTGGTGAGCATCCGCTGGAGATGGATCTCGATCTCTCCCTGCATCCCCACGCAGGGCTTGCCGGACGGGCGGAACTCACCGGAAAGACCGAGTCGTTCACCGTCGACGCCGCCGTCGACGAGGAGAGCGCCGCGGTGCTTCTCGTCTACGATCCGCCCCAACCGGGTCGGCCATGGGTAGTGCCGGTTCTCCCTGAGCCGTCCTTCCCCGATGAGGACATCGTGCTGACAGGAGCCATGGTAGAGGCCGAGTACTCTCTGCACGAGGGTGAGGCGCATCGGGTTATCGATCTGCTCAGAAGCGAACCCGGGCGTCTTCCGGAGAAGGGTGAGATCGCTGTGAGCGCGAGGGTGGACGGGGCGACGGTTGCCGGCGCGAGCGGCATAGACGCAGAGCTCGAGGCGCGGTCAGTCGGTTCGGTGCTCGAGATCTCGCGCCTGCTCGTGGATGTGAACGGGAAGGCGACGGTCGAGGCCGGCGGCAGATTCGATCCGCGGTCGCGGATCGTCTCTGATGCCCATGTCCTGATGAGAGCAACCGAGTTGCCGGAAGCGGCTCGCGAGATGCTGGAGTCCGCGGGCTGGGACGGTGCTCTTGATGGACATCTGTTCGCCGACGTCAGGGTCCGAAGGGTTGAAGTCGCAGAGGACTTCGCGGTTGCGTGGGAGTCGGCAGACGGCGATATCGCGGTTCAGGCGACCTCCGTGGTGATCGACGGGATCCCTGTTCGGAAGGTTGAACTCGAAGCCACCGTGGCCGAAGGCACAGTAGACCTGTCGCAGCTGCTGGGCCGCGTGGACAACCTCGCAGTGGACGCGAGCGGCCGAGCCGATCTCGTCCAACGTCTCGTCTCCGACGCGCGACTCGCGTTCGACGTCTCGAGCCTCGCGGATCTGCCCGCGCACGTGCCGATCATGCCGCCATGGATTCCACCAATGGAGGGCAGGGCCGCGGTCGAGATGCTGATCCAGGAGCTGCCGTTCCCTGCCGAGCCTGCAGAAGCTCTGCAGACATCGCGCGCGGACATCGCAGTCCGCGCCAGCTCTCTGCATGTGGACGGCATTGAGGTCGGGGACGTGGATGTGGATGCAAGCCTGAGGGAGGGACGAATTGATGTGAGTCCGTTGGCTGTTCGCGGGGAGGAGATCAGGATGGCCGCAACTGGAACCCTCTCTCCACGTGCCGGCGGGGTGGGGATAGAGGTAACTAATGCCCTCGTTACGATTCGCGGGACAGCGGCGCCGACCTTTGAGTTCGCCGAGCCCATGATCGTGGATGTCTCGGCCCGTGCCTTGCTGGTCACCGCGACGACCATCGAGACCGCCGGTGGCCGTTTCACCGTTGAGGGCCGTCTCGACCCGGATGGGGTACACTTCCTCACCACGGCTCCCTCGTATTCCATAGGCGATGCGCTCGCGATGGCCGGAATCTCCGCACCGGTGAATGGCTCGGTATCCTGGCGCGTGCAGGTTTCGGGCCGTCTGGGGGACCCTCGCGTCACGGCGGTGATACAGACCCGGGACGCATTGGTCGAGGGCGATCCATTCGAGGTCTCCGCGGATGTCCGGCTCCTGGGCCCGCAGGACATCTCCATCTCCCTCGTCGGAGCCTCTGAGTCTCTGACCGGGATCCTCCCGGATGATCTGCAACCGTACCTCCCATCCAGAGACCTGCGGTTCGAGTTGACGGCTCACGAAGTGGACGGCCGGACGGTGGGCGAGGTGTCGGCCACGGCTTCCCACCCGGACCCGGCTCAGGGCGATGAGACTCATGGCTACCGCAGAGCGGATCTCTCCGCGCAATTTGCCGAAACCCCGGGCGATCGCCTTGAGCTGACCGGAGGGATCGATCTCGATGACGAACCGGCGCTCCATTGGGACGGCCGCGTAGCCGTTCCGGGGCTCGCCGACCGGTCGCCCGAGTTGACCGCGGAGGACGTGGATGTCGATCTCAGTCTGGAGCTCGATCTGCCGGTGGGGTACCCCGCGGCCTATCTGACCGATCTCGCGCTAGCGGCTGGAAGGATACGGGGAGCCGGGCAGGTCCAGGGGCCTCTGGCAGGACCAGAGCTCACCGGTAGCGTTACGGTTCATCAGGCGGAATTTCGCCTGGTTGGTCCGGTTCCCGCGGTCTCTGCGGTCAACGCGCGTTTCGAGTTCCACGACGGCATGGTGACTGTGGACTTCCTCGACGGCGAGTTCGGCCGTGCTCCGTTCAGCGCCCACGGCTCGGTGCGGCTGCCCGAACTGGGGTCTGAAGGCGAGATCGACGTACAGCTGACCGGTGACAATCTGCTCCTCTACACCGGTCCCGAAATCCGTGCCCGTGCCGATGCAGCGCTTCTCCTCACGGGGCCGTTCACCGGGCCGGAGATCACCGGCGAGCTTGTCGTCCAGGACGTCGAGTACAGCGAACACATGCCGCTTGTTGATCTCTCGGCACCGCCTGCCGTAGACCCCGGCAGGCTGCAACTGTTCAGCGTCGACGCAGAGTTCGCAGATGCGACGACGCTTGATGTGGCCGTCCGGGCCGACCGTACCATCGTGGTCCGGAACAACGTGCTCGACGCCACGTTCTCGATGGACGCCCGTCTTGCCGGGACGCTCGAGGTTCCCTTTCTCGTTGGCTCCGTCATCTCGGACGCGGGTCGGGTACGACTGCCGCTGACGACGATCGATCTCAGGCAGGTGGTCGTTGAGTTTCCGGCCGCCACGCCCTTCGAGCCGTCGATAGACGCCTCCGGTACGAGCAGGATACGAGGCTACGAAGTTTTCGTACACGCTTCCGGCACCCTTGGCCTGATCGAGCTCGATGTGAGCTCGAACCCCATGCTCCCTCGCGATCAGGTCATCCTCCTTCTGACAACCGGACAACCGGACCTCGCGGATCTCGCCGCCGGCGAGCGGCTCGTGCGCACGCTCGGCGAGTACGTCGGGCGCCAGCTCGTCGAGGTGCTGTTCGGCGACACGGATGTCGAGAGGGAGGTGCTCGACCGGTTCGACGTTGTCGTCGGGCGACAGATCTCGGAGACTGGCTCGGAGGTCCTGGAGGTGGAGTTCCGCCTTGATCGGGACCGCAACTGGTTCGTCAGCTTCGAACGGGACCGGTACGACGACATCAACGTAGGAGTTCTATGGCGGCTGTCATTCGACTGAACACCCGCACGCCGCTGTGCCTCGTCCTCGTGCTCCTGGCCGTCGCGGGGGCGAGCGGTCACGCGGCCGATGCGCCGGAGGTGGTCTTTGTCCAGACCGGGCCATTCCGGGTTCGTGAGCTCCGCCGGCAGGCCCACGAAGAGCTGCGACTGCTCGAGAGCGGGGACGGCCGCGCGGCCGATCTCGCTGACGCGGTCCACCGCATCGAATCGTGGGTTCGCGAACAGGGGTATCCCGACGCGTCGGTCACCGCGCAGATGATCAGCCTCACGCCGCAAGGTGAGCTCACGGTGGACATGGCGGGTGAGTTTGCGAGCGTCGACGAGATCAGGATGACGGTTGATGCCGGCGAGCGCGTCTATCTGGGGACGATCACCTTTGACGGCGTGAGTCGCTTCGCCGAGGATGACCTGCGCGCGTACTTCCCCGCGGGCCGCAGGGTTCCCTATGTCGACCAGCGTATCCGAACCGGAGTCGAGCAGGTTGCGCGACTCTATGAGCTGGACGGGTTCGTGCGCCGCGAGATTGGACCGCACGAGACCGAGCGGGTGGAGCGTGACGAGCGCACGCGTGTGGACGTCAGGATCCCCGTCCGTGAAGGTCATCGCTTCGTAATACGCGAGGTACGAGTGGTCAGCGAGGCTCTTGATCCCCAGGACATCGAACGCCTCGAGAACACCCTCGAACTGACCGGCGAGCCGTTCTACCCTCGTCAGGCCGTCAGCGGAGCGTTGACTGTGCGGCGCATGCTCGGGAGGGACGGATACGAGCCTGCGGTTGCGCACGATGTGGATCTCGGTGAGGAGGGGAATGCGACGATCGTCTACCGCGTCGATCCGGGGCCGGTCCATCTTGTCGACGAAGTCGTCGTCCGGAGCCTTGGTGATCGCGAGCTTCGTACGAACGACCAGTTCATCCGATCCGTGCTCGGGCTCGACGAGGGGGATATCGTCGACTTCACTGAGCTCGACCGCTCTCGAGCAGAACTGTACAGTCTTGGGCTCTACACCTTCGTGAACGTGGGCGTTGAGCCTGTTGAGCCGGCGCGGGATCCCCAGCCGAGCACCGTCTACATCGAGGCCGAAGAGCGTGACAGCCGGCATCTCGACCTCGAAGCGGGATGGGGAGCGCACGAGCTGCTACGGGGATCGATTTCCTACACGGATCGGAACGTCTTCGGACTCGGACGCCGCTTCACCACAGCCGTGCACGGGAGTTTCCGAACCTTCGGTGCCGAGCTGTCGTTTACCGATCGCATCATCTTTGGCCCGGCAAGCACTGTCACGCTCTCCGGGAGGTACTCCTACCGCGACGGTGTGGCGCTTGACGAGAGCGCCGCCGGGGCCGAGCTCTCCATATCGTACGCGCTCACCCGGGAGTGGAATGTAGCGGCCGGCTACTCGGTCGAGTGGAGCCGTGCGTATAACCTCGATGTGGAGACCGAGGGAGCTGAGGAGTCGACCGTCGTGAAGAGCCGTGTGGGCCTGGCCGTTGAGTACGACACGAGAGATAGCGTGCTCAACCCGACGACCGGCGGCCGTCTTTCGGTCTCTCCGGCCGTGGCGGTTCCGCTCGGCTCGGAGATCAGCATGGTCGTCGAGCTCGATGCCGCCGGACAGTACCACATAGGCCTCGCCCCCAATACCACTCTGAGCCTGTCCGGCGAGTACCGGGTTCGGTATCTGCCGGCTACGGACGCTGCGCTCCCGATCCAGGACCGTCTCTTTCTTGGCGGGCCGGGAAGCGTCCGGTCGTTCGGGACCGATGAGCTCGGGCTGCCGTCCGGCAGTGGCGTGCCTCGCGGCGGGCTGAGCTCCCTGCAGGGCACCGCGGAACTCCGGTTCAGAGTGCAGGAGCGGCTCAGTCCGGCACTGTTTTACGACGTCGGGTTCCTGAGCGCGGACTCATTTGGCCTCGACGGCGACTGGGGTCATGGTGTGGGCGTCGGAGTGAGGTATAACCTTCCCGTGGGACCGCTGCGGCTCGACGTCGCGTACAACCCGGGCGAGCGATACGCGGCCGACCGCAGGTGGGCCGTTCATCTCGCAGTCGGACTGAGCTATTGAGGGGCTCGCTGCGATCTGCGACCGCGTCACTCCAGCGGCCCGGGATCCGTGTCTGAACGCTCGCGCCGTCGGCCCGGCTTGTCGTCTATTCGCACCGCGGTCGCCTGGAGCCCCTTTTCTCCCATCTCAGTCTGGTACCAGACGGCGGTGCCTTCGGTGACCCGGTCGAAATCGCCGCTCGTGACCGCGTTCCTGTGGAAGTAGATCTCCTGCTCACTCTCGTCCATGATGAAACCGTAGCCTTCGTCACGCAGGATCCGTCTCACGACACCTACATTCGGTGCCTGAGCAGGCTCCTTCACGACACCGCGCTGGCGCTCGTGAAGGTCCTTGAGCTGACGCTCCGCGGCGCTGAAGGCATCCTTGATGACGGTTGAGAGCTCCTCGTGCATATCGCCCTTTCCCGCTTCGCGGCGAACGACGATCTCGTTCTCCCGCGGGACCGTGACATCTATGCGTACCCGCCACTGTCGCCCGGAGTTCAGATGCTCCTGCGGCTTCTCGACAGCCACGTGGCAGCTCGTGATTCGATCGTGAAACCGTTCGAGTCGTGCGGCCTCGTCCCGAATTAGCGAATCGAGCGGATCAGTGCGTTCGACGTCTCGAAAGGTTATCTCTATTGGTACTTGCATACACCCTCTACCGGTAGGGTAGAGGTAACGCTGCGGTGTCTGTATACACCGTATGGATTAGTCGCGCGGTCGGTCCCTGGACTCGCGGCGCCTCCGCAGCAGCCGGGTCTCTCGCCATCCCGGTCGTCGGTTTCCGACCCAGACGGGGCGAGAGCCGCGGCCCCCGCGGGAAGCCACCCGGAACTCGTCACGATAGATGTCAACGACGGCGGCTGCGACGGCGATCGCCAGCGGTCCAAGAACCAGTCCCGCCAGCCCGAAGGTTGCAAGCCCCCCCACGATCGCGAGGAAGATATAGAACGGGGAAAGCCGGGACTCGCCGCGCATGAAGAAGGGACGCAGGTAGTTGTCGACCCCGCCCACGATAACGGCCGACCAGACTGCGAGAACCGCGCTCTGCCAGTAGAGACCGCTGAACAGCAGGTAAAGCACCGCCGGCACCGTCACGAGCCCGGTACCCACGACCGGCACGAGCGACGCCACGCTGATGACCGGCGCCCACACGAGTCCCGGCAACCCCACGATCCAGAATCCGATTCCTCCGAGCACGCCTTCGACAACCGCGGTCACGAGCGTGCCGAAGACCACCGCGTGGGTCATGTCCCTGATCGTGCGGTACACCCGGTCAACCTGTTCGCCGCGCAGCGGAAGCAGTTCGCGAAGACGATCTCCCATTCGCGCTCCATCGCGGACGAGGTAGAACAGCAGGAAGAGCATGATGAAGAATTTCGCGACGATATCCGCCAGATTGCCAAAGGCGGTGACCCCGCTGTCAACGAGGTATCGCACTGCGGAGTCGGCCAGGCTCGCGAGCTGCTCCCGGACACCGACGTCGGCGACATCCGAGTCCGGAAACGTCTGTTCGACGAGCTGCTGCAGGCGGTCGAACACGAGCGAGTCGAGTACACCGTCCGCGGCCTCCTCGTCGAGGAGCTGCGACGCCTCCTGAAGGAGCGACGCCCCCTGGGTAACGAGCAGGAAGAGGAACGCGAAGACCGGCAGGACGACGATCACGAACGTGCCGCCCACGACGGCGCCGGACGCGAGATTGCGGCCAAGGCCGGCGCGTTCGCGCAGCGCACGCGCGGCGGGGCCGGCAAGGAGCGCGAGGAGTACGGCGAAGATGATCGCGACGATGAACTGCCGCAGGATCACCACGATGAGGACGAACGCGAGGAGGAGCAGAATGAGGACGAAGGGGCGGGTGTGACCGCT
>SKZO01000299.1 GCA_007127335.1 Spirochaetales bacterium | reverse complement strand
TCCTTGTCGAGAGCCTCGTTGAAGAACGGTATAGCCTCGCTGAACCGTTTCAGCTTTCGGTAGCTGTTGCCTATTGACGTCAGCACTCTGATGTCGACCTCGGATCCGCGCAGCTCGTACATCCGGAGCCAGCATTCGAGCGCCTCTTCGTACTCGCGAAAGTCGTAGTGGAGGTGCCCGAGACCGATCAGCGCATAGGGGTTCTCGTGGTCCAGCTCCAGGACTCGGCGGTATATGGCTTCGGACTTCCGCTTCTCACGTACCTTCCGGTAGGCATCCGCCACCCGCGTCAGCACGGCGACGTTTTCATTGTCGTGTTGCAGGTAGCGTTCCCACACCTTCAACGCTTCATGATGCTTCCGCAACGCCCGGTAGCTATCCGCGAGCCCGAAGAGCGCAAACGCGTTGTCCGGATCGTGATCGAGGCATCTCTCGTAGTACCCGACTGCGTCCGTTGGACGTCCCTGTTTCCGCGAGATATCGCCCAGGCCAACCAGGGCGTAGCAGTTTCCCTGCTCGATCTCGAGCGCGTCTTTGAAGCACCTGGCGGCTTCGAGGTACTCGCCCCTCTTCAGCAGCTGATACCCTTTCCGGGACAGCGCTGCGACGTCGTTCTTCTCTCTGCGGTCAGACATCTTCGGCCTCCCTGAGCCAGCTTCTCACGACGGCCGCCATCCGCTCAATGAGGTGCTCGCTCTTGTGTCGATCCGGCGCGAGCCAGTACATGCGGAACGCTTCAAGGGGTTCATCCCGTTTCAGGTAGTAATCCCCCATACGGACCAACCCGTCGGTGTACCCCGTCGTCAGGAAGATGCGCTTCGCCTCCTCGGTGCGGCCCTGGTTGAAGAACTCGTTTCCCTTCCGTATGAGCATCGTGCGCTGCTGCGGCGAGAGCTGTCCCGCAACGCGCCGGTTCGTCTTGAGGAACCCCGGCACCGCCAGATCGTCCCGCAATGGCGGCCGCTTCTCGCTCATACGCGGCTAGATGGCTCCCTTGGTCGACATCTCATCGTCCGCACTCGCGTAGGCTCCGCTGAGGACCTTCCCGAGTGCCTTGAAGAGGGCCTCTGCCATGTGGTGAGCGTTCTCACCGTACCGGCATTCGAGGTGCAGAGCGCACCGGGCTCCCGTTGACAGACCGCCAAAGAACTCACGCAACAACCAGAGCGGAAACGATCCGGCGTGGGGCTGCGGGAGATCCGCTCGGTAGATGAGCGTGGGGCGCCCGCACACATCGATCGTCGCCTCAGCGAGCGCCTCGTCCATGGGAATCACCGCGTGTGCGAACCGTCGAACCGGCCCGCCTTCCCGGAAGATCTTCTCGAGACAGGTTCCCAATACGATCCCGCAATCCTCCACGAGGTGATGCGGGTCGACGTCGAGGTCGCCCGTGCCCTCTACCGACAGGTCGAACTTCCCGTGAAACGCCATCGCGGTCAGCATGTGATCGAAGAAAGGCAGCCCGGTAGCGATGCGCCCATGTGGCGCTTCGTCGAGATCGACCTCCATGACGACTCGCGTTTCACTCGTCGCGCGTTCGATACGGGCGCGTCTGCTCATGCGGCTCCCCCCTGAAGAGTATCGACCAGCGAGTCGATGCTTCTGTAACGAAACTTGTAGTACGCCGGATTTGCCACCAGGACGACCGCTATTCGCGCAAGCTCCTCGACCACCTCGAGATGGTGCGCGCGGAGCGTGTTTCCGGTCTCCACCAGGTCAACGATGTAGGGGGCGAGCCCGAGCACGGGCGCGAGCTCGACCGATCCGCCAAGCCGAATGACCTCCGCGGCTATTCCGTTCCTCTGGAAGTAGTCCCGTGCGAATCGCGTGAACTTCGTTGCAACACGCAGCCGCCCCGCGCACGAGGCCGGGTCGAGATCCTCAGGTGCCGCGAGGCACATCCGCGTTGATCCGAAGGGCATCTGCATGAGGGTGAAGAAGTCGTATCCGCTCTCGTAGATCACGTCGGTACCGCAGACGCCAAGGCCCGCGATCCCGTGGTGCACGTAGGTGGGCAGATCGCTGTTCTTGACGAGCATGATGCGGATTGTCCCGCTCGCGTCGGTCGCGACGAGCTTGCGCCGCTCGAAGGTGATCGAGTATCCGCGTTCGGCGAGGTACGCCTCGCTCTGCTCCTGGAGGCGGCCCTTCGGCAGCGCGAGGGTCAACGGCTCACTCATGGGGCTCTCTCCTTCATCTCGGCTCGGCGGCGGCGCGTCTCGGCGTAACGCTTGCGGAAATCGCCCTCCGGGAGACGGTGAACGCTCGACGCAGGGTAGCCGGCGTCCTGCGCCTGCCGTGACTGAAGCCGGCGGAGCATGACCGAAAACCCGACCGAAGGCGCGTCAAAGCCGAAGTGGCCGAGCAGCCCGTCGTACCGCCCTCCGGAGGCGATCGCGTCCGAAGTGTCGGGCGCGTACGCCTGAAAGACGATGCCCGAGTGGTACGCCTGGCTTCCAACCTCCGAGAGGTCGATACGTACCCGATCAGCGTAGCCGAGGGCGGCGAACTCTGACGTGAGGTACAGCAGGTGGTCGATCGCGTCCCGCACCCCTGATCCGAGATCGGGGCGCCCGGATGTCAGACGAGTGAGCTCATCCGGCGAGCCGATGAACCGATAGAGTTCGACGAGCACGTCGCATCGGTCTTCCGGGAGGCCTTCTTCGCGGAGCACCTTCCTCACGGTCGGCCAGTCCCGATGGGCCACGGCCGGCGCAAGGCGATCGCGGTGATCGTGTTCACTCAACAGCGCGCGGTGTCCGATATGGACCACGACGTCGGTTGCTCCCCATTGATCGAGTGCATCGAAGAGCAGCATGACGATCTCAGCGTCGGCATCCGGTCCGGTAGCTCCAATCAGCTCCGCCCCAACCTGGAAGAACTCGTTCCTCGAAATGTCGTGGACGTCTTCGTGCCTCAGGATCGTATCGCCGTAATACACGCGGACAGGCAGATCCGCCGGTTCGAGGACGAGTCCCATCTGTCTTGCGAGAAAAAGCGTGATGTCGGATCTCAGAACCAGGAGATCTCCGGCACGGTCGACGAGCCGGTACGTGCTGCTCTCCCGCCGGCGGTCGTTCAGTCCGCGGTACAGCTCGTAGAAGTCGTAGACGGGAGTCTGCACCGGAAGGTACGCCCAGAGCTCGCACAGATCCTCGAAGGCCCGCACGAGCTTCCGGTGTACGTATGCCTCTTCAAGGAAGAATGCCTCAGTTCCTTGCGGGAGGTGCAGGTTGTGGTGCGGCACGTCGGGCTCCTTTGCTCGGCCAATATACCAAAAAAAAGGCCTCAGCGTGATGCCCGGTAGAATCGGACCATGCTGCGTCCGTAGCGTCGTTCATCATCCTGGATGACCTGATCGGTGACGGCTGTCGGCAAGGTTTCTTCGGCCGGATGGTGGATCAGCAGGCGGCCGTCCGGCTCGAGCAGATTCCGTGTGACTATCCGGCGGAGAAGGTCGGACTTATGACGGTAGGCGAACGGCGGGTCGAGGTAGATCAGGTCGTAGCGATCGGTGGTCCGCGCAACAAACGACTCAACGGGAGCGATGACCAGCCTTGGGGTCGGACACGAGGATCCCTCGGCGAGCGTGAGGTTGTCCACGATGCACGCCCGCTTGCGGCGGTCGCGCTCGACGAGTGTGGCGCGGGTCGCTCCGCGAGAGATCGCCTCGAGCGCCATGATCCCCGAGCCACAGAACAGATCGAGGAAGGAGCTGCCGTCAAGCGGGCCGAGGATGCTGAACAACGACTCGCGCATCCGGTCCATCGCCGGGCGGATCGTTCCGGGCGGGACCGCAACGCGGCGACCGGTCAGGAAGCCCCCGGTGATCCTCATGGGCTCTCCTCGGTTTCCGAGTAGGAGAAGGGCGTATGGCGGTTCATCGCTCTCGCAGCGTCGAGCGACCGCGCAAGCGGTGCATGAGCGGGCTCGGCAAGAAAGGGGTCGGCTTCGAGGATGTCGAATGCGTCGGTCCGTGCGTCGTTCATCGTGCCCATGTCGCGGGCGAGAACCGCAATGCGCAGCCGCAGGTAGCCCGCCTGCTGGGTGCCGGCGATGTCTCCCGGGCCACGTATCCGCAGGTCCTCCTCGGCGATCTCGAATCCGTCGGTCGTCCCGTGCATAACCTTCAGACGCTCCCGTGCTGCGTCGGTGAGCTCCTGCGCGTACACGAGGAAACAGTAGCTCTGATGCGTGCCCCGGCCTACTCTGCCGCGCAGCTGATGGAGCGCAGACAGTCCGAAACGCTCGGCGTGTTCGACGACCATGCACGTCGCATTCGGAACGTCGACTCCCACTTCCACGACACTCGTCGCCACGATCACATCGAGCTCGCCGCGTCGGAACTGCTCCATCGTCCGGCGTTTCTCCTCGTCCGTGACGCGGGAGTGCACCAGGCCCACCGCGAACTGAGGGTAGACCTTGTCGCGTAATGTCTGCCACATGGACTCGGCGTCCCGGAGCGCAAGCGCTCCGGTGTCGTCGATTCGCGGGTAGACGAAATAGGCCTGTCTCCCGGCGACGAGCTCACGGCGAACGAACTCGTACACCTTCGCCTCATTCCCGTGCCGGGCGAGGTGTGTCTCCACCGGCTTGCGCCCCGGCGGCGTTTCGCGAATCGAGCTCACTTTCATGTCGCCAAAAACCGTCAACGCGAGTGTGCGGGGTATGGGCGTGGCGGTCATGAGCAGGACATCGGGTTGGCGTGCCTTCCGCAGGAGAGCCGCCCGCTGCAGCACTCCGAATCGGTGCTGCTCGTCGATGATGACATACTGGAGGTTCCGGAAGGCGACGTCGGGGGTGAACACCGCATGCGTGCCTATCACGAGATCAACGGCGCCTGAGGCGATCGCCTGGATCAGCGGCTTGCGGGTCGAACCAGGGACCGTGCCCGAGAGCAGCGCAACCGATACGTCGAGGCCGGCGGCGGCGAACAGGCGCGCAGTTGCATCTCCATGCTGTCGCGCGAGGAGCTCGGTCGGCGCCATGAGGGCTACCTGCTGACCGGCTTCGATCACCATGAGTGCGGACAGGAGCGCAACGATCGTCTTTCCGGAACCCACGTCGCCCTGCAACAGCCGGGCCATGGGGACCTCGGCCTCGAGGTCGGTCACGATCTCCCCCACGACGATCTGCTGATCCGTTGTGAGTGCGAACGGAAGGCTCCCGGCGAGTCGATCGGCGAGGCCTCGCGGGAGCGAACGCGCCGGCCGCGAGCTCCGATGCCGCTCCGCTGATCGAATCCCGATTGCGAGCTGCAGAAAGAAGAGTTCGAGGTAGACGAGAGTCTTCAGGCCTCTCCTCGGCTGGTCGAGAGACGAGGGAAGATGCACCGCCTCGAGCGCCTGCGCCGTAGGCAACAATCCTCGTCGCTCGACGAGGACGTCAGGCAGCTCCTGCGTGACGTTCCGTCCGTAGCGGTTCACAGCCGCTGCCGTGGCCTTTCGGAGGTCATTCTGAGAGAGGCGCCCCGCAAGCGGGTAGACCGGCAGAATGGCTCCGAACCTCACAGACGACGCGGCCGCGTCCTCGAACTCGAACGCCGTTGCCTGCAGTTCTCCGTAGCGGTGCGTGAACACGCCGTAGATCCGGACGGTTCTGCCTTCCGGGAGCGAACGCGCCAGGAAATTCCGTCCAAAGCACACGAGCACGCCTGTGCCGGTCTCGTCGCGCACATGGACTCTCAGCGTACGTTTGGGACCGCTGCCGATGTAGCTATGCGCCACGACCTGCGCCACTGTGTTCACCGGACGGTTCGGTTCGGCACCGGCGAGAGGCACCGGCGTCACCCGGTCCTCGTACTCGCGAGGGACGTGCAGCAGGAGATCACCGATCGTGGTGATGCCGATTCGCGCGAGGTCCTCGCTTCGCGTCGGTCCTACTCCGGGAAGATCAGTGACAGGCTGTGTGATCTCGGCGACGTGCATTCCCCTAGAAGGGCAAGCCGCGCAGCAACCCGGTGAGGATCGCGATGATGAATCTCCCGAGCAGAATCACCGCGAAGTTTACCGCAATGAAGATGATCAGCGCGTTCTGGTAGTTGACGAGCCGTCCCCGGGCGAGGGGAGTCACGACTCGATGAACGATCGGCTCGAGGATCTGGTCGAGCACGATCCAGAAACGCAGCGCCGTGTTGGCTCCGAAGAGCGACCCGAGCAGGCGGATGACGGCCAGAATGAGAAAGAGCGTCAGGAAGAAGAACACTGCGCTTGCGACCGCGCTCACGATGATCGCGAGAATCGTACCGAGGGTGATGGTCCCCACATAGGCGATGTTGAGCGCGATGCTGCGCACGATCCAGAGCGTGACGAGTGCCGCGATAACCGACAGATCGACACCGGCAAGACGCAGGAAGGCGAACCGCCGAAACCAGTTGATGTACGGGTCCGTGAGTCTCCCGAGCCACACGGTTATCTGTCCGTAGTCACTGGTCTGGAACCAGGTCAGGATGATCCTCACGAAGATGAGGAATGAGTAGAGGCTCAGCACGAAGCTGAGTGCCTGCATGGTTACTCTGATGATGTCCATTCGTCCCCCAATTGTCTCCAGACCGACTCTATGTACGGATGCTGTTCGAGCTCGTGCAACACGTCCGGGCGTCCCGAAACGAGCAACTGGCTTGATGCACGGATGACGCATTCCGACCCGTCACCGTTGCCGTTCACGTGCAAGTATACTGAACATCCCCCGGGTCGGTCGTGCAGGAAGGCGCGTAGCTCGTAGAGGTCCTCTTCGGTTGCGTGTGACTCGGCGATCCGCAGATGGATGCGGCCGGCGTCACGCTCGGGTAGCTCCTCCGGTGGCACGAGGCGCTCAACGACGAACTGCACGCGCTCCCGGCTCGTGTCAACCTTTCCCTCGACGCCAACGACCTGTTCATCTCGCAGCAGCTCTCTGCTCGCGTCATACGCCTCAGTGAACAACACGAGCTCGATTGTCGCGTTGAAGTCCTCGAGCATTGCGAACGCCATCGTCGTTCCCTTCCGTGTTGAGATCACTCGCACGCCCTTCAGCAGGCCGATGATGCGATGGACGCGATCGGTGCTTGCACTCATCGCCGACTTCAGGTCGAGCGTGGTGCGGGTCTGCCACTCGCGGCGGTACGAGTCGAGCGGGTGCCCCGAGAAGTAGAAGCCGAGGAACTCTCGTTCGTGGCGCAGGCGCTCGAGGTCGTCCCACGGATCGGCCGGTTCGTAGGAGAACCCGAGCTCGCCGGTCTCGTCGAACAAGGAGACCTGTCCGCTCTCACGGTTTTCCCGGCGTGCACTCGCGAACTCTACCGCTCGATCGAGATTGCCGGCGAGCACCGCCCGATCCTCGCCGAGCGAGTCGAAGACGCCGCACTGGATGAACGTCTCCGCGACTTTTCGGTTGACGCTGCGCATGTCGTTGCGCTCGGCGAAATCAACGAAACTCTCGTAGCGCCCGTTGCGTTCGCGCTCCAGCAGCACCGCGTCCACCGCCGCGGTTCCGACATTCTTGATGCCGACGAGCCCGTAGACGATTCTCCCGTCCGCGACAGAGAAGTACTTCTCGCTCAGGTTGATGTCGGGAGGAAGAACCTGGATGCCCATTCGCGTCGTCTCCGCCATGTAGTCGGCGAAGGTGTCCGGGTTGTTGATCTCGTTCGTGAGGTTTGCCGCCATGAATTCGACCGGGTAGTTGGCCTTCAGGTACGCAGTCTTGTACGCGAGCACCGAGTAGGCGGCAGCGTGCGACTTGTTGAACCCGTACCCGGCGAAGGGCTCGAGCAGAGTGAATATCCGTTCGGCGTCGGCATCACGGATTCCGCGCTGTTTTGCTCCCTCGAGATAGCCGACCCGCATTCGGGCCATCTCTTCTGTCTTCTTCTTGCCCATTGCGCGACGGAGTATGTCAGCCTGGCCGAGGGAGAACCCGGCAACGAGCTGCACGATCTCCATGACCTGCTCCTGGTAGACGATGACTCCGTAGGTCTCCTTGAGCGGCTCTTCGAGCTGCGGCAACGGGTAGGTGATGGCGGTGCGACCATTCTTGGAGTCGACGAACTGGTCGATGTTCTCCATTGGGCCCGGTCGGTAGAGCGCATTCAGCGCGATCAGATCCTCGATTCGCCCCGGTTTCGCCCGTTTGAGTACCTGCGCCATGCCGGTGCTCTCGAACTGAAAGACCGACTTGCTCTCGCCGCGACCGAGCATCGCGAACGTGGACCGATCGTCGTCGGGTACCGCGTCAAGGTCTATGTCGATTCCCCTCGCGGAGATGAGCTTTCGGGTGTTCTCGATCAGCGTCAGTGTCTTGAGCCCCAGGAAATCCATCTTGACCAGCCCGCACTCTTCGAGCAGGTCCATTGTGAACTGCGTTGACGTCTGTCCCGTGCGCGGATCGCGGTACAGCGGAACGTAGCGCGTGAGCTCCTCACGACCTATGACGATGCCCGCCGCGTGGGTGGATGCGTGGCGGTGCAGGCCCTCGAGTTTGATGCTCGTCTCGAGGAGCTCCCGGTGCACCCCGCCACGTTCAATCATCTCCGCGAGCTCGGGAACCTGCTCGATCGCCTTGGGGAGCGTGATCTTTGGGTCGCGCGGGACGAGTTTCGCCGTTGCGTCGGCGTCCGAGTACGGCAGGTCGAGCGCACGGGCCACATCCCGGATAACCGCTCGCGCCTTGAGCGTGCCGAAGGTGATGATCTGGCCGACGCGCTGCTCGCCGTACTTGCGCGTGACGTACTCAATGACCTCCGAACGGCGTTCGTAGCAGAAGTCGATGTCGAAATCGGGCATGCTCACTCGGTCGGGATTGAGAAATCGCTCGAAGAGCAATCCGTATCGCAGGGGCTCGATATCGGTGATCTCCAGTGCGTACGCAACGAGCGAACCGGCGCCGGATCCACGGCCCGGTCCTACCGGTATGTCGCGGCTGCGGGCGTAGGCGATGAAGTCCCACACGATCAGAAAATACCCGGTGAACCCCATGGTGATGATGACTTTGAGCTCGTAATCGAGCCGGTTTTGCAGCTCTCCCGTTGTTTCGCCGTAACGTTTCCTGAGTCCCATGTTGGCGAGGTGGCGGAGGTATGCGTCCGCGTCTTCGAACTCCCCCGGGATCTCGTAGTCAGGGAACATCGGCCCGGGTAACTCCATCTCGAACGCGCATTGCTCAGCGATGCGTGCGGCGTTCGCGAGCGCCTCCGGGTGGTCGGCGAAGACGGCGGCTACCTCGCTCTCGCTCTTCAGGTAGAACTCGTCGGTGCTGAACCGGAAGCGGCTCGTGTCGCTCTTCTTCTTGCCGGCTCCAATGCAGAGCAGGGTGTCGTGCGCATTCGCGTCTTCGCGACGGACGTAGTACGACTCGTTCGCCGCGACGAGCGGGATGTCGAGCTCCCGGCTCAGTCCTCCGAGTGCCCGGTTCAGCACCGCCTGTTCCGGGATTCCGTGGTCGTTGAGCTCGAGGTAGAACCCATGTCGTCCGAAGAGGTCACGGTAGTAGGCCGCTCGCGCTCGTGCCTCGTCGTGCCGGTTCATGAGAACCATTCGCGGTATGTCGCCGGAGATCGAGCCGGAGAGACAGATCAGGTCCTCGTGGTGCCGTTCGAGCAGCTCGTCGTCTATCCGAGGCCGGTAGTAGAAACCTTCGGTGTAACCGGCGGATGAGAGCTTGATCAGGTTGCGGTACCCCAGATCACTCGCCGCGAGCAGGACCAGGCGGTTCGCTCGAAGGCCGCTGTCCGCCTGCGTCTTGCTGTGACGCGACCCGGAGGCCAGGTAGAAGTCGCATCCGATGATCGGGGTGATGCCCGCGGATCTGCAGGCGTGGTAGAACTCCAGCGCGCCGAAGAGATTGCCGTCGTCGGTGATGGCGAGGGCGGGCATTCCGAGCTCCACGGCGCGCGAGACGAGGTCCTCAACGCGGGAACTCGCGCGCAGGAGGCTGTAGTCGGTGTGGTTGTGCAGACTCGAGTAGGCGGCCACCATTTCTCCCAGAGACCCTGGGGCAACTATACTTCAGGCCACCTGTGGTGTAAACCGCGACGGCGCGCCGGGCCCGGCGGCTCAGCGCAGGCTGAGCAGGAACCACCGAGCGAGCCTGCGGAACCGATCGCGTTGGATTGACGACAGTTCGTCACCGGGCTGTCCGTATGCGTCGACCGCCTGACGCACCTCGCGATCGGGCAGCGGGAGCCGGCGCCCCACGAGCTCGGCCTCCATCGATTTGTTGCGCAGAAGCCTCGGGTGGCCCGCGGACCCGACGATCCGCAGCTCTTCGAGAATCCTGTTGCTCGTTCG
Source organism: Spirochaetales bacterium (assembly GCA_007127335.1). Taxonomy (GTDB): domain Bacteria; phylum Spirochaetota; class Spirochaetia; order DSM-27196; family SLST01; genus SLST01. The sequence goes on along the minus strand of SKZO01000299.1, from coordinate 2,078 downwards.
CGCGAGGCCGCAAAAGGTCAGCGGGTCGGAGTCGGGCGAGAGCTCGCTCCCGAATCGACGGAACACCTGAGCAGTCCACGGATACAGCGGGATGCGAATCCTCGAGATGATCTCGTACGGCTGCAGATCAACGCTTCCGTCGGCTCGATGGACGCGTCCGACCGGAAGCCATCGGGCGCCCCCTTGTCTTCGCAGTTCCGTACGAGCGTCGAGAAGCGTCAGAACCGGGATCGAGGTCATGATACGCCCCGCGACGGCCAGGTTCCCGCCGAGCGTGGCGAGCCCGGCGATCGCCGGCGGTCCTATGTGACGCAGCGCATCGTAGAGGGCGCGAGGAATGTTGTGCGGTCCCAGGCGGATGATCTGGCGGATCGGTACCATGGATCCGATCTCGACATAGCGTTCGGTGCGTGAGACCCGCTGGAGCTCTTCCACATCCTGCAGCGAAACCACGGTTGACGGGAGCTCGACGAAGCGCCCGGTCCGCTGACTCAGGATGAACGTTCCTCCGGCCCAGATCAGTGCCTCCGGATCACGGCGGTGAACCTGGAGGAGTTCTGCCAGTGATTCCGGGAAGTAGACCTTCGTCTCGGAGGACGCGCGCTCAGCTGCCACGCTGACGTCTCCTCTGGCGATAGTCGGCGGCGTGCCGGATACCCCGAACAAGACGCTCGTGAGTGGTACAGCGGCACCAGACACCGGCAAGCGTGTCGTGTATCGACTCGTCGGACAGGTCCGAGCTGCCTGAGAGCAGGGCATGGACTGAGAGGTATTTCCCGGCTGCACAGAAACGGCAGGGTCGGGTCCCGGCACGCTCGAATCCCCGGTCGATGTCCTGGTACTCGCGTCGCTGCATCAGGCCCTCGATCGTGAGAATCTCGGCGCCGTACGCGCGAAACGCCGGTATCATGCACGTCGCCGCGAGCATGCCGTTGAACAGCACCGTGCACGAGCCGCACTGTCCCTGCAGGCAGCCGGGTCGAGCCCCCCGGAGGCCGAGCTTGAGGCGGAGAACGTCGACGAGCAGATCCGCCGGATCAACGTCGATCTCCATGGGTTCATCGTTGAGTCTGAAGAAGATCCTCATTCGGACTCCAGATAGGCGTGGATCAACGCAGGATTCGTGGGGATCTGATCCATGTAGCGGCCGGTCGCCTGACTGACTGCAGCAGCGAGCGCGGCCGGTACGCAGCTCTGGGGCAGCTCTCCGAGCCCTTCCGGGTCGGCGTCCTTCGAGTGGAGCAAGGTGATATGGAGCTGCGGCAACGCGGGCTCGCTCACATTGCGGTACGACAGGTACGAACGCGGGTCGATCGCGCCGTCACGGAACGTAATGATCTCGTGCGTCGCCCATTCCACGGCCTGATACACGCTCATCTCGAGGGCGCGACGTGCCTCTGTCTCGTCGAGGATGCGTCCGGCATCCACGGCGAGCCACACGGTCTGCACGCGAGACTCGAAGGTCACCGGGTCCACTCCCACCTCCACGACTGCGGCGCCGTAGGAAGCGCGTGGGAAAGGTGTGCCGCTCAGGGTGCGCGCATCGTACCCCCGCGCCCGCTGTGCTCGGCTCGACCGTCGGACCTCGATGGGTAGCGGCGAACGGAACCGCTTCTTCTGGATCGCGTTGCACGCCTGATCGATCAGACGGCTGACCATCGCAACGTTCCTCGAGAGAGTGGATGGCCCGGAATCGGGCGTTCCCGCGGTGTCGGCGTTTTCGACCTGGACGTTCGACGGGTCGAGTCCGAGAATCTCCGCGATCTGTCCGCGCCAACGAGCGATGACGATTCGCGATCCCGGTACCGCCGATGTCCGCAGGACCGCCGAGCCATCGCTCTGTAGCCGAACGACGACCGTGCCGCCTCGCAGCGACTCGGCGGCACCAAGGAAACCGGCACCCTGTGCGCCGACGGCGATTCCGATGCCGTGAGTAGGCGTCAACTCCTCCGCAAACTCCGCCCTTCGCTTCTTCTGAAGCTCGTAGGCAGCGAACTTGCGTGAGAAGTCACTCTCCCGGGCTACCGGTTCGAGCACTCGCTCAACTCGCGAGCGTCCCGTGCGCTTGCCGCCGGAAG
>SKZO01000276.1 GCA_007127335.1 Spirochaetales bacterium | reverse complement strand
TCATGGAACTCGAGCTGTGAAGCGATGGCAGCTGAGACCACGGTCCTACTCTCCAACCGGCAGCTTCACCTCGAGCCCTTCGAGCACGTTGGACCTCGCGGCGTCGGGCGCCTGCACGATCTGCGGATCCTCCGGGTACGTGCCGTCGATCCCGAGGCGATAGATCATGATCGACTGGTCGCCCGGGTGGACGACCCAGTACTCGCGGACGCGAGCACGCTCGTACACGTCGAGTTTGACGGTGATGTCCTTCTTCATGGTGTAGGCGGAAAGGACCTCGACGACGATCGAGGGCGGGCCCAGGTGGCCGCGCCGGACAACGCGTGCCTCGTCGCAGGCAACGATGAGGTCAGGCTGCACGACCGTGTCCGCCTCGTCGATCTCGTTCTCCTGTTCGAGAAAAGGGAAGACGTCGACGGGAGCAAAGAAGACCTCGCATGCGGTGCCTTCAGCCGCGCCGGCGAACTGCCGGAAGAGCGCCCCCAGGATTCGCTGATGCAGCGTCGTCGGAGCGGGCGACATGTTCCACGCCACGCCGTCCAGAAGCTCCCATCGTTCATCGTCCGGCCACTCGCGGTAGTCGCGGTAGGTGTAGTGACGGTCGGTCTTTCGCATTGGATCTGCCACGCGCTTCACTCCTTACTATACCATACGGGCGGGAGTGGGCCGACGCTTCACCGATGACGCCGCGGTCAGAGTCTCGCCTCAGCCTCCGCACCGGCAACGGCGAGCTCTTCGAGCTCAGATTCGGAGAGACGAACCCTGAGCGCCTCTGCATTCGAGGTGGCCTGGCTGACTGAGCTCGCCCCGGGAATCGCGACGACGCAGGTGCCGTGCCGCTGGACGGTCCACGCGAGGGCGATCTGGGCGGGCGTGGCGCTGTGGGTCTCACCGATACGCCTGAGCAGGTCGATCAGCGGACGGGTTGCATCGAGTCCGCCGGGCCTGAACTGCTTCATGAGCTTGCGCGGCCCGGGGCTCCGGCGAATGTCGACCTCACCGTGATACTTCCCCGTGAGGATGCCCTGCGCGAGCGGAGAGTAGGCGATGATCGAGATGCCGAGCTCCTTCGCCGCATCGAGTACGCCGTTGCGCTCGATGGCCCGGTGCATGAGGCTGTAGTGCATCTGGTTGGTTGCCAGCGGGATGCCGTCCGCGGCGAGTCGAGCATGGGCGGCGCGCATTCTCTTCTCGTTGAAGTTGCTCACCCCCACCGCGCCTATCCTTCCGTCCCTGTGGAGCTGCGCCATCGCGGCGGCCTGGCGCTCCACGCTCGAAAGGCTGAAGGGCTGATGGATCTGGTGCAGATCGATGCTGCGGCCGCCGAGCGCTTCTTCGCGAGCCGGAAAGGTGCGCAGGACGGAGCCCGCGAACCGGAACGCCGGGAACCACTTGTCGGCGATCACGTAGCGCGACCGGTCAACGCCAAGCTCGCCGAGCGCCTGCGCGAGGGATCGCTCGGAGGCGCCGTTTCCGTACACTTCCGCGGTATCGAACCAGTTCACCCCGCCGTCAAGCGAGACGCGAACGATTTCGCGCACGGTCTCCTGCGGGAGACTTGCCCAGTAGCGCCCGGCGAGACCTTCGCCACGCGAGAACTGCCAGCATCCAAGACCAATCGGGCTCACGCGGAGCGTGCTCCGTCCGAGTTGATAGTGTTCCATTGAGGCGAAGATACTCGTTCGGAGACGCTTTGGCATACCGGCCGGCGGCTGGTTGCGTTGACCATCGTCGCTGCGCCGCCCATACTGCCTCCGAGCTGTTGCCCGCAAGGAGGCGCCATGCGGATCATCGTTCCGATCAAACAGGTCCCGGAAACCTCGAGCGTGAAGATGGATCCGGAGACCGGGACCATCATCCGGGCCGGGAGCGAGGCGGTCGTGAACCCACTCGACCTCTACGCCATTGAGGCTGCCCTCCGCCTGCGCGAGCAGCACGGCGGGACGGTTCACGTGGTGAGCATGGGACCCCCGCGGGCGGAGGTCGCCGTGCGCGAGGCAATCGCGATGGGGTGCGACAGCGGGACCCTGGTGTCCGACAGGCGGTTCGGGGGGGCGGATACCTGGTCGACCTCCTACGTGCTCTCGCGGGCGATCGCGAGCATGGGCGGGTTCGATCTCATCGTCGCGGGCGAGCGGGCGACCGACGGCGACACCGCGCAGGTGGGCCCGGGGATCGCCGCGTGGCTCGATGTGCCGGTCGCGACCTATGTGGCGCACGTCACGTCCATCGACCCGGAGGTAGCGACGATGACGGTCGAGCGGCTCATTGAGGAAGGCTACCAGCAAGTGCGACTGCGGCTTCCCGCGCTCATCACCGTCGTAAAGGAGATCGCTACGCCCCGGATTCCGACACTTGCCGGCAAGCGTAAGGCGCGGCAGGCGGAAGTGCGGAAGCTCACCCGCGACGACCTGGAGGTGGAGCCCTCCTACCTTGGGCTCAAGGGTTCGCCCACGAAGGTCGTAAGGATCCGAACGCCCAAGGTGACCCGCGGTGGTCGGGTCGTGCGGGCTGACGAAGACGTTAGCTCCGCCGTGTCCGAGCTCATCGCATTCCTGCGGGAGCGGGATCTCGTGCCGGAGAAGCCGGAATGAGTTTCGTGTGGACGATCGCCGAACAGCACGGCGGAGAGCTGAAGTCGGTATCGTACGAGCTTCTCGCGCGCGGGCGGGGGCTCGCCGACGCACTCGAGACGAAGCTCGCCTCAGTGGTCATTGGCGACGGAGTTGCGGACGAAGCGCTCGACTCGCTCGTGGAGCATGGGGCCGACGAGGTGTACTCGATCCAGGACCCGGCGCTCGCGGAGTTCGTCTGCGAGAGCTACAGCCGCGTGCTCGAGGGTATCATCAAAACGTACCGGCCCACCGTCGTGCTCGCGGCGGCCACGACGCTCGGCCGCACGCTGATGCCGCACGTGGCGATACGGGTGAACGACGGGCTCACCGCGGAATGCACGGAGCTTGCGATCGAGCCAGGCACGGACAACCTCCTCCAGACGCGCCCGGCGATAGGCGGGAATATCATGGCCACCATCAAGACGCCGGATCACCGGCCTCAGATGGCCACGGTACGGCCCCGGTCGACACAGCCGCTTCGCCGCGACCCGGGGCGAACGGGGAAGATCATCAGCGTTCCTGTGGACGAAACGCTTCTCGACGACCGGGTTGAGGTCATCGGCTACCGCAGGGATGAGAGTGGCTTCGTCAACCTCGAAGAGGCGGAGACGGTCGTCGCCGGCGGCCGCGGCCTCAAGCGCGGTGACGCCTTTACCCTGCTCAACGAGCTCGCCTCGCTGCTCGGCGCCCAGGTGGGCGCGAGTCGCGACGCGGTGGACCGCGGCTGGATCT
>SKZO01000190.1 GCA_007127335.1 Spirochaetales bacterium | reverse complement strand
TCCGTGGGTCAGCTCAAGGTGCGCCCGCCGCGCTTCAATGAGGCGGCGGTACCAGCTGAGAAGCGAGTCGGGATCCTCACGCTGGGCATCGACGTTGACACCGCTGCGGTTTCCGCCGGTTTCCGCATGATCGGTGTTCAGAGGCAGCCACGGTTTCACATCTGCCGAGCAGAAGCCGGCATTCGGACCGGCCGTCCACTGCATCGGCGTGCGCGAACGGTCGCGCCCGGAAAAGAAGGGCCAGTACTTACGCCCGGTGGGATCTCGCAGCGCGTGACGACGGAGTCTGCCGTCGCGCATGCCGATCTCTTCGCCGTAGTACAGGAAGGGAGTCCCCCGCTGGGTCAGAAGAAGCGTCGCGAGCAGACGCGCACGCGCGAGGGAGCCGCGGCAACGTCTGGTCATCGCCCGGGGCTTGTCGTGGTTACTCAGCACGTGCGAGGGCCAGCCGTCTCGCGGGACTGCCGCGTACCAGCGTTCGAGCGTCCTGCGGTACGCACGCGCGCGGAAAGGCGTCTCCATGAGCGAGAAGTCAAAGGCGAGATGGAGCTCGTCGTTTCCCGTTCCAAGGTAGGACGCACTCGCCTCCGGCTCCATGCAGCCTTCGTTCGGGTACACCTCCCCCACGAGCATCGTCTCCGGGTACTCGTCCATCACCACGCGGAACCGCCTGAGGATCTCATGGGCCTCCGGCTGATTGCGGTCGAACAGGTGCACCTGTTGATCGTGACGCCGCGGAAAGGTCAGACGCGGGTGGTAAGGATTGCTCCGCAACTTCCGGTCCTTGACGATGTAGTTGATCACGTCGAGCCGGAACCCGTCGGCGCCACGGTCGAGCCAGAACCGGGCCTGCGCGAACATCGCCGCCTCGGTGTCGGGATTGCGCCAGTTGAGATCGGGCTGCGAGTCGAGAAAGAGATGCAGGTAGTATTCGTCGGTCCGGTCGTCGAGCGTCCACGCGCTCCCGCCAAACCCGGAGCGCCAGTTATTGGGCGGCCGGCGACAGACCCGCCACGGCAGCCCCAGGAACCTCCGCCCGACATGCCAAAGGTACCAGTCGCGTTTGGGCGAACCCTTCGAAGCGCGAGACTCGATGAACCAGGGATGCTCGGCGCTCGTGTGGTTGAAGACAAGATCGAGGATGATCCGTATGCCGTGCCCGTGCGCCCGGTCGACCAGCTCGTCGAAATCCGCAAGGCTTCCGAACAGGGGATGGATCGCGCGGTAGTCGCGCACGTCATACCCGAAGTCGTGCATTGGCGAATCGAAAATCGGAGAGAGCCACAGCCCGTCGATCCCCAGGTCGGCAAGGTACGGCAGGCGCGAGACGATACCCTGCAGATCGCCGGTCCCGTCTCCGGATGCATCCGCAAAGCTGCGCGGGTAGATCTGGTAGATCACGCCGTGCTTCCACCAGTGGTAGTCGTTGCGGCGTTCGGTCATCCGTCGCACGGTCATCCGTCGCCCCCGCTGCGACGGCGAATCGCGGCAAGCTCGCGCCGGATTTCCTCCTGTGGATACCCCAGAAAGATCAGGAACCCGAGCAGCACGAACCCGGCGCCGACCGGACCCACGAGCTCGACTCCGAGCGGCTGTGCCGCGTCACGGCCAAAGAATCCGAGCAACCCTGCGGTGATCGCGAGCGCAAGCCCGTAGTTCACCTTCATGAACAGCCCCTGCGTACCAAAGAACATCGCCTCCCTGTTCTGGCCGCTGCGGTGTCCGTCAATCTCGCTCAGGTCGGCGACCGCCGCGTTGGGAACGACGAGCAGGATCGCGATCGGGAATCCCATGAGCCCCATCTGGATCAGCGCCGCGGTGGGCGCGAAGGCTCCCATCGGACGGATAACGACCGTCAGGCTCATGAGCACGGCAAAGCTCAGCATGCCCGCGAGCATGAGCTGTTTGTGAGTATACCGTCTCGCAAGCGTGGGCACGAGCAGGAACACCAGCACGGCCACGCCAAAGAGCGTCGCCATGAGCAGGCTCTGGAACTCCGACGGCTCGCCGAGGAGCACGACAGGATAGTAGGCGATCACCGCGCGAACCATGTTGAACCCGAACCAGTAGAGGATCGTACCGCCCAGGTATCGGAGGAAAAGCGGGTTCCGTACGGTCTTCCGGAGCGACTCTACCAGGCCGACTTGTGCGCTCGTGCTGTTCGAGTACCGACGCTCGTCGACCGCCAGACCCGAGAGCAGCATCGAGACGGCCGCCAGGAGACAGAGCACGAGCACCGCGCCCCGGAAACCGCCGGCCTGATCGAGCCCGGCGGAGCGAAACGCCTCCCAGGCCAGCGGGAACCCGAGCAGCACGACCGCCGCGCCGCCAATACTGAACGCCGCCTGCGTAACGGTAATCGAGATCCGTTGGGCAACGGTCTGACTGAGCTCCGGGATCAGCGCGAGATTCGGCGCCATGTAGTAGGTGTAGAGGAAGAAAAAGGCAGCGAGCATAATCGCCGTGTACCACGCATTCAGGCTCGTGGTTCCCGCGTCGGGCTGGTAGAACAGCAGCGCTCCGGCGAGCGCGAATGGAACCGCTCCGGTAACGAGGAAGAACTTGCGCCGCCCAATGCGAAACCGCGCATTGTCACTCCACCACGCGACGAGCGGATCGGCGAGCGAATCAACGATGCGGCCGAATATGTTGATCAGACCGATGACCGTGATCCCGAGCACCAGCGGGCGATTGTCAACCAGATCGGGCATGCCGAGCTCGTCCGGCGGGATCAGGAAGAAGAGCAGGTACGCGCCGTAGAGGTTGTCAAGGATGGAGAAGCCGAGGTGACCGTTCGCGTAGAGAACGCGCCTGCCGGCGGGAAACTGTTCCATTCCCGCAGTGTATGTGCGACGGTTCGCCTCGGCAAGCAGGCAGCACCCTCAGGAGCCCTGCAGAGGCGCGCTCCGGAGACAAAAAAAAGGCCGTACCGGCTCATTCGATGCCGGTCCGGCCTTTGCTGATGGGCGGTATTGGATTCGAACCAACGACCCCTTGCGTGTCGAGCAAGTGCTCTAACCAACTGAGCTAACCGCCCGTGCGGACCAAATGTACCCGATTACCTGAGCGACATCAAGATGCGCTCGAGCACTTTCTTGCGGTCGAGCGGCTTGACGATGTAGTTCTTCGCCCCCATCAGCAGCGACTTCTTCACCAGGTCCTGCTTCCCCAGCGCGCTGACCATGATCACGCGAGCGTTCTTGTCGAACTCGATGATCTGTTCAAGGGCCGATACTCCGTCGAGCTTGGGCATCGTGATATCCATGGTCACCAGGTCGATCTTCGGATAGAGCTCCTTGTACTTCTCGACTCCCTCCTCTCCGTCGCCGGCGGTCCCGGCGACCTCGAACCCTTCGGAGGTAAGAATCTGGCTCAGCTGCTTCGCTACGAACATGCTGTCGTCCACGATCAGCACGCGGTACGGCGTCCCGTCCTCTTTCACCCCGTCGGCCGCCCGTTCGTTGATACTCGGAAAGTCCTGTTTCGCTTTCATCAGCCTCGCTCCCGTATCGCTACGTTGATCTCTATCCTGCCCTGAGGCAGCTCCATCGGCACGATGAGCGCCTCCACGTTCGCGTTCGATATCTCCATGTTATCACCGGTCACCAGGGCCGGCGGCGTGAGGTCGAAGGCGAAGCCCAGATTGTGCAGCTTCGTGACCGCCCGGCCGGTGATCATGTTCGCGAGCTCGGTAATCGTGGCCCGTCCCATCTCGTTGAGGTCGGTGATCGGTTCCATCTCCATGCCCGCCAGCATTCCTGAAGCTACTTGTACCGCAGTTGTCCGGTCCATGTCCAACAGAACCCGTCCTTCGACGTCTCCGGCAAGTCCGATAATCGCCGCCACTCCCAGCACCGGCGTGGCGGTCGACTTCAGGTAGAGCTCACCACGCTTCACATCCGTGTGAAGCACTTCCTTCAGAACGTCGTGAGCCGCTTCGACAAACGGATTGATGTACTCAACGCGCATGGTTTCCCTCCGTCATCCTTTTCTGTACGCCCGCACCGGTCCGCGGGACACCTCGACATGGTCGGACATCTCATGCAGATCCTCGTGTGCTCCGGTCACCACGAGCGTCGTCACCGCGGTCTGCTCGGCGATCAGCGAAATCACCCGGCGCTGGTCCTCCTCCTGCAGAAAGGAGAGCACGTCCCGGATGACGATCAGATCACAGGGGGGGACCGTCTGGTGGTGCGTCACATCGCTGAACTCGAAGAGCACGGTCTCACGCACCTTCGCAGTAAACTCGACCGCCCCGTCGACCTCGGTGACGAACGGGTCATAGAACGCCGGAACCGTTGCCGGATCGAGCACCAGGCTCGGTGCCATGGAGACATCAAGAAGATCGGTATCGGCGGCCCAGACTCTGATTCGCGCATTCGTGTAGCTGTCCCGAAGCAGGCAGGCGATCGAATAGCTCTCATACCCGGCTCCACATCCCGGATTCCAGGCGTGGACGTTTCCTTCCAGTCCGGGTGGAAGCAGCGCACGAACGGCCTCGAGGTAGTCATCGCCCCACAACGACCGGGTGTACGGCGAGTAGAACGGCCTGAGGAACTCCTGCACCTCGGCCTCGGACCTGATCTCCACGTTCCCGTCGTGGGCATCGCGCCATGAACGCAGCCTCTGCGCCACCCATGCGCGATTCAGATCCGTCATGACGAAGCCGGACAGCGACCTGAGTGTACCGGCAACAAGGTCGGCCTCGTCGCCCGGATGCGCCGTGTGAGGGCGGGAGAGCTCTTCCTGCGCACCCCCGCTCGTCGCCGCCGGTTCCGGCGTCTCCCGGGTCGCGGCAGCAGGGTCTACGGCACCCGACTCTCGGTCCGGCCGGGGCTCATCGGCCTCTCCGAGAATGCGTTCCATGTCGAGGATGATGTAGAGCCGTGACGCGTGCTCCACGACACCGCTGATCGACCGGAGATTGACATCGGCAAAGATCGGATGCGGCGGCTGGATGAGCCGTGAGGGAATGCCGACGACCTCGTCGACGCGGTCGACGATCACACCGATCAGGCCGCCGTCGAGCCGCAGGATCAACCCCTCGTCGGGCTCGCCGGCGGCGCGCTCCGGGACGGGAAGGTGGAACATCCGCCGCATGTCGATCAGCGAGATGATGTCGCCCCGCAGATTGTACACACCGGAGACGAAGTCCGGGGTGTTCGGCACGCAGGTGTAGCGGTCGAACTTCGCGATTTCGGCCACCTTCATGATGTCGACGCCGTAGTCCTTTCCGCCGAGCGAGAAGGTCACCATCTTGTAGTCGATCTCTTCCCGCTCGTCGGCCTCGTTCGGATCAGCGTTGGAGAAAAGGCCGCTGGAACGGTCGAACGCCCGCTCGCGCTTCTCGTGCTTCGTCATGCTCCAATCACCGTCTCGCGCTGTCGACGCAGGTCGCGTTCGTGTTTCAGTCCAAGATCCAGCAGCTCGCCGACGTCGATGATCAGCGACACGCGTCCGTCGCCGGTGATGTTCGCGCCGGCAATTCCCGGGGCGTTCGTGTACCGGTCGCGCAGCGGCTTGATGACCACATCCTCCTCCCCCATCAGCGAGTCCACGACCAGGCCAACCTTCTTCTCTCCACTGCCGACGATCACGACGAAGAGGCTCTCCCGGTTCTCATCGGTCTCAACGCGGAATATCCGGCTCAGTCGGAGCAGGCTGACGACGTCTTCGCGAACACTGAGGACCTCCGAATTGTCGATCCGGCGGATATCGGCGGTCCTGATCCGCTGGCTCTCGAGCACGGCGGTGATAGGTATCGCGTACACTTCCGGACCGACCCTCACCATGAGCCCCTGGATGATCGCGAGCGTGAGCGGTATCCGAATCGTGAACGTCGTGCCGCGGTCCGTCTCCGAGCGGACCGTTACGGTCCCGTTGAGCTTCTCGATCTGCCGTCGCACCACATCGAGCCCGACGCCACGGCCGGAGATCGCGGATACCTCCCGTGCCGTGGAGAACCCGGGGTCGAAGATGAGATTGTACGCTTCTACGTCACTGAGCGCCTTTCCCGGATGGATGACTCCGCGATCGACGGCCTTGCGACGCACCGCGTCAACATCGATTCCCCTGCCGTCGTCGGAGATCTCAATGACGATCATGTTGCCTTCACTGCTCGCCTTCAGCAGGAGGTCGCCCGACTCCGGTTTGCCGCGCTGTTCGCGCTCATCCGGGGTTTCGATCCCGTGGTCGATCGAGTTGCGCACACAGTGGATCAGCGGATCGAGCAGGTCCTCGATCACCGACTTGTCGAGCTCGGTATCTTCTCCCTCGACCCGCAGTTCAACGCGCTTGTTGAGCGAACGGGTGAGATCGCGAACGAGCCGAGGAAAACGCGAAAAGATCTGCGATATGGGGACCATGCGAATCCGCATCACCCCTTCCTGCAGCTCGGTGGTGATCCTTCCCAGGCTCCCGGTAGTCCCGCGGAACTTCGAAACGCTCTGCCTATAAGCTGCCTCCGGCTCGTCGAAGTGTGCATAGAGATGCCCGAAACGTTCGGTGATTTCGCGCTTGATCTCACGCACGGACGCACCCTGGTGCATGCGTTCGAGGTAGAGCGGCATCGCGTCGAAGAGCTCGCGCAGACTCGATCGGTAGCTTTCTTCAGCCGCGGCGAACGCCGCGACGGCATCCGCGAACTCGGCCCCGATCTGGTTGAACGCCGCCTTGTTGATGACAGCCTCACTGACGAGGTTCAACAGATTGTCAACGCGTCTGCTGTCAACCCGCAGCACTGAGCTGCTCGGCGTGGACGAGCGGCGAGGACTTCGTGCCGACGATCCGGGCCCATCGGCATCGGGGGCCGCATCGGGGACCGCCTCAGGCTCGGGTTCAGGCGTGAGCTCGGATGAGGATACGTCGACACCGGTCGTCACATCCGGCAGAAACACCGCCTCCTCGATCTCGGACGCCGCTGCCCTCGTCGCCACATAGTAAATAACGACCGGATGGAAGTCGTCGCTGTAGAGCTCGTCGAAGTCGGGGTCGGTCCTGAGCACGGTTCCCAGCTGTTTCAGAGCGGCGAAAACCTGGATACCGCCCACCGAGTTCATCGGGTTCGACTCATCGAACGAGACGCGCACGACCATCGGCTCGCCGCCCTCGCCGGCGGCCTCCTGCACCTCGCGGATCTCATCGGCACCGGCGGAGCTCGAGGGCTGCCGCGGCGCCGGCGCGGTGTCGGCGGACGCTTCGCCGGCGATACCGATGCAGGCGCGAAGCCGGTCCACTACTCCGGAGGAGTCGCCGTCGTAGATCTCCCCGTTCGAACGTGCGGCGAGCATCGCCTTGACCACATCCACGGCGGCGAGAAGCACGTCGACGACCTCTGCCGTCACTTCCGAGCTCGCGCTTCGAATTCCGTCGAGCACGTCCTCCACGAGGTGGGTGAACTCGCGTATCTCGGTCATCTGCACGGTGGCCGAAGCGCCCTTCAACGTGTGCGCAGCTCGGAAAATCTCATCCAGCGCGTCCCGATCCGTGGCGTCATTCTCGAGCACGAGGATACTGCTCTCGAGTAACTCGATCTGGGCTTCGGCCTCGACGGAGAAATCCTGCAGCAGCTCCTCGTTGTTCGGATCGAGGTAGTCGCTCATCAGCCCTCATAGTATTCGCTCACGGGCCGGTGTCAAGTACTTACACTTTTTCCAATACCATCACCTTTACTGAGTCGCGTTAGCTCTCGATAATGGAAGAGAGGTCGGCTGTCGCGGCGGCATCCGACCCGATCCGGAGGCTCTATGCGCAAAACCGTATGTCTGGTGCTGCTGCTCTGTTGCGGCAGCATCGCCGCATCCGCGGCCAACGTCACGATCCCGACGTTTCAGCTGCTCACCCGGGGAGTCCTCGATGACGGCCTGTTCGTCCTCCAGACCCGGGCCGACATCGACATCAGGCTCGGCGGGGGGTACAAGTACGGTGGCGAACTCGGTTTCTCAATCCGCAGCGCCAACCTCGAGGAACCGAGCATACCCGGCCCCACGTACGATCAGGAAGTGATCGCGGCCGCCTTTCGCGAGCGACTGCGCCTCGGCTCCGCGAGCATCATCGTCCGGGACCTCTTCGGGCTGCCGCTCGACGCCCGCTACTTCATTGGGGAGTATACACGCCTCCTCAACGGGGACGTCTTCCCCGAGCAGTTCGGGTCCCGGATCATCGCGAGTGATCTCCGCGGGCTTCTCGCCTTTCCCACCGGCGTTGTCTACGACGGCGTCCACGCGATCGACGGGACTGGACTGTCGCTCGCCACGGCCTCCCTCGCTCCATGGCTGTATCTCGAAGGAGCATTCTACCAGGACCGGTATCTCGGACCCGGGCACTACTCGGCCGATATCCGGGCAGCGTTCAACACGTCCGGGTTCAAGGCGGAGACGTTTATTGGCGCCAGTCATCCCGGTGCGCAGTTCGGTATCTACCGGGCCGGGCTGCTTCTCTACTACGCGGCAACACCGGGGACCGAGTTTCTCACGCAGATCGGCGTCCCGCGTTGGGCCCCCGTGGATGATGGTCCGCTCAATATCGACTCGTTCTTCTTCCTGTTCGAGCCGCGCGTCCACGTAGGACTCGTATCCATCGTCCTCTCTCTCTTCTGGCACCCGGAGTTCTACGTCCAGGCGCCTACGAACGAACAGGGTGCGACGGATATCATCGTTCGCCTCATAGCAGGCGACCGTACCGAAGGCATGATCTCGGGAGGGATCGAGAACGGCATCCGGCTTCGTCCGACCAGTGCCGAAGAGCAGCTTCGGGTAGGAGTCGCACCGTTCATGACGATCAGCTCGTCGGGAGTTCTGTGGGATTTCAAGACGAACTTCAACCTCTTCCCGTTCGACGCGGCGTCGCTCTTCGAGGCGTACGTCGGGGTGCGCACCCAGTTTTAGGAGTGACCATGACACGGATCATCCAGGCGGTCGGTATCATTGCATTCGTGCTCGCCGCCGCGAACCTCACCGCCCTTGAGATCGGTGCGCATGGAACGCTCGGCACGCTCGACTTCGCCCGCGATCGAGACAGCACCGCGTCGTCCCTCCCCGGCGATACCTATCTGTGGGGCATTGGAGTCTTCGGCACCCAGGCGATCTCGGAAGACCTGGCCATCGACATCGAGTTCGACAGCGACCCGATTCTCCGCAACATTGGTTCGACGTTGCTCACCTACCGCGGCCCCTTCTTCAGCATCCGGTTCGGCCCCTTCTTCGGAATCCTCAATGCTCCGGGAACGATCGTTCAGTCCGGGCTGTCAACCACGGTCCACCTCTTCGTACCGGGCATCGTGATCCTTGGTCTGCGCTCGGACACCAGCCTGGCAAGCCGCCTCGTTGCGCCCGGCGACTATATCCAGGAGCAGAGCGAGCTCTCGCTGGGAGTCTACGTTCCAAATGCCATCCCCACGCTCTACGCGCGGACCAAACGCTACACATGGAAGACGGCGACGGGCGAGGCCGTGGACACTCTGCACGCCTACGGACTGCGAACCGACGTCTTCGAGAAGAACGTCCCGTACCGCGTCGTACTCGATTTTGCCTATCAGGACGCCTCACGAACCTTCCACGACGCCCAGCCGTCGACGCATCGGCATGGCTCCCTGGTGCTGGGGAAGAAGGTCGTACTCGACGTACTCGACCCGCTGCGGCTGCTGGTGGACCTCGAGAGCAGTATCTACACCTTCGGGCTCGACGAACTGCTCGGTGAGACGAGCCGCGACCGGTATCTGTTCCGTCTGCGCGTGGGCGCCTCATACCGGATCGACCTGTGATAGCGTACCTCGAGCAGGGAACGTCGGCGTCCTCGGTTGTTCTGTGCCACGGGTTCGGCGCGAGCATGCGCGACCTCGTGCCAATCGCCAACGAGATACGAGCCGGGGAGGAGATCCGCTGGGTCTTCCCGCAGGCACCGGTAGCCCTGCCGGGCTATCCCGCCGGACGTGCATGGTTTCCGCGCACCGCTTTCGAGCTCGAGGCGTTCGCCTCCGGCTCGTCATTTCACGACCTGGCCGGCACCGACCCGAGCGGCCTGCGGGAATCGGCCGCTGAGGTACTCGAGATGATCGACCACCTCGACATCGACCCGTCGCGGTGCATCATCGGGGGCTTCAGTCAGGGCGCCATGGTCGCCGTCGAGACAGCGCTCACCGCAGGCGTGCGTTTCGCGGGGATTGTGGTCCTCTCCGGCTCGCTGATCGCAGCTGCGCGGTGGAGCGATCTCGCGGGTCGGGTGCGGGATGTGCCGGTGTTCCAGAGCCACGGGGTGGCCGACCCGCTACTCCCCTACTCGCAGGCGCAGCGGCTGCGCGACCTCCTGACGGGGGGAGGCGCGCGGGTGACCTTCGTATCCTTCGACGGCGGACACGCCGTCACTCCCGCGGTGGTTGACGCACTGCAACAGTTCATCCGCGAGAGAACCTCGGCATCCGTCCCGCCCTCGACCGACACCGTGCCATGACCGGCATCCGTGTCGCCCGGGCCGCTCACGTATCGCCGGCCGGCGTGCCCCCGCGAACCTCCTCGAGTAGCCGGTGAAGCGTGTTCCACGACAGGAGGGCACACTTGATCCGGACCGGGTACTTCGCGACTCCCTGAATCGCCTCGAGGTCTTCGGCGCCTTCAGGAAACTCCGGCGTCTCGTCCCGGGTGAGCATTCCCTTGACCCGATCGACGAGCGCCTCGGCTTCATCCACATGCATACCCTTGATCGCGTTGCAGAGCATATTGGCGCTCGCAATGCAGATGGAACACCCAACCCCCTCAAACGAAGCGTCGGTTATCTCATCTCCGTCCGACTTGAGATACAGCTCGATGTCGTCACCGCAGGAGGGGTTCACCCCCTCCTGCTTGAAGACCGGTGACTCCAGCGCCCGCCGGTTCCTGGTACTCTTGTAGTTGTCGAGGATGATCTCGCGGTACAGATCGTCGTCGAGGTTCATCCAAATACCTCCCGAACCCTCCCGAGCGCTTCGACCAGCCGGTCCACATCATCGCGCGTGTTGTACAGGTAGAAACTCGCACGCACCGTTCCGTGGATGCCAAGGTGCCTCATGAAGGGCTGCGCGCAGTGAAAGCCGGTTCGTACCGCAATGCCTTCGTTATCAAGCACGCTGCCGACGTCGTGCGTGTGCACCTGCCCCAGGTTGAAGCTCACGATCCCCCCACGGCGCACGCCGCGCGGTCCGTAGAGGGTGATCCCTTCAACGCCGTCGAGCCTCCCCAGCGCGTACTCGAGCAGCTGTTCCTCGTGCCGGGCAATCGCCTCCATGCCAATCTCCTCGAGATAGTCCACCGCGGCACCGAGCGCAATCACGCCCGATATATTGGGCGTTCCTGTCTCGAATCGCTCCGGCGCTCCACGGTAATCGGCATGGTCGCGGTAGACCCGCACGATCATGTCACCCCCGTACAGCAAGGGATCCATCGCATCGAGCAGGGCACGACGGCCGTAGAGGACACCGACCCCGGTCGGTCCACACATCTTGTGTCCGCTGAACGCAAGGAAGTCCACATCGAGCTCAGCGACGTTGACCGGGTGGTGACTGACGAGTTGCGCCCCGTCGACGAGGACGACGGCCCCGCGGTCGTGCGCGAGCCGCGAAATCTCGGTCACCGGAGGCATGAACCCCGTAACGTTGGACATCCCCGTGATCGCTACGATCCTTGTCCGTGCGGTCAACGCTGCGGCCACGGCCTCGGCGGTGACCACACCGCCTTCCCCGAGCTCAACGAATCGCAGCTGTGCTCCGGTCTGCCGGGCCAGTTCCTGCCAGGGGATCAGATTCGCATGGTGCTCGAGTTCCGTCGTGAGTATCTCGTCACCGGGACCGAGCGCCTTGCGCCCCCACCCGAAGGCGACCATATTGGTCGCCTCGGTAGCGCTCTTGGTGAAGACGGCCTCACCGTCGGACGGGGCCCCGATGAAGCGCTTCACCTTGTCCCTCGCCTGGTCGAAGAGCACCGTTGCACGCTCGCTCAACTCATACACCCCGCGGTGGATGTTCGCGCTGATGTCGCGCAGGTATGCGACCTCCGCATCGATGACCGGATCGGGCTTGAGCGCCGTGGCCCCGTTGTCGAGGTAGACCAGGGGGTTGCCCCGCATGGTGCTGCTGAGGAGAGGAAAATCACCGCGAATGCGCTCAAGATCGTAGCTGGTACGTGCAGAGGTGGTGCTCACCGATGTGCTCCTTGGACTGGACTCGACCGCAGGAGTGAACCGACCGTGGTGCCCGCGAGCAGCCCGACGATGCGCGCGCCGAGCTGATGAACCGGCCCGGCAACCGTGCAGACGTCGCTGCGATCGCAGCTTCCGGTGCCCGTTGTGTCGCAGGCGGCCAGGCGAACCCTTCCCTCGACGGCTTCCGAAAGCTCGAGAAAACTGATCGAATCGGGATCGCGAACCAGCCGGTATCCGCCGCCTGCTCCCTGTTCGCTCTC
>SKZO01000181.1 GCA_007127335.1 Spirochaetales bacterium | reverse complement strand
GTGCCGTATGGCGTGCTCGTTCCACGCGACATCGACGGCGTACTCGTCGCCGAGAAGAGCATTGGCGTCACGGGTCTCGTCAACGGGTGCACGCGGCTGCAGCCGGTGGTGATGCAGATTGGCCAGGCGGCGGGCGCCGCGGCGGCGATCTGCGCGGCGGCCGGCATCGAGCCGCGCGAGGTGAGCGTCTCACGGTTGCAGGGGATCCTGCTCGATGCCGGCGTCTACCTCGTCGCGGCGGCGGACGCCGCGGGATCAGACCCCGATTTCCGGGCGCTCCACTGGTGCGGTTCACGTGGCCTCCTCGATCTTCGCTACGTCTCAGGAGGCTGGGCGAACCGCGCGTACCTGGACCCGGATGAGCCCCTGAGCGACGAGGCGCTCGCGCTCGCCCGCTCCCGCGCGCCAACGGCGTCCGCGCAGCCGCGCGGCATCCTGAAGGCGATTGGAGACGCGCGGGAGCAGATTGGTGCGGGCGGCAGGCCAACACGGCGGGAGTTCGCGGGCGGGCTCTACGCTGCGGGACACGAGCACTGACCGCGGTCAACGCCCGGTACCGGGCGAATCGTAGATAAGGTAATCGTTACGCGCGAGACAGAACTGCGCGGAGTCGGCTTCGCACCGTCGGAGATAGGCTCCGAGATCGAACGCGGGATCCCGCAGCGACGAATCGCCGGCAAGCAGATCGATGAACGGATGCCGGTCCGGCGAAGCCGGTTCGGTGAACGAGAACTGCGGATGGGTCCTGCGCATCGTGTCAAGGAGCGCCACGCCAACGCTATACGGGCGCAGACGCGAGCGGTCGGTCACGTGGATCTGCACCCCTGCGCACGCCTGTCCTGCGTGCTTTGACACCACCGGGCGAAACCAGCACTCACGGAGCATCGCTCCCTCGAGCAGATCTGACGGCATCTCCCGCCTGAGCTCGCACGGATCGAGCCACGGCGCGCCCACGAGCTCGAACGGCCGGGTCGTCCCTCGTCCCTCGCTCACGTTCGTACCCTCGAACAGGCAGGTGCCTGCGTAGAGGAGCGCGCTCTCCAGCGTGGGCAGGTTCGGTGACGGCATGACCCAGCAGAGCGGGAGCTCGTCGAACCAGGACTCCCTGGCCCAGCCGACGAGCGGGACGACGTGGAGCTCGCACCCAATGCAGGCACGCTCGTTGATGAGGCGGGCGTACTCCGCGACGGTGAGCCCGTGGCGAACCGGAACCCGATGAAGACCCACGAACGAGGCGTAGCCTGGATGTAGCGTCGGCCCCTCCACGGCAAGGCCACCAAGCGGATTGGGCCGGTCAAGAACCACGAGCGGGACCGAAGCCGCGGCACAGCTCTCCATCGCATACGAGAGCGTCGACAGATAGGTGTAGTACCGCGATCCCGCGTCGACAAGATCGACGACGAGCATATCGAGACCGTCGAGTTTCGGGCCGCGCGCCGAGGAGTCCGCGGTGTAGAGGCTGTGGACGGGCAGACCGGTGCGCCGGTCGATCGTCGATTCGGCGGCATCGCCCGCCTGGAGATCACCGCGGATGCCGTGCTCGGGCCCGAAGAGCGCACGGAGGTCGCAGAAGGCGGCAAGCACGTCGACGGCGGAGACGAGCCGGGAGTCGGTCGCGGCCGCCGTCGTGAGCAGACCGACCCGTCGGCCCTCGAAGAGCCGCGAGGCCGACTCGAGGTTCTCGAGGCCGAGCAGGAAATCGCCGCACGCTCGATCGAACCGGCTGGATGAGGAGATCACGGCGTTCGGTCCTGCGTCGCGTACGCAACAGCGCCACAGTCGGCAGCGGCGCGGAGCGCCGTCTCGTGGAACTCACTCCGGTACCGCGGCATGACTGCGAGATCGCGCCCGTAGTTCACCCTGTTCGTCAGAAGCACGAAGGCCAGCCCGTGCGTCGGACTCACGAAGAGCGATGTCCCGGTGAAACCCGTGTGCCCGAACGCGCCTTCTGCGAGCACGTCGCCGCCGGGCCACGAGCCCGTTGAATCGATGAGGCTCACGCCCAGTCCGCGGGCCGCCCGCATTCCGGGGGTCCAGTTGCGAACCATCATCTCGGAGAGCTGCGACGAGAGAAACCCGTCGCACGAGTTGAGAAGCAGGCGCGCGAACCGTGCGCAATCATCAAGGCAGGAGAAGAGCCCGGCATTCCCCGAGACGCCGCCAAGAAACCTCGCGTTCTCGTCGTGCACGATCGCCCGGATGTACGAACCTGTCCGTGGGTCCTTTTCGGTCGGCAGGACGGTGTCGGTCGCCCGGGCCCAGCCCTCGGGCAGGTACCCGGTGGCCTCGAGCGCGAGCGGCTCGAACACGAGCCTTCGAGCGAGCACGTCCAGCCGCTCACCCGTGGCCCGCTCCACGATCCGCCCGAGCAGGATGAACCCGATACAGCTGTACACCACATCGGTGCCCGGGCGGTAGGAGAGGGGTCGGCCGAGGATGGCGCCGAGCGGATCGAACGGGCATTGCCCCTCCTCACTCGTGGTCTCGGCGGCAAGATCGTAGTGCGCCTCGAACCCGCCGGTATGCCGCAGCAGATCGAGAATCGTGATGGCTGCCTTCTCAGGCGGCGCGGGCACGAAGCGCGATATGGAGTCTTCCAGGGTGATCTCGCCGCGGTCAACGAGGCGCAGACAGATCATCGTGGTGGCCATCACCTTGGTCAGCGAGGCGAGATCGTATAAAAGCCGCCCCTCAGAAGAAGGCGACGGCTGCTCCGCGCGCAGCAGCTCGCCGTCTCGGGCGACGACGGCTGCCGAGGCCGCGGGAAAGGCGCCGGCCTCGATCGCCCGGGCGAGCCAGGCGCTGACGCGGTCGCGCGAGCTCAAAACGAGTCAACCACAGCCCGCCGGCTCATCGGCGGAACGTCGAACGCCTGCGCGTACCTCGTGCGCGCCTCGATTCCGCGCACGGACATCAGGTGCGTGTAGTACTCGCGATACTCGAACGAGGTGCTGTTCATCGTGAACCAGTGCAGCGCGATCGCCTCGCGCCAGAGCGCGAACCCTTCGTCGCTCACCCGGTGGTACACGGTTGGCGTGAACTCGAAGGGGTCCTCCCAGTTCTCAGCGTAGTACGGCCCCGCCGCGAAGTGGGCAGGGAGATCCCGATCGAATCCGGGCAGCGCCGCGTAGAACTGCGCCCTGTGCACGATCTCGTGCGCGGCGACGTGATCCTGGTGGATGCTCTCCTTCCAGTGGGTGATCAGGACCGACGGCCGGTGCTCCCGGATGACGTCACAGAGCGCGAAGGCCGCCTCGTCGTCCACGGGCAGCAGCCCGTCGGGATAGTCAAAGACAACCGCCTCGCCGCCAAGGCGCTCCGCGAACCTCCTCGCCTCGTCGACCTTCTGCTCCCGGTACTCCTCGACCGCCATACCTGG
>SKZO01000009.1 GCA_007127335.1 Spirochaetales bacterium | reverse complement strand
TTCCTCAAGCCGTACGCGGCACCCATCTTCTCCGGATCGTTCGTGGGTATGGCGTCGGCCCAGGTGTTCGACTATCCGACGATCGCGCTGGCCGGAGCAATCGCCGGGCTGATCTTCGTCCTGGGCAAGCACGTCTTCAACGGATTCGGCGGGAAGCTCGGGACGACGGCCTGGGCCGGCTGCGTGTTCGCGGCGCTGCTGGTGGGCAGACCGCTTGAGACGGCGCCCGTGCTCGGATGGGACGTGGGCTGGCTCCTGATGGTGTACTGCATCGTCGGCGCGGTAGTAACGTTTATACTGAGTATCTGGTTCGGCCAGGGTCCGGTCATGGCCTCCGGGATGGTGGGTCTCGCCGCGGGGCTGCTGCTGCCCGCGATCCATGACCCGGTGACCGGAAGCCTCTACGCGATCGGTGTCTACGCCGCGTCGTTCGCGGGGATGAGCGGCACGACCCGGTTTGAACGGGCGTACTGGATGGTACCGGCGGGCATCCTCTGCGCGCTCATCCTCATGTACACCGCGCCCTTCATGGGCGGAGGCGGCGGCAAGCTTGGAACGACGGCCTTTGGCGCGGTGATCGGCACACGCGGACTCATCGACCTGGGAACCTACGCGCGAGCGCGCCTTGGCCGCGCTGCAGAGGAGGCACGGTGAAGGCAACAGTTGCGTACTTCAGTGTGACCGGCCGGAACGAGCAGGTCGCGGAAGCGATCGAGCGCGAGCTCGTCGACCGCGGGGTGACGGTCGAGCGAGTCTTCCTCAAACCAAAGAAGAGCATGGGCGCCGTGGGAAGCGCGATCCGTTCGCTGTTCAACCGTCCCGTGGAGCTCGACCTTCGGCAAAGTCCGGAGCCGGCTGACCTGCTCGCCCTCGTGGGTCCGGTCTACGCGAGCTCGGTCTGCCCGCCGGTGGCGACCTACCTGCGGAGCCTCACCGGGCTCGACGGAGCGAAGGTGATCAACGTCGTCTGCGGGTACAACACGCACCCGGAGGTGATCCGGACGATCAACGGCAGGCTCAGAGCGCTCGGAAGCGGACCGATCGTCGAACGAACGGTGAGGCTCAAGGACATCGACAGCCCGGACCGAGTCGCGACCCTCGCGCGAGACGTCGTCGCCGAAGCGATCGGGTGACGAGACGGGACGCATGACTGCCAGCCTCTCCGTCGTCACCGGTGCCACTGGCCATCTGGGAACGGCGCTCGTCCGGATGCTGTGCGATGCGGGTCCTCACGTTCGCTATATCGCTCGCCCGGGAAGCGCCTCGCGCGGACTTGCCGACACCGGCGCGCAGCGATCCGAGTCCGAGCTCCACGACGTGGAGCGTCTCGCCGAGGCTATGTCCGGCGCCTCCGTCGTCTACCATGCGGCGGGCCTGATATCGCTCGTCGCGTCGGACCGCGATCAGCTTCACCGCGTCAACGTCGAGGGGACGCAGACCGTGCTCACTGCGGCGGTGCGGGCGGGCGTCCCGCGGTTCGTACACGTGGGTTCGGTCGAGGCCTTCCCGCTCGCCGGCGGTCGCTCGCCAATCACTGAGGATCACGGCGTCGATCCCACGCATACCATACTCGAGTACGGCCGGACGAAGGCGCTCGGTATCCTGCACGTCCTGTCGGCTCCGACCGACGAAACCGAAGTCGTCGTATGCTGTCCGAGCGGCCTGATAGGCCCGCCCGACTACCGGGGATCAGAGGCCGGTCGGGTGATCGTCGACTTTCTGAACCGACGTCTGCCCGCCTACGTGAACGGCGGATTCGACTTCGTCGACGTGCGCGACGCCGCTGCCGGGCTCATCGCCGCTTCGCGACGCGGCCGGGCGGGGTCGATCTACCTGCTCGCCGGCTCGTACGTGAGTATCCCGCAGATGATGGAGCTGCTCGAGCAGGAGAGCGGAGTACCAAAGCCTCGCGTCTGTCTGCCGGTCGGCCTCGCGCTTCCGGTTGCACCAGTCGCCGAGGCCATCGCCCGCCTCCGTGGCCGCCGGCCATGGTTTACGCGCGGCAGCCTCCGCATCGTATCGCTCGGAGTCCAGCTCGATTCGAGCCGTGCTCGCGATGAGCTCGGATATACGACCCGCCCGATTCGGGAGACGATTGCGGATGCGGTCGCATGGTACCGGGACCACGACCTCACAGTAGCCGCGGGATAAGCGCCTTCCGGGCGGCAGGGTAGTCGGGGAAGTGCTGCCGGTACCAGCGATGGTGTGAGAGGGCGCGTGGCGCGAGATTGGCTACGGTGAAGACCGCGAATGACAACCCGGCGAGCGACCAGGTTGCGAGCGCAAAACCGCTCCATTGCACGATCTCGCCAAGGTAGTTGGGGCAGGAAACGGAGCGGAACAGCCCGCCGCGTGGAATCTCGTACTGTCGCGTTGAGCTCCTTCGCAGACGGCGAAGCGTCCGGTCGGCGCTGATATGGACAATCGCGCCCGCCACGAACAGGACCGAACCGCCGACGAAGCGGGGATCGACGATCCACGCGGATCCGTACGAGACGGTCCGGTGAAAGAGATGGTACCCGTTGACGTACCCGTTGGCGCAGTTGTACACGATTGCCATAGCGATGAGCGCGAGCGGCATCGTTTTCGTTCGTCCGGACGGCAGGAGAAAGGGATAGATCAGACTGCGATAGACGTAGTGCGCCTGCCAGGCGGCGAACAAAACGAGCGCCACTGGCTCCCGCCGGGGGCCGGTGAGCATCATCACGAGGATCGAAAGACCGGCCGGGAACTCCATAACGAGCCATGCCCATCGTTCGCTGAGCGTTACGCCCCACCCCTCCCGCACGAAACGCCCGTAGGGCGCATCGAGGAAGAGGAGCGTCACGAAGGCGGCTCCCGCGGCGGCGTAGATGGCGATCAGGACAATGTGATAGGCGCCCATGAGGTTGGCCTCTATACTATCGAAACGGGCGACGACACGGCAAAGACCGATCGAAGCAGTGCCACTGGACGGAGCCGCATCCGGGGCCTAAGATGAAGGTATGAAACCGACGCTGCTCTTTGATCCGCACTTCCGCAGAACAAGCACGATCTTCTCGTCCGCAGACCTCGCGCGGCTGCACGCGGCGGCCGGAATCGTCTGGGGCAGGGACGAGCCGATCCCGGAGACGGAGCTCGAGAAGATCGCCCCCGACGTGGAAATTATCGTCGCAGGCGGATGGCGCTACGGAGATCCCGCGCGCTTCCCGAAGCTCCGTGCGATCCTCGAGGTCTCCGGCGGGTTCCCGTCGCCGTCCGCGCTCGACTACGAAACGTGCTTCGCGAAGGGGATCCGCGTGCTGAGCTGCGCTCCCGCCTTCGGCCCTGCGGTTGCGGAGATGGCACTCGGCCTCGCGCTCGCCGCGTCCCGCCAGATCGCCTGGACCGACCGCATGTTCCG
>SKZO01000171.1 GCA_007127335.1 Spirochaetales bacterium | reverse complement strand
GGGAAGACACCCGCAAGCCAGGCCCAGGATCCAGGTAGCACGCCTATCAGGATCGGCGGGAGCGTACAGACGTTGAGAACCTTCGCGAGGGCAAGACCCTGAACCTTGTTCTGCGCGAGGACGCCCATCCCCAGGAATGTAACCGGGAGGATGAGCGCGTCCACGAACAGGGACGCCGCGAAGACGACCGGATCGCCGTGAACGAGATTCCCGGCGACGACCATTGGCCCGATCGAGATCAGATAGAGCACGAAGAGCGTTCGGCATCGTCTCAGGATGAACCAGCCCGGTCGTCCCGGCAATGTGTGGAGAAACGGAAGGACGCCCTCGTCCTTCTCGTCGAGGATGAGAAACGCCCCGAGCATGCCGTACATGAAGCCGGTCAGGACGACCACCAGAGACCGTGCGTTGTCCACCCACGGAAGGAGTGCCTCGGCGACGACGCCGGGTATCCGGGCCGCGAACGGGGCGTCGGAGCCCAGGAGCCACGGCAACCCGCGCCCGAGAACGCCACCAGCCAGGAACGGCGCGACGACGACGACCGCGGCGATGGGGTCCCGGACAAGCAGGCGAACGTCGGCCGGGAGCGCAGGGAGCCGCCGTCCTCGACTGACGGGCCTCGCCGCCCGCGCTCGGCGTGGTCCGGGCCCCGCGCCAAGTCGCACGAATGCGCGGGCGGCAAGCCGGTACGCGACGACGTTCCAGGCACCCAGCGTCAGGACTGCCGCGACGAGCTCGAACGCACTCCGCGATGGGTCGAACACCGACGTGATCAGAATCAGTGCTCCCCACACGGGCGACACTGCGCCGATCGGTCCGACGGAGACGCCGAAAACCTCGACCAGCGGGAACATGAACGGCATCATGATGACGGTCGAGTAGATGAAGTAGTCGATCACGCGCGGAAACCATGATGCAAGGACGATCCCAAGGCTCAAGTAGACCGGAACGGTGAGAACCAGACCGACTGCCAGCCGGAGGAGCCCTGCTGCGTCAGGCGCGACGAAGCCGAGCAGCGACGATGCCGCGGTCAGCATGCCGACGACCAGGACCGCGAGCGTGACGATCGCGGACGCCTTCGCTCGCCAGTATGCGGCAAAACCACGGCTGTTCGTGAGGATGACCGGGAGCACGCCTTGCTCGCGTTCCAACAGGACGAGCCCGCCGGCGAAGAAGAACCCCATGAAGCTCGGGTCGAGCAGGACGATGAGCTCAAAGGTCTCCTGACGGTACGCGTGGGGGACCAGAGCAAGCACCGCGAAAAAGAATGCCGTCATCGCGCCGTAGGCCGCGTACAGCCCGCCTCGGGCCTGAACCGACACCTCGATCCGGAAGAGTCGCCAGGCGGTAGAGCAGAAGCCCGGAGAGCTCACACCGGCTCCTGTGACAGAGACCGCCCGGTGAGCGCGAGAAACACCTGTTCCAGCGTGACCTCCCGGTTGACGATCCGGGTGATCCTCTCGAACCCATCAATCGGGCGGCACAGCAGCTCATCGTAGGCATAGTCCGCCTCGATCGGCTGACCGTCATGGGAAACTCCGGCAACCGTGACCCCGGACCTCCCGTACCGTTGCTTCAGTGCCGCCGGGCTGTCCTCTGCAACAAGCCTCCCATCCACGAGAAACCCCACCGTGTCGCACAACTCATCAGCGAGCTCCATAGAATGGGTTGTCAGGAACACGGCCGCTCCGGTGTCCCTGATCTCAAGGACCCAGTCCTTGACGCGCCGGGCCCACAGCGGATCCAGGCCCGACGTTGGTTCGTCAAGGAAGAGCAGCGCGGGTCCGTGCAGGATTGCGCGGATGAATGCCAGGCGCATGCGCATACCTTTCGAGTAGGTCTCGACTCGTGCATCGATCGCGTCTGCGATTCCAAGCCGCCGAGCCGCCTCGTCTATGGTCAGGCTCGTTCGCCCGGAAATCCCGGCCGCGGCGATCTTCCCCGTCGCCTGCCCCGGCCTCTGCAGGTGGGCCGATTGGCGAATTGCCAGCGCAAACTCCAGGTTCTCTCGTCCGGTGAGCCTGGTGTAGAGATTGGGCGTCTCGAAGCCTATACCCAGGAGCGAGTACACGGCAGGACTCCAATCACGGATCTCGGCTCCAGCGATCCGCACGGATCCTGAGTAGTCGGTGAGTATTCGGTACAGGATCTTCTGAGTGGTCGACTTCCCGGCTCCGCTCGGACCCAGGAAGCCGTAGATACTGCCAGGTTGAACTGCGAAGGAGAGGTCTACAAGCGTTGGAGCGCCGGCTCCCGGGTAGGTGAAGGTCAGTGCGTTGACCTCGACAGCGGGCTCATCACTCATTCGTTCCCTCGTTCACCGGTCTGTGTCAAAAGGACGATCACACCATACCAGAACCGCCCGAGCGTTGACACCTGATCACCCCCCGAACGGGAGGGTCCGCAGGCCGGCGAAAAACACTCCGTACGGCAGGTCCTGCCGGCCGTGAATCGCGGCACGTTACACCCATATCACAATCCAAACGAGTCGGGCAGACAGTCAACGGGAACCGACTCATTGCCGTGGCGGAAGAGCATCCGGCGCCACGGAAGGAAGGCGGGAGTGAAACTCCAGCGAACGGGAACAGGACGAGGTTCGTCGCGGCCGCGCGGCTGCGGCGGCGGCGAACACATACTCCACGTTGAGGACGAGGTGCTGATCGGCATGGCGGTGAGCAAGGTTCTCGAACGCCGCGGTTACTCGGTGCAGACCGTCGCGCGCGGAGAACAGGCGGTGGAGGCCTGCGGCGCGGACGAGTCGATCGATCTGGTGCTCATGGACATTGACCTGGGACCCGGCATGACCGGGCTGGAGGCGGCCGAACGAATTCGCTCGTCTCGTGATCTGCCGGTGGTGTTTCTCTCGAGTCACACGGAAGCGGGGATCGTGGAGCGAGCTCGTAGGATCAGCCCGTACGGCTATCTGCGTAAGACGGCGACGGAGGACGAGATGGTATGGACAGTTCAACGGGCGCTCCAGAGATCGGGGAAGAACGACTCCAACGCCCTTGCGAGGCACGAGGTGCTTCTTCGAGAGCTACGGCACCGGGCCAAGAACAGCCTCGCCATCATCGGCGCGCTGGTGCGGATAGAGGTTGAGGACTCTGCCGACGAGAACGTGCGCAGGGCATTGCTCGAGGTTGAGGGGAGGATCCATACGGTTGCCGAGCTCTACACCCTTCTTACCGAGGGGGCCGACGCGGAGGTTCACCTCGATGACTACCTCTCGAGCATCTGCACCAGGATTGATGAAGCCTACGACGCGCGTCAGTCAGTGTCGCTCGAGTTGCTGCTGAGGCCCGTGGTGGTTGAGACGCGGCGTGCCTCAACGATTGGCCTGATCCTGAACGAGGTACTGACGAACGCGTACAAGTACGCCTTCGCAGGCCG
>SKZO01000057.1 GCA_007127335.1 Spirochaetales bacterium | reverse complement strand
GAAGCGGCCTTCGACGGCCATGTCCTCAGTGCCGTTGGTGCGCATGACCTCGTCGCGGCGGGTGCGGAAGCTCGAGGCATAACATACGAAGTAGACTGCTTCGAGGAAGTTGGTCTTGCCCTGGCCGTTTTCTCCGACGAGGAAGATCTCGCGGGCGTCAGTGGAGATCGTCGTGTCCGCGAGATTGCGAAAATGGTAGAGCCTGATCGCAGTGAAGGCCACGGGAGCCCGGAGGCGCTAGTCGAGCTGCATGGGCATCACGATGTGAAAGTACGAGGCCTCCGGTTCGGGGTTGATCGTGATCGCCTTGGTGCTCTCCGTGAAGTTGATGGTGATTGAGTCGACGTTGATAACCCGAAGAGGGTCTACAATGTAACTGTAGTTGAGTGCAAGGGTTGTATCCGGACCATCATACTCGCACGATATTTCCTCAGTGGCCTGTCCAATATCGCTTTCCTCACTCTTGAGGACCATACCTTCAGGGGAGATCGTGAGATAGATCCTGCGTGACTTCTCGACGAGGAGGCTCACGCGCTTGAGTGCCTCCTGCAGCTCATCGCGTCGGACGAGTACCCGATACTCCTGGCTCTCCGGAATGACACGCCGGTAGTTGGGAAACTGGCCTTCGATGAGCGCCGAACTGATACGCTGGTTGTCGAACTGGACGAAGAGGTTCTTCTCCGCGATTGCCAGCTTGACGCTCCCTTCGCCGGATGCGAGGCGGCGGATGAGATTCAGGACTTTGGGCGGAACGATGATGCCGGAGAACTCCGGAATGGGTTGTGTGGGATGGTTGGAGACGAAGCTCAACCGGCGGCCGTCGGTAGCAACCATGACAAGATCCCCGTCGAGGTTCTCGAGATAGACGCCGTTCATGAAGTAACGGGTTTCGTCGTCGGAAACGGCGAAGATGGTCTGGGTGATCATCTCAATCAGGTCCGACTGTGGAAAATCAAAGTACGACTCCGGCGGCGCAAGTTGGACTTCCGGGAACTTCTCGCTCGAAATGCTTCGAAGCTGGAAATCTATCTTCTTGAACAGCGGACGTATCACGAACCGGTCGCTTCCCTCCTGCTCGAATTCGACTTCGCCGGCGGGCAGACTGCGGAGTATGCCGAGGAACTTGTCGCAGAAGATGGTTGTGCTGCCCGCGTCTGCTACGTCGACGGGGATGCGGGTCTCGAAGCTGACCTTGAGATCGGTTGCGCGAATCGTGAGCTCGTTTTCCTCCGCAACGATCATCACATTCGACAGGATGGAGAGAGCGTTACGCGACGAGATGATCTCGCTCGCTACGGCAATCTCCTTCATGATGACGTCTCGTTCGCAGGTGAATTTCATCCCGATCTCCTCTTGGTTCTTCCCAACTATATATAAAAGATAGTAGTCGTAGTAGTAGGGGCCCCTGATATGTGTAGAACGGTATAAAGCCTTTCAGGGTAGCATGATGTCCCCGGGACAAGCTGGGGATTATTTGACATTCTTCTGCACATTGTCCACAGGCGTGCCCGTTTTCCACAGGATGTGAGGGTGCCATCAAGGTATTGTCCACCGGATTGGTGCGTACTTCGCGGTATCCGGATTCCGGGTGCGAGTTGATTTGTCGCGGAGATTCGTCTCGTGCGCCCGCCGCGGGGGGGTTGTCGCAGTGGGTGCTGCTCACGGGGGTCTTTGTCGCCGGGGATGGTGTCCCCGCGGCGGTGGCTGGAGGAGCTCCTCCCGAGTCGGTCATCGCTGCGTGCTCTGATCCTTGATCGAGCGAACGAGGTACTGTACCGTTGGCTCGAGGGTGGGATCTGTGCGCATGCGGGCTTCTATGCGCTGGCAGGCGTGCATGACGGTCGTGTGGTCCCTGCCGCCGAACTCGAGACCGATCTCGGTGGTCGAGTATTCGGTGACTTCGCGCGTGATGTACATGGCGAGCTGCCGCGGAAACGCGACGACGCGCGTGCGCTTCTTGCTTTTGAGCTCCTGGGTGCTCAGGTTGAAGTAGTCCGCGACCGTACGCTGGATGAGGTCCACCGTGACGTTGGTCTGCTTGGGTGAGGCGAAGACGTCCTTGAGCTGTTGGCGGGTGATTTCCACCGTGATGTTTTTGTTGACGAGATCTGCGTATGCGACGAGCTTGGTGAGTGCAGCTTCGAGATCGCGAACATTCGTTGTGACGTTGTTGCAGATGAGGCTGATCGCCTCCTCCGGGATGGAGAGGTTGAACGATTCGATCTTCTTCTTGAGGATCGCATAGCGCGTCTCGTAACTTGGCGGTTGGAGGTCCACGTTGAGTCCGCGCTCGAAACGGCTGCGCAGGCGGTCGGTCAGATCGCGAAGCTCGCTTACCGGCCGATCGCAGGTGAAGACCATCTGTTTGTTCGCGTCGTAGAGTGCATTGAAGGTATGGAACAGCTCCTCCTGCGTTTCACTCTTCTTCTGCAGGAAGTGAATGTCGTCGATCAGGAGCAGATCTGCGTAGCGGTACTTGGCCTTGAACTTGTGCGTGTTCTTTTCGCGGATCGCCTGGATGAACTCCGTAGTGAAATTCTCCGCGGTGACGTAAACGACCTTCATGTTGGCGATGTCGTTGTGGACGGCATTGCCGATCGCCTGGATGAGGTGCGTTTTCCCGAGTCCGACCCCCCCGTATACGAGACAAGGGTTGTAGGCGGTTCCCGGATTGCGCGAGATGGCGATTGCCGCGTTCGCGGCGAAGCTGTTGTTCTGGCCGACGACAAAGGTATCGAAGGTGTAGTCCGGCTTGAGGTTCTCGTGCGGGCGGCGGGGCTTTGGCCGGGGGACCGGCTCGGCTGCGGCGCGCGTGGTCCCTCTGCGGTCGTTTGCTTCGACATCGTGGCGTGGAATCTCCGTAGCGGGAGTCCGTGATGCCTTTGAGCCTTCGAACTTCCTGATCTCGAACTCGATCGTGAGCTTGGTACCTGACAGCTCGAAGAGCTTCTCCTCGATGACCGGGAGATAGCGTTGTTTGACCTGGTCGCGGTAGAAGGACGAGGGGACCGCGACAACGATGTGCGAGTCATCCGAACGAACGTAATCCATTCGATTGAACCACATGCCGTATTCCTGTTCGGTCAGTTCTTCCTCGAGCTGGCTCATGGCCTCTGTCCAGAAGATGCCGTAGCCAGTTTCTCCGATTGTCTGGGTAGTTAGTTTATCCACAAATTATCCACAATTGTTTCATCATCCTGTCGGACCAATGTATCACACCATGAGCAACGGAAAAGGAGTATAGCATGGCAACGAATCCTTGCCACCCCGAATCGTCCGGTATCATCGCAAATTTTCTGTCCGAAAGGCAACTTGTCTGCTCAACACTTTGAGGTCCTGGTGATCCCGTTCAAGCGACCGTAAACCACGCTCCGAACGGGATTTGATCTGGTTATCAACTGATTTATCCACAGGATATTCACAGATAACTCACAGAATTTCGGCCCGGATCCCGGTTGCTTTACCGGCACGCAGCAGCGCAGTATATTAATGAGACTGCCAATGGAAGATACATACTCTGCAGAGAACATCCAGGTCCTGAAGGGACTCGAGCCGGTTCGAAAGCGACCTGGCATGTATATAGGCTCTACCGGGCCCGAGGGACTGCACCATCTCGTCTACGAAATCGTCGACAACAGCATTGACGAAGCGCTGGCAGGTCACTGCTCGACGATCAACATCGTGCTCGGTAAGGGCAATGTCGTCACGGTGTCCGACGACGGCCGCGGGATTCCGGTCGCAATGCACGCCGGCGAGAACGTGAGCGCTCTCGAGCTCGTCATGACGCGCCTGCATGCCGGAGGCAAGTTCGACAAGAAGAGTTACAAGGTTTCCGGCGGTCTGCACGGTGTCGGCATATCCGTTGTAAACGCGCTCTCTGAATGGTGCGAAGTGAGCGTTCACGTCAACGGAGAGATCCATCAGCAGAAGTACCGGCGTGGCGTGCCGGACGGACCTGTCCGCACTACCGGCACTACCGACCGCGAAGGCACCGTCGTGCGTTTCTGCCCGGACTCGGAGGTCTTCGAGTCGACGATGTTCAACTTCGACACCCTCTCGAATCGTCTTCGTGAGCTCGCCTTTCTCAACAAGGGTATCCTGATCACCATTGAGGATGTGAGGATACCAACGCCCAAACGGCACGACTTCAAGTTCGATGGTGGGGTGCGGGAGTTCGTTACCTTCCTCAACAAGAACAAGACCACGATCAACCGGGAGCCGATTCACTTCGAGGGCGAACGGGACGGTGTGCTGGTAGAAGTGGGCATGGAGTACAACGACGGGTATAACGAGGCGATGTTCAGCTTCGTGAACAATATCAATACTCGTGAGGGCGGCACGCATCTCGTGGGGTACAAGAGCGCACTCACACGGACGCTGAACGACTTTCTGAAGAAGAGTCCGAAAATTGCGAAGAAACTGGACGAGAGTCTCTCCGGAGATGACGTACGCGAGGGACTCACTGCCGTGGTGTCGGTGAAGGTGCCGGAGCCGCAGTTCGAAGGGCAGACGAAAGCGAGGCTGGGAAACTCGGAGGTGAAGGGGATCGTCGAGTCGATCGTGAATGAAGAGCTCACGACCTACTTTGACATGAACCCGAAGGAAATCGCCGCTATCCTGGAGAAGACCGTCATGGCGGCCAAGGCACGGGAGGCGGCCCGGCGTGCCCGAGACATGACGCGGCGGAAGAGTTTTCTGGAATCGAGTGGCCTGCCCGGCAAGCTCGCGGATTGCAGCGAGAAGGACCCGCGCAAGTGCGAAGTCTACATCGTGGAAGGCGACTCGGCCGGCGGCAGCGCCAAACAGGGACGTGACCGTACCTTCCAGGCAATTCTACCGCTGTGGGGTAAGATGCTCAACGTGGAGAAGACGCGGGTAGACAGAGTACTCGCTAACGACAAGCTCCAGCCGATCATCTCCGCGCTCGGTGCGGGCGTGGGTAACGAGTTTGACCTGACAAAAGTGCGCTATCATCGCGTGATCATCATGGCGGACGCCGACGTCGATGGGTCGCACATCCGGACACTTCTGTTGACTTTCTTCTACCGCTATATGCGTGAACTGGTCGAAGCCGGGTACGTTTACATCGCGATGCCACCGCTCTACAAGATCAGCTACGGCAAAGAAGTTCACTACGCGTTCAACGACGTCGAGCGCGCGCGTATCGTCGACGGGATGAAGGTTGAGAACGACAAGGTCTCCGTCCAGCGCTACAAGGGGTTGGGCGAGATGAACCCCGAGCAGTTGTGGGAGACCACGATGGACCCTGCAACTCGTCGCATCATGCAGATCCAGCTCGAGGATGCCGTCGAAGCCGAGTCGGTCTTCACAACTCTGATGGGCGAACACGTGGCTCCGCGGCGGGAGTTCATAGAGGAGAACGCGCTCGCGGTCTCGAACCTCGACATATAGTCTCAACCCGAAGGAGAACCCATGTCTGACCAGAGCCGCGTGATCCCGGTCGCGATCGAAGATGAGGTCAAGGAGAGCTATCTCACCTACGCGATGTCCGTTATCATCAGTCGCGCTCTGCCGGATGTGCGCGACGGACTGAAACCGGTGCACCGGCGCATCCTCTACGGGATGAGCGAGATGGGGATCCGAAGCGATCAGCCGCCCAAGAAGAGCGCTCGCATTGTGGGCGACGTCATGGGTCGCTACCATCCGCACGGCGACGCCAGCCTCTACGACACGCTTGTCCGTCTCGCACAGCCTTTCAGCATGCGGTATCCCATGATCAACGGACAGGGGAATTTCGGTTCAATCGACGGCGATCCCCCGGCGGCGATGCGCTACACCGAGGCGAGGCTTCACCGCATTGCAGAGGAGATGCTCCGCGACATCAAGAAGGAGACCGTCGACTTCTCTCCGAACTACGATGACACGATGCAAGAACCGGTGGTGCTCCCTGCCGGCATCCCGTATCTGCTCTGCGAGGGGGCAAGCGGAATCGCCGTCGGCATGGCGACGAACATTCCACCGCACAACCTTCGCGAGGTCGCCGGAGCGATCGCAGCCTACATTGATGATCCGGACATCACCGTCTCGGGTCTGATGGAGCACGTCACGGGCCCGGACTTTCCGACCGGGGGCACGATCTACGGGACCCAGGGTATCCGCGACGCATACGAGACCGGCAAGGGTCGGGTCACGGTGCGCGCGCGATTCTCGATCGAGTCGACCAAGAGCGGACGCGACGTCATCCTGATCCACGAGATTCCGTACATGGTGAACAAGGCGTCGCTCATTGTGCGCATCGCCGATCTTGTTCGCGATCGGAAGATTGACGGGATTAGCGACCTTCGCGATGAGAGCGATCGCAATGGCATGCGGATCGTGATCGAGCTCAAGAAGAGCGCGAGTCCCAAGATCATCCTGAATCACCTCTTCAGCCACACGTCGCTGCAG
Source organism: Spirochaetales bacterium (assembly GCA_007127335.1). Lineage (GTDB taxonomy): Bacteria > Spirochaetota > Spirochaetia > DSM-27196 > SLST01 > SLST01. The sequence continues at coordinate 6,067 of SKZO01000057.1, read as the reverse complement.
CAGAACTTCAATGTGAACGCCCTCGCGCTTGTCGATGGCAGACCCAGGGTGCTGACCCTCAAAGATATGGTCCGGCACTTCGTCAGCCACCGACGGGAGGTGGTGATCAGGCGCGCAGAGTTCGATCTCGACAAGGCTGAGAAGCGGGCGCACATCCTCGAAGGTCTGAAGATCGCCCTCGAGAACATCGACGAGGTGATCCGTACGATCAAGGAGTCGCAGACGGTGGATGTCGCGCGCACACGGCTGATGGATCGTTTCTCGTTCTCCGAGGTGCAGGCGACCGAAATCCTCAACATGCGTCTCCAACGGCTGACTTCGCTCGAGACCCAGAAGATTCTTGACGAGCTCGCAGAAGTGCTCAAACTGATCGAAGAGCTGAAGGAGCTCCTTGCCAGCGAAGAGAGGATTCTTGGCGTCGTGCGTGAGGAGACACTCGATGTAGCCGAACGGTTTGGCGATGATCGGCGGACCGACATCGTGCCGTCCGAGGTCGAGAAGATCGACATCGAGGATCTCATCAAGCGCGAGGCAATGGTCGTGGTGTTTAGTCACCGAGGCTACACGAAGCGCGTTCCCTGGAGCGCGTACAAGGTTCAGGGACGTGGCGGCAAAGGCACGACGAGCGGGATGAAGAAGGATGATGATTTCATCGCGAATCTCTTCATCGGCAGCACGCACGACTATCTCCTTTTCGTGTCAAGCGCCGGTCGCGCCTTCTACCTCAAAGTGCACGAAATCCCTGAAGGTTCACGCTACTCGAAGGGAACCCATGTGCGAACTCTGCTTCAGATCTCGGCCGACGAGGAGATCACCGCGGTTGTCTCGCTGAAGGACTTCACGTCCGATCTGCACCTCTTTATGGCGACCAGTCGTGGCGTCGTGAAGAAGGTGACCGCCGATCAGTTCAGCAACGCACGCACTCGCGGTATCAACGCGATCAAGCTCGACGAGGGCGACCGGCTCTCGGTCGCCCTCCTGACGAGCGGCGACGACGAGCTGTACCTGGTGACTCGAAAGGGCAAGGGGCTTCGTTTCCGTGAGAGCAGCGTACGCGCCATGGGGCGGCCGAGTCGTGGTGTGAGCGGGATCAAGCTCAGGCAGGACGACGAACTGGCCGGTTGTGTCGTTGTTCGTGAAGGCGAGCAGATGCTCACGGTGAGTGAGTTCGGCTATGGGAAGCGGACCCAGTTCGACGAGTTCACGCCGCATGGTCGAGGAACCGGTGGGCAAATCGCGTACGGGACGAACGAGCGTACGGGCGAGCTTGTTGATTTGCTCAGCGTCCACGATGAGTCGGAGTTGATGATTATCACCTCACAGGGTCAGACGATCAAGCTCTCCGCCGGGGCGATCCCCATTCAGTCTCGCTCGGCCACCGGCGTACGGGTCGTAGACATCAACCGTCCCGATTACGTCGTAGGTGTTGATCGGACGGCAGACGACGATGATGAGGTGGAAGAACGGGCCGAGGCCGTTGAGTCAGGGGCCGGGATGGATGGTACTCAGGCACAGGACGGCGATTCCGAGGCCTGGGACGGCGACGAGGAGGTCGCAGATGGCTCAGCAGAGGAGTCTGCCGACGACTGAGCGGGAGCCATGCGTCAGACCCTGGGAAATGCTCCGGGTCGTTGGTTCCTCGCGGGGGTTAATCCAGGGCTTGCCGTCACGGAACGCCCTGTCGCTGCGCCCTGACTGTGGTCCTCATCAGAGGATGTTTCACGTGAAACCCCTTCGTACGTGGGTCGCCATGCCGCCCTTACGGCGCGCCGGAGCCAATGATCGGGCGGGGTGCGGATGCCCAGGCGTTCGACGCGCCGAGAAGCGAAGCCGATGATTGCTGCCCTTCAGCGCCGGTCTTCTCCGCTCACGAGTGTGGTACCAGTGCGACGGTGCTTCGGCGGGGCCGGTGAGGACTTCCGTGGCGAGTCGTACCAAGGCCGGCCCTCGCTGGATTGTTTCACGTGAAACACGGCGAGGACCTGCGGGAACCGACCGGGCCGGGAGAAGCGGAGATCATCGTACGCCGGTCGCGCTTCCTTGCACGTGCGATTCATGTGACCAGTCCCGATGCAGCACAGACGGAAATCCGCCGCGTCCGCGATACTCACCCGGACGCAAGCCACGTGGTCTACGCGTTCCTCATCGGTGATCCGCACTCCGAGTATGCGGGAATGAGCGATGCCGGCGAGCCCAGGGGCACCGCCGGTCGACCCGTCATGGAGATCCTCCGGGGATCGATGATACGGGACGTGCTGGTGACGATCGTTCGGTACTATGGCGGGACCAAACTGGGTACCGGGGGCCTCGTTCATGCATACGGCGATGTGACTCGATCCGCGCTCGACCGGCTCCCCACGAGACGTCGGGTGCAGCACCGTACCGGTGAGTGTCGGCTCTCCTACGAGCTGTACGAGCGCATGCGGGTGCAGCTTCGGGCAGAAGGTGCGGAGATCCGCGACGAACGATTCACCACCGACGTCCGTCTCGTCATCGCCGCAGACGCCGCATTGTGGCCAAGGCTCGAGTCTCTTGTCAGGGATCTTTCCCGGGGAACCGTGGAGCTACAGAGCGTTACAGACTGTGGATCAGGCGGAAACTCCTGACCGCGTCCCGGTATCCGGCGAGAAGCGAGGATCTCTCCGAGTCCGTGAGGAAGCTCGCGTTGATGGCGCGCTCGTTGAGAGCGACAAGGTCATCCATGGTGAAGTCGAAGAACCTCACTGCCTTGAGGTAGTCGTCGGTCAAGCTGGCATTCTGGATCGTCGGGTCGTCCGAGTTGATCGTGACGGGAACCCCCGATCGGTACAGTGCGCCGATGGGGTGATGACGCTCGTCCTTCCACGAACCTGTCTGGTAGTTCGATGTGATGCACTGTTCGAGCACGACATCATTCTCAGAAAGAAAATGCTGGAGGTCCGGGTCTGAGACGCAGGCCACCCCATGACCGATCCGGCTCGCCCCGAGATCGCGAACGGCGCTCCAGATCTGCGACGCGGGGCTCACTTCTCCCGCGTGAACCGTGCTTCGAAAGACCCCGTCAGTATTGACCGCGCGGAAGAAGTCGACGAAGCGCTCGGGTGGAAAGCTGACCTCGTCGCCAGCGAGGTCGACCCCGACGATTCGGGGGTGTCCAATGTCGCGTATTGCCCGGTAGAGTGCGGTCATCTCGTCCTTATTCTGTTTTGCGCGGTTGAAGGTGATCAGATAGCGGATCTCGATCCCGGCGGCGTCCGCTGCCTTGTCCGCCGCCGCGATCACCAGCCTCGTCGTCTCGACCCGATCGAACCCGTTGTGCAGAGCGAAGTGCTCGGGACTGAAGCGAAGCTCAATGTAGTAGAGTCCGTCGTTGCGCATCTCAGTGACCGAGTCGTGCACGATCTGTGCGACATCCTCGAGTGACCGGTACCAGTCGTTTCGGAAGAGCGAGAGAAACCTCAGGAAATCGGGTTCCGAGTCGGCGGGGAATTGCACGAGAGCGCAGAACTCACTGAAGTCCGCGGGAACAGCAAGACCGTTGCGCCGGGCGATCCGGTGAAGTGTCGGCAACGCGAACGTCCCTTCCAGGTGACGATGTAGCTCCACCTTCGGGAACGAACGCATCGTTTCTGCGTCGGTCAGGGCGACCGGCGCATGCGTCGCTGCTGCTTGCCTCATGGGCTTTTCCTCATAGTCAGTAAATCTAACAGATTCTCTTGCATTTTCAACCCGGAAATCCCGCACGGGAATCCCGCAGGTAGTGACAGCAACGGAAAAATCGGTCACTCTACAGCCTGCTGTTGCCGAAGTATACTGAGAAGGGAGAACTCCGCGATGGGTGGCCTGCAGCAGTATATTGCCTCTCTACCGAAGACCGAGATCCATCTTCACATCGAGGCGTGCGTCGGCTCGGCGTCCTATCACGAGCTGATGGATAAGCACGAGATCCCCCACGACGAGAAGACAATGGAGCTCACCGATTTCTCCAAGATCGGTAGCCTCACGAGCATGATCGAGTCGTTCTTCTTCGTTCAGTCGTTCTTCCGCGAGCCCGAGGATTTCCTCCACGTCGTCAAGGACGTCGTTGCGTACGCCGAGCGCAACAACATCTACTATATAGAGGCGTTTGCCTCTCCTTCGATGGTTCTCAATCGCGGGCTCGTCAGTTTCGATGAGATGTTCCGCACGCTCGTCTCCGGGTTCGATGAGGCTGAGAAGGAGACCGGGATCGACGTCCGGCTGCTTGTCGATGTGTCGCGGTCGTTCGGCGAGCAGAACGCGATGACGAACCTCGAGCATACGCTGGCCTTTCTCGAGACATGCCCGACTCGCCGCATCCTCGGGATCGGGCTTGGTGGCCAGGAGATCGGGCACCCCTGCCGGGAGTACGAGAAGGTGTTCTCGAGGGCCCGCAGGGAGGGCATGCACGTAGTGGCTCATGCCGGTGAGGAAGTCGGTCCCGAATCAATCTGGGATGCAATCGACGTGCTGAAAGCCGAGCGGATCGGTCACGGGACGAGCGCCATCCAGGACGAGAAGCTGCTGGCGCGTCTGGCGAAGGATCGTACTCCTCTCGAGATCTGCCCTACGAGCAACGTCATTACCAGGAAGTACGTTCCGGAACTCTCCAAGCATCCCATTCGTCGGTTCTTCGACGAGGGCCTCATGGTGACGGTCAATACCGACGACCCGGTCCTCTTTTCCGTCGAGCTCAACGAAGAGTACGAGCGGGTCGCCACCCAGATCGGATTCTCCCGCGACGAAATCGTCACCCTCGTCAAGAACAACCTGATGAGCACGTTCCTCTCGGACAGCGAGAAGAAGGTTCGCTGGAAACAGGTCCAGAAGGCGATCGGTCGCGTCTGATACCCGCCGCATGCTGATCTATCTCCAGCTCATCCTCGCCATGTTCTTCTACGGCCTCTCCTTTGTCTCGACAAAGGTCGTCCTGGCTTCGCTCGGGCCGATTACGATCCTCTGGATCAGACTCCTGCTCTCCGCCTGTTTTCTGATTCTCCTTGATTCGGTGATTCCGGACCGACGCGCGGTCCGCAGCAGATGGCCGCACCGGGCGGATCTGGGTTCGCTTCTGCTCGTGACACTCTTCCAGCCGCTCATCTACTTCGTCGCAGAGACGACCGGACTCCAGTACGTCTCGGCATCCATCGCCTCGATCATCATCGCCACCATCCCGGTCTTCACACCTGTCTTCGCCCGCCCATTTCTTGGCGAGCGCATTCGCCCGCTGACGGTCGTGGGGCTGCTTCTCTCGCTCGCCGGCGTCGCGACCATCGTCCTCGAGCGGCGGATCGACGCACAGTTCACCGCCGGCGGGCTCGCCCTCGTCTTCACCGCCGTGCTCGCCGCAGTCGGCTACACCATCGCGGTCAAACGGGTCGCGCCCCGGTACCGGCCGCTCTCCATAGTCAAACTGCAGAGCCTCTTCGGTCTGCCCGTGCTTCTCGTCCTGGGCCTCTCGATCGAAGGCGCTCCGTCTTCGATCCCGCCTCCGCCGGCAGTCGCGCACCTGCTCTACCTGGGGATCTTCCCCTCGTCGCTGGCCTTCGTCTTTCTCAGCACCGGTATCCGGAAGCTCGGCGCGAACCGGACGAACGTCTTCGTGAATCTCGTGCCGGTATTCACAGCGGTCGTTGCCTGGACGGTCCTTGGCGAGGTCTTCACGGTGCAGAAGATTCTGGGCATGGCGGTCGTCATCGCGGGCGTACTCGCCGCGCAGCGCGGACAGTCCCCCGGCGGTCCGCGGAGTCGCCCTGCGAAGCGTCGCCCGGATCTCCCCTCCGCCACCGGCCGCCGAAGCAGCTGTCTCGGGTCCTGACTCTCGCCGCAGACCCGCCGCAAAACCGCTGACAGCCGAACCGTCTTGTATTATACTTGCCCGACCGATGGGAACGACAATCGTGTTCGCCAATCAGAAAGGCGGGGTCGGGAAGACCACTTCCGCTGCCAATATTGGAGCGTACCTCGCTGAGGCCGGGAAGACGGTTCTGTTGATCGACTTTGATCCGCAGGGCAACCTCTCGAGCGCCGTTGGCGCCGACACCGGGAAGCCCGGCGTCTACGAAGCGCT
>SKZO01000303.1 GCA_007127335.1 Spirochaetales bacterium | reverse complement strand
GCGCCTATCTCCATCAGGTACTTCTCGGCGAGCGCCCGGTCGTTGTTGTAGCTGAGCACGCCAATGCGCAAATCCCCCGTCGCCTTGTCGGACAGCAGCCCGCGGATGTACCGCTGCCATTCCGACTCGTCGTACCGGCTGTCGATGCCAATAAATGCGATCGAGTCGGGGTACCGCGCGAACACCGATCGAGCGCGCTCGGGGTCCTTCAGGAGGTAGACCTCGTACTCGGCGGCAAGCAGCGCCTCTATGAGGTCCTGCTCGACAACGCTTGGCGGGTTGAGGAGGAACACTCGACGTCCCTGTTCGTTCGCCATTCTCGCTCCTGACTCGAATACTACAAAAAACCCACGCATAATTCAGGGCTTTCGCACGCGGGCCGCCTTCGCCGACGCCCTTCCTCCCAGGAACAGTGGTTCCTACCGGCCGTCTCTGGTACACTGCGCGCCATGAACGCATCGATGACACCACGCGAACGGATCCGCGCTGCGCTCCGTTTCCAGGAGACCGACCGGACCCCGCGCGACCTCGCCGGCATGCGATCCACCGGGATCAGCGCCTTCGCCTACCCGGATCTCGTGCGCGCCCTCGGGCTCCCGCCGCGGCTCCCGCGCGTCTACGACGTCGGCCAGATGCTCGCGCTACCGGAGGTCGACGTGCTCGACGCGCTCGACTGCGACGTGGTCCCGGTAGAGGGCGACGTATGCACCAATGCCTTCGACGAGCCCGACCGGTGGCACGAGTACGACTTTGGAGGACGACTCCCGGCGCTCGTCCGCAACCCGGACCAGTTCACGATCCACGACGATGGTACGGTAACCGCGTCGTCGTCCGGGCGTCCGGACGGCGAGCGCGACCTGAAGATGCCGACCGGTTCGAACGTCTTTGACGCGCTGCACGGCGGCCAGCCGATCGACCTGGCGTCCGACCTGCACATGGAAGACCTTGGGCTGCTCAGGGAAAGGCAGGCCGACGCTATACCGAGCCGGGAGCGAATCGAGGCGGTGGGCGCCTACTGCGAGCGGGCACGCACGGCGACCCCCCGGGCGATCATGTTCGCCGGTCTCTCGGCGCACCTTGGGTACCCGGGCGGCTTTCCGCACTGGTCGATGATCTGCCTCACCGAACCCGACTACGTGCACGCCTACCATGAGATCGTCACGGATACCGCGGTGCGACAGATCGAGGCCCTCCTGCCCCGGATCGCAAACTCGATCGACCTGCTGATGCTCAACGCAGACGACCAGGGGCTCCAGGACCGTACGATCCTCCCCCCGGCGCTCTTTCGCGAGCTCTACGTGCCTTACTACCGGAAGGTCACCTCAGCGGTGCACCGCATCGCCCCGGAGGTCAAATGCTTCCTCCACTCCTGCGGCGCGGTCTACGACCTGATCGACGACATCGCCGACTGCGGCTTCGACGTGCTCAACCCGGTGCAGTGGCCGGCGGGCGGACGCACCGCCGCCGAGTGGCGCGCCCGCGCGGACGGCAGGCTCGTGCTCTGGGGCGGCGGCGTGAACACCCAGTCGACGATGCCGCTCGGGTCGATCCCGCAAATCCGGGACGAGGTGCGACGCACCGTTGCCGCCCTTGGCGACGGAGGCGGGTACGTGTTCTGCGCGATCCACAACCTGCTCGCGGAGATCAGCGGCGAGAAGGTCGTCGCGATGTACGGGGCCGTGCAGTAGAGCACGGCGGCCCCGGGCGCCGCCCCCCCTTCACCCGATCTGCGACAGCACGTCTATCATCTCGAGCAGGCCGAGCGCGGCGTCCCAACCTTTGTTGCCGGCCTTGGTGCCAGCTCGCTCGACGGCCTGCTCGATGGTGTCGGTCGTGAGGACTCCAAAGCTGATCGGAAGCCCGGTCTGCAGGCCAACCGTCGCGACGCCTTTGCTCACCTCGGCGGCGACGTAGTCGAAATGGGGCGTGGAGCCCCGTATCACGGCGCCGAGCGCGACGATGCCGTCGTACGAGCCGGAGCCCGCCATCTTCTGCACGACGATCGGGATCTCCCAGCTTCCCGGCACCCGCACGACGGTGATGCGCTCGGCGGCTCCCCCGTGTCGCAGAATACAGTCTATCGCTCCTTCAACGAGCCGCTCCGTGATGAAGGAGTTGAACCGTGCCACGACGATCCCGACCCGGGCCGCACCCGCGTCGAGCTTCCCTTCGATGTTCCTGATCTCCATGCTGCCTCCTATGGCTGGTGCTGCATCAGGTGTCCCATACGATGCAGTTTCGTTGACAGGTACGACTCGTTGTGCGTGTTCTGCCCCACGATGATCGGCTCTCGCCGCGTCACCTCGATTCCGGCGTACTGGAAAGCACTCGCCTTCTCGGGATTGTTCGTGAGCAGGCGAATCCGCTTCACACCCGTGTCGCGGAGTATCGCCGCTGCGACCCCGAACCTGCGTCCGTCCGCCTGATGCCCGAGCGCGAGATTTGCCTCGATCGTGTCCATTCCACGGTCCTGAAGGGTGTATGCGCGGATCTTCTCGTAGAGCCCGATCCCGCGTCCCTCCTGGCGCAGGTAGACGAGGTACCCGCCCTCCTTGGCGATGCGGCTCAGCGCGGTTGCGAGCTGAGGACCGCAATCACACCGCGCACTGCCAAGCGACTCGCCGGTGAGACACTCCGAGTGAACCCGCACGAGCGGGTCGCCCTCCGGGACGCGGGCCGAGGCGAGCAGCATCGCTTCAGTGGCCGCCGGGTCATCGCTGCGGTACATCGTGACGGTGAACTCCCCGTACTCGGTGGGAAGCGCCGCCTCCGGCCCGGGCCTCAGGCCCACGTCGCCAATGCTGTCGCGGTACCGGATCAGGTCCTCGATGGTAAGCAGTTCGAGGCCGAAGCGGTCGGCCATCGCCTCGAGCTCAGGACCTCGCGCCATGGTCCCGTCGTCGTTGAGCACTTCGCAGATCACACCGCTCGGCCGGAAACCGGCAAGTCGAGCGAGGTCGACGGCTGCCTCAGTATGTCCCGGACGCGCGAGGACGCCCCCGTCCCTGGCGACGATGGGAAACACGTGACCCGGCCTTCGCAGATCAGAGCGAGAGCTCGCCGGATCAACGACGGTGCCGATCGTCTTCGCACGATCCTGCGCGGAAATCCCGGTCGTCGTCCCGTGAACGGCGTCCACGCTCACGGTAAAGGCCGTGCCGTGACTTTCGGTATTCTCCCGCGCCATCGGTTCGAGCCCAAGTCGTTCGGCAGTCGCGGAGGTGATCGCCTGGCATACGAGTCCGCGCCCGTGCACGGCCATGAAGGCGATGTTCTCTTCCGTTGCCGCATCCGCCGCGCAGACGAGATCGCCCTCGTTCTCCCGCGACTCGTCGTCGCGCACGAGTATGAGCCGTCCCGCGGCGAGTTCGGAGAGCGCCCGGTCGACCCGCTCAACTGAAG
>SKZO01000150.1 GCA_007127335.1 Spirochaetales bacterium | reverse complement strand
TGCGACTCCACGCACCGCACCGCGGCAGGCATCCCCTGCGTCTGGCCCACCTACGAGCGGTACGCATCGGTCGAGCCGGGGCACAGCTACGGGCGCCACTCGGGAACGGTCTGGCCGCATATCCAGGGTTTCTGGGCCGACGCCTGCTCGCACGCCGGTCGCGCGGATCTCGCCTTCGAAGAGCTCTCGCTCCTTGCCCGCGCGGCCGCGCGCGACGCCCACTTCACCGAGATCCTCCATCCGGACACGGGCCTGCCCTACGGCGGCCTCCAGGAAGGCGGCCGGGAAGGCATTCGCCTCTGGTCGAGTTGCCGGCGCCAGACCTGGAGCGCGACCGCCTTTCTGCGCGTGATCCTCCGCGTGGTATTCGGCATCAGGCCCGAAGCCGATGGACTCACCTTCGCACCCTCCCTTCCGCCCGGGGTCGAGGAGGCCGCGATCGACGGGCTGCGGTACCGGGGGACGCCCCTGCGCGTCGAGCTGCGCGGTTCCGGATCGCGCGTCGCCTCGTGCGCGATCGACGGCAATCCTGCCGATCGCGCCGTGATCGATCCGGAAGGCGGCCACCGCTCGGTCGAGATCGAGCTCGAGCCGTAAACCGGATCCCGCAGACGTGGTAGAATGGCATGGTGAACCAAGAGATCACGATCGCCTACGGGCGCACCGGTCTGACCGTACCTGTCCCGGCTGAGTACCGGCCCGTCGTGCTCCGCGGCACCGCCGCACCGCCGCTCGAGGATCCTCGAAGCGAGCTCGCCCGGGCGCTTCGCGACCCGATCGGGTGCGACCCGCTACGCCGCCTCGCCGCGGAGGCGGTACAAAGGTCGCAGGCGGAAGGCGACCGCGAACCGCGCGTCGGCATTGTTTTCAACGACATCACGCGCGCGACGCCCAACGAGCTCATCGTGGGCGCCATCCTCGAGGAGCTCGCGCCGGCAGGGATCAGCGAGCGGCAGATCACCCTTTTCAACGCGACCGGGACACACCGAGAGCAGACGAACGACGAGCTGGAGTCGATCCTTGGCGCCGATCTCGCGAGTCGCGTTCGTGTGGTCCAGAACGAGTGCGAAGCACCGGACGCACATACCCACGTTGGCACCACAGCGGGAGGAAACGAAGTCCGGATCCTCACCGAGTTCCTCCGGCAGGATCTCCGCATCGCAACCGGGTTCATCGAGCCCCATTTCTTCGCGGGGTACTCCGGCGGCGGAAAGGCCGTCGTCCCGGGGCTCGCGCATCTCTCAACGATACTGCACAACCACGGTCCGGCGCACATGGACGACCCGGACGCGACATGGGGCCGGACCAAGGGCAATCCGCTCTGGGTCGATCTGTCGCAGGCCGCCGGCTTCGCCGATCCGGTCTTCCTCGTCAACGTGACGATGGACGGCGAGAAGAATGTCACCGGCGTCTTCGCCGGGGACCGCGTTGCCGCGCACGAGGCCGGATGCCGCGCAGTTGAGGCGCACGCCGTCGTGCCGGTGGACCGGGAGTTCGACATCGTCGTCGCCTCGAACTCCGGCTACCCGCTCGATCTCAACCTCTACCAGGCGGTGAAAGGAATGAGCGCCGCGGCACGGATCGTCCGGCCGGGAGGAGAGATCATCATCGCGGCCGAATGCTCCGACGGCGTCCCGAGCCACGGGCTGTTCGGCCGCCTGATCGCGGAAGCCTCTTCCCCGGAAGATCTCCTCAAGAAGCTTCGCACCCCCGAGTACCACGTGCGTGACGCCTGGCAGGCGCACATCCTTGCGCTCATAGCCCGGCGAGCGCGAATCACGCTGGTCTCCGACGGCATCGGCCCGTCCGACGTGCCACCGGCGCTCTGCCGGCACGCCGCCTCGGTAGAGGAGGCGCTGCAGACGGCGCTGCAGACGGCGCTGCAGACGGCGCTGCAGACGGCGTCCGCGTACCGACCAGGAGTCGCCCCGTCGCTCTGCATCCTCCCCGACGGGCCGCTCACGATCCCGGTGGTTCGGCCCGCCGAACGAGGTGTCGCTCGATCATGCGGCAGAGAAACTCCGCAGTCCGGCGCGTAAGGTCGAGCTGGTAGAGCTGCTGATCCTTCGTCGCGAGCACGGCGACATTCCCGTGCGTCTCTACGCGCATGATTTCAGACCAGGCGAGCCAGGCCGCAGAAGATCCGAGCGTTCCGGCGATGCCGATCCCGTGCGGCGTGACGATCACGACCCACCGCAACGCATCGTAGACGCTGAGCGCGGCGAGCGCGACCAGCACGCCGACGGCGAAGAGCGGGACAAACCCTCCCGGCCCCCAGACCGAGTCTGCTGCCCGCGCCGCGGAGACCGGCAGGAACCCGGCCGCGGGAATCAGGAGCGCGGCGGCGAGCAGGATGCGGACGTTTCGTTGGTGGGGTGGTCTGCGGAGTCGTATGCGCATGGTTTTCCGATCACGAGCTCAGTCGTTCAGTATAGAGTCGATCCTCTCCATAACATCATCCGTGAGCTTTGGAACGACGTCGAGCGACTTCAGATTGCTCTCCACCTGGCTCGCGCGCGAAGCGCCGGTAATCACGGTACTGACATTCGGGTTCTTGAGCGTCCAGGCGAGCGCCATCTGCGCCATAGGCACACCAAGGTCCTTCGCAACCTCGCCGAGCTTCCGCACTCTGGCGAGCTTCGCCTCACTGCCCTCGCCGAGCAGCGCGTCCCGCAGCCACTCGTAGCCGGGGAGACTGAGGCGGGAGTCGTCGGGGATGCCGTCGTTGTACTTGCCGGTCAGCAGACCGGAGGCGAGCGGAGACCAGATCGTTGTTCCCAGCCCGTACTCCTGGTAGAGCGGCGCGTACTCTTTCTCGAACCGGTCGCGGACGAGCATGTTGTACTGCGGCTGCTCCATGAGAGGCGGAATGAGGTTGTACTGACGCGCGATCTCGTGCGCCTGCGTGATTGCCTGAGCGCTCCACTCGCTGGTGCCCCAGTAGAGCACCTTGCCGCGCATGATGAGGCTGTGCATCGCCCAGACGGTCTCCTCGATGGGCGTCTCCGGGTCCGGTCGGTGACAGAAGTAGAGATCGAGATAGTCGAGCTGCATCCGCTCGAGCGCCTGGTCACACGCCTCGAAGACGTGCTTGCGGCTGAGCCCCCGCTGCGTGGGTCGCTGCTCCGGCAGGAAGCCGAAGAAGACTTTCGAGCTCACGATGTAGCTGTCGCGGCGCCACCCGTTCTGCTTGAGCACATCTCCCATGATGGTCTCGGCCTTGCCGTGCGCGTACCCTTCGGCATTGTCGAAGAAGTTCACCCCGGCATCGTAGGCGGCGACCATGCATTTCTTTGCCTCGTCCACCTGCAGCTGCGTGTCAAAGGTCACCCACGCGCCGAACGAGAGCGCACTTACCTTGAGGCCCGAACGGCCCAGACTGCGATACTCCATGCATCCTCCTGAT
>SKZO01000338.1 GCA_007127335.1 Spirochaetales bacterium | reverse complement strand
TCCACCCGCCGCGGTCCACGTCGATCGCGTACCCGCGTACCCGCTGTCCGAGCCCGATCGCCTCGCGTACGCTCACCGTCGTGAAATCCACCTCGCGGCCGAAGTCGAGTACGACGTCGGCCTGCAGCTCGTCTGAAGCCCAGTACGAGTCGCAATCGCCGTCTATGAGGTTCGCCGCCCCAAAAAGCGGATCGTCGCCGCGGGTAGAGGTAGCAGTGACCGCGGCTGGGACCGCGGCTGGGGCCGCCGCGGTCACCCGGGGGTCCGCCGTGGCGAGGTTGTGCGCGAAGAGGCGCTCGACCCGTGCGCGGAAGCCGCGCAGCGAATCGACGTCGGTCTCGTGGATGCGGCCCCTCCGGTCGGGCGGAAGGTTCAGCAGGAAGCTTCCACCGCGGCCGACCGATCGCAGGTAGAGGTCGAAGAGATTGCCCGCCGGGCGCACCGCGCCGTCTTCAGCGGGGTGGTAGAACCATCCCGGGCGGATCGAGACGTCGCATTCGGCCGGGAGCCAGTTTTCACCGTTCGGGTCGCCCTGGTTGAGGAGGTCGCGCGGTGACGCCCATGCGTCGACCATCTCGGCCGCCGCGTAGGTGCGGAACGCCTCATCGTCGACCCCCGGGAAGAGCCCGCGTCGCGTGACCGTCGCCCAGCACGGGTCGCCGGCGATGCCATCTTCGTTGCCGACCCACCGGATGTCCGGGCCCGCGTCGCTGAACATCACCGCGTTCGGCTGGTTGCGCCGCACGATCTTCCACGTGTTCTCCCAGTCGTAGTAGGTGCGTCGGTCGATCCGGCGGGTCTCGCGCGCCCCGCCATAGTACCCGTCGCCGCCGTTCGCGCCGTCGAACCAGACTTCGAAGAGGTCGCCGTACTCGCTCGTGAGCTCCTCGAGCTGGTTGCGGAAGAAGCGCAGGTACTCCGGCCTGCCGTAGCCGGCGTGGTTTCGGTCCCACGGTGAGAGGTAGACGCCGAACCGCAGGCCGCGCGCGGCGCAGGCGTCCGAGATCTCGCGCACGACGTCCCCTTCTCCCCGGCGCCACGGGCTTCTGCGAACCGAGTGATCGGTGTAGCGCGACGGCCAGAGGCAGAATCCGTCGTGATGCTTGCAGGTGAGGATGAGGCCGGCCATTCCCGCCTGCCCGGCCGTCTCCACGATCTGATCCGCGCTGAAGTCCGACGGGTTGAAGAGATCCGGCGACTCGTCCCCGTACCCCCATTCACGGTCGGTGAAGGTGTTCACGGTGAAGTGGAGGAACCCGTACATCTCGAGCTCGTGCCAGGCGAGCTGCCGCGTGGAGGGGAGGGGGCCGAACGGTTCGGGTGCGAGCGCCTTCCGGCGGTGCCCGTCCCCGCGAGCACCGCGGGCGTCGCCGGCACGGTGAGTCATCATGCCGCAACCGTACCACGACGACGCGGTTTCGCACATCCGGCGATTGGGGTACCATTACACGAGACGAATGAAGGAGAGTGTATGAAGTACCGAACACTGGGACGGACCGGATGGAACGTCAGCGCGGTCTCGATGGGCTGCTGGGGAATCGGCGGGCAATGGGGGCCCGTGGAGGAGAAAGAGGCGATCGACACGATCCACGCCGCCCTGGACGCCGGGGTGAACCTGTTCGACACCGCCGACGCCTACGGGATGGGGCAGAGCGAGTTCTACACCGGCAAGGCGCTGAAGTCCGTGAGGTCTGAGGTCTACATCGCGACGAAGGTAGGGAACTGGGGCAGACGCTACAACGACGCGCCGCAGCTCAACTCCATCTACAGCATCATCAACTGTTGCCACGCGAGCCTCTACCGGCTCGGCACCGACTACATCGACCTCTACCAGTGCCACGTCGGGACGCCGGAACACCCGGAGATCTTCGTCGAGGCATTCGAGCTCCTGAAGAAGGAGGGGACGATTCGCGAGTATGCGATCTCGACCAACGATCTCGCCTCGCTGAAGGCACTCGATGCCCAAGGCGGGTGCGCCTCCTGCCAGATCAACTATTCCATCCTGAACAGAGGCGCTGAGAAGGACATCCTTCCGTACTGCCGCGAGCACAACATAGGGGTGCTGCTGCGGGGGCCGATCGCCCAGGGCCTCCTCGTGGACAAATTCACCGCAGAGACCCGGTTCGACGACATCGTGCGGCAGAAGTGGAATCCCGACGGCAACCAGCGAGAGGACTTCCTCGAGAAGCTCGAGAAGGTCGCGTCGCTACGCAAGCTGGTGCCCGAAGGCTCGAGCATGCTCGATCTCGCGCTGCAGTTCGTGCTCGCGAATCCGGCGGTGACCTGTCCGATTCCCGGGATGAAGACGCCCGAGCAGGCGCGCTCGAACGCGGCCGCCGCCGACGGCGAGCTCGACGAGGCCACCCTGAAGGCCATCGACGGGATCTGCGCGCCCGGCAGTTGACCACTGCTCATGATGGGTCTATCGTCATGGCCCATGACGAGCAGCGACGGCACGCCGCAGGTCGGGATGATCCTGCACCGTGAGAAGGATAACGTTGGTATCGTACTGATTGAGGCCGACGCCGGGACAGAGGTGTGCGGAGTGACCGCGACCGAGCGCATTCCGCAGTACCACAAGATCGCCCTCGCCGACATCTCCGCCGGCTCGCCGGTCTACAAGTACGGGCAGGTGATCGGGTACACGACCGCCGCGGTCGCCGCGGGGGCCTGGGTGCATACGCATAACCTCGAGATGGGCCGGCTCCTTGAACAGGGCCCCGTCGCCACCGACCCATCGCCCCCGCCGGATCCGCCGCCCATTGGCGACCGGTACTTCGCCGGGTTCCGTGACGCGCGCGGGCGTGCAGGCACGAGGAACTACATTGTTGTCGCGAGCATGGTCGACTGCTCGGCGCGGGTCGTGGAGATCGTCGTCGACGAGCTCGATCGCCGCAAGGAGTGGTTCTCGCGCAGGTATCCCAACGTGGACGGCGTGATCGGACTCACGCACGGCAGCGGCTGCGGCCTCGTGCCGTCGAGCGAGGCGCACGAGCGACAGAACCTCACGATGCGCAACCTCATCGACCATCCCAACGTAGGCGGGCGGGTCGTCGTCCAGCTCGGGTGCGAGAAGAGCCAGGCGGCGCTCGTCTTCGGGAGCGAACGGGTGGAACCCGTGGGAGCCGACGCCGCAAACCCCGTCGCCGCGCGCTCCGACGGACGCGACGTTCCCGTGCCCACCATCACGATCCAGGAGGAAGGTGGCACCTGGCCTACTGCCGAGCGGATCATCACCTACGTGGAAACGGTGCTCTTTCCGCGGGTCAACGCGCGCCGGCGCGAGCTCATCCCGGCCTCCGAGCTCATCGTCGCGACGCAGTGCGGCGGCAGCGACGCCCTGAGCGGGTTCACGGCGAACGCCGCGATCGGCTACGCCTCGGACCTGATCGTGCGCTGTAACGGTGCGACCTTCAT
>SKZO01000268.1 GCA_007127335.1 Spirochaetales bacterium | reverse complement strand
TTGCCGGGAGACGAGCTGCGTGGGTGAAGGAGTTCGACGCCTGGTCGTCGGAGAATCCGGAGCTCGCCCGGCAATGGGAGGCGGCCTCGCGCGGGGGGGTCGACTATCTCGACGCGGTCAAACTGCCCGCGAGCGAGGCCGGAAAGAAGAATGCCACGCGGAAGGCGAGCGGAGCGGTGCTGAATGCCATCGCAGATGCGGTGCCGGTCCTCGTCGGCGGCTCGGCCGACCTTGCCGGATCGAACATCACGGCCATGCCGCGGCACGGCGTCTTCAGCACCGAGACTCCCACCGGGCGTACGATCAACTTCGGTGTCCGGGAGCACGGGATGGGCGCGATCACCAACGGAATCGCGCTCTACGGAGGGTTCCGACCCTTCTGCGCAACGTTTCTCGTGTTCTCGGACTACATGCGCCCGTCCATCCGGCTCGCGGCGCTCATGAAGCTCCCGGTCGTCTACATCTTCACCCACGACTCGATCTTTGTGGGTGAGGACGGACCGACGCATCAGCCGATCGAGCATGCTGCCGCGCTGCGCTGCATTCCCAACGTCACCGTCATCCGGCCCGGTGACGAGGAGGAAACCGCCGAGGCGTGGCTCATGGCGATGCAGCGGCTCGATGGCCCAACGGCGCTCCTGCTCACCAGGCAGAATCTCGAGACCTACGCCAAGCCGTCGGACTGGAAGAGCGCGATGCGCCAGGGCGCCTACATCGTGCGCGACGTCGAGGGGACGCCCGACGTGGTTGTCGCCGCGAGCGGAAGCGAGGTCAACCTTGCGCTCGAGGCCGCCGGGCGTTCGACGAAGAAGGTACGCGTCGTGTCCGTCGTGTCGATGGAGCGGTTGCGGGAACAGCCGCGAACCTACTACGAGCGACTCTTCCCCGCGGGCGTCAGAGTCGTCACCGCCGAGGTAGGCGTAAGCCAGGGGTGGGAGTGGATTGCCTCCTCACCAGAGCTCACCTTTGCGTTGAACAGGTTCGGGGAGTCCGGTCCGGCGGCGGATGTCGCCGAGCACCTGGGCTTCACGGCGGCGCAGCTGCAGAAGCTGATCGAGGCGTAGCATGGGCGGGTACCTGCTGGGTTTCGACGTCGGATCGAGCTCGATCAAGGCGAGCCTCCTGGAGGTGGGTCGCGGTCGATCGGTGGCAAGCGCCACGTCGCCGGCGACCGAGCTCGACATCACCGCAGGACAGCCCGGCTGGGCGGAGCAGCATCCCGACCTGTGGTGGGAACACATGTGCACGGCCGTTGCCGAGCTTCGCCGCGATCACGCCGCGGCCGTCGACGCGATAGAGGCGATCGGCATCTCCTACCAGATGCACGGGCTCGTGCTCACCGACCGCAACGGCGCGGTGCTTCGACCCGCGATCATCTGGTGCGACAGCCGAGCGGTGCCGTACGGCGAGAAGGCGCTCGCCGATATCGGCGAACAGAAGTGCCTTTCGCGCCTGCTCAACTCGCCGGGGAACTTCACGGCCTCCAAGCTCGCCTGGGTCAGGAACGAGGAGCCGCAGCTCTACCAGTCGGTGGCAAAGATGATGCTGCCCGGCGACTATCTGGCGTACCGGATGACCGGCGAGCTGCTGACGACTGTCAGCGGGCTCTCGGAGGGCATACTCTGGGACTCGCAGGAGGAGGCGCCGGCAGCCTTCCTGATGGACTACTTCGGCTTCGACGCGAGCCTCCTGCCGGACCACGGCCCGAGTTTCGGCGACCACGGAACGGTCACCGCGGCCGCGGCGGAGGAGCTCGGCGTGCCCGCCGGAACGGCAGTCTCCTATCGCGCCGGAGACCAGCCCAACAATGCGCTTTCGCTCAGCGTGCTCAACCCGGGAGAGCTCGCCGCGACCGCCGGAACCTCCGGAGTCGTCTACGGCGTAGTCGACCGGCCGGCCTACGATCCGCAGTCGCGGGTCAACACCTTTGTGCATGTCAACCATCAGCCGGACCGTAAGCGCTACGGAGTGCTGCTCTGCGTCAACGGGACCGGGATCTGCAACCGGTGGATGAAACAGCATACCGTCGACAACGATTTCGGCACCACCGGGTACGCGACGCTCAACGATCTCGCCGCGAACGTTCCCGTGGGAAGCGACGGTCTCGTCGTGCTGCCTTTCGGCAACGGCGCCGAGCGTACGCTGGGGAACCAGGACCCGGGAGCTTCGGTGCACGGCCTGAACTTCAACGTCCATCGCCGCGAGCATCTTCTGCGCGCGAGCCAGGAGGGAATCGTCTTCGCGCTCGGCTACGGCCTCGGGATCATGCGCGAGATGGGGATCAGGATCGAGCTCATCAAAGCCGGCAATGCGAACATGTTTCAGAGTCCGCTCTTTCGTGAGGCCTTTACCGCGGTCAGCGGAGCAACCGTCGAGCTCTATTCCACCGACGGCGCTGAGGGCGCCGCGCGGGGCGCCGGGATCGGGGTCGGTGTCTACGGGTCGCCGGAAGAGGCATTCGACGGGCTCGAAGTCGTCCGGCGCAGTACTCCTGACGACGTGGGCGCGGACGTGAAGGCAGCGTACGAACAGGCCTTCTCCAGATGGGGCGACGTGTTGAGGCGCTCGCTCGCGTCTCAATAGGGGACGTGGTTCACGAGGTCCCACATCCCGTAGAAGCCCGTGCCGGGTTCAGGCGGGGTCGTTCCTCGCTCGCCCGGAGCGAGCGTCGACTCGGCCCTGAACCGGAAGACGCCGCAGTTCGACGCCTTGAAAATCGGCATCCACCGCTGGTCCTCCGAGCCGATCGTGGCTTTTATCAGCCACTGGATCGTGCCTCCATGGGATACGCTCACGACGCGGCGTCGGCCGTGCCTCGCGACGTCGAGCAGGTGCATCCATGTCCGATGCGCCCGATTCCGGAGCGAATCGATCCGCTCAGCCTCCGGGACGACCTCCCAGCTGTGCACCCGAAACCTGCGGTGCAGCTCCTCGTCGAACTCGTGAAGCTCGTCGAGGCTCAGCCCGGTATACCTGCCGGTGTCGAGCTCGATCAGCTCGTCCAGCCGTTCCGGGTCGCCGCAGCCGCAGCAGTGCGCGATCTCGCGTGCGGTTTCCCAGGCCCGTGAGAGCGGAGACGTGAGCACCACGTCTATGTGCCTGTCCGCGAACCAGCTGCCGGCCCTCTGCGCCTGCATACGCCCGGTGGGCGAGAGAGGCGAGTCGGTATGTCCCTGAATCCGCCCTCCTGCGTTGCTCATGCTCTCACCGTGTCGGACAAAGTAGAACTCGGCCGGACCGTCGAGCTCGTGGAAGGGGGGGACGAACAGCGGCTGTGCGCTCATCAGAGGAACAGCACGAACTCGCGGCTGACCGAGTCGTCGTAATACTTGATCATGAGCGTGTTCGTCTCCGAGTTGAAGTGCCTCCCCTTGCTGTAGACCTCGAAGTCGGGCGCGTCCCGCCACGTCTGGCCGAAGAGCTCCATACGCTGGAAGACCGGGACTCCCTGAACGATGATGTAGTGGGTTCGCAGGCGCGGGTACGTCAGCCCGAAGCGCCATTCGGTCTCGTCGACCCGGATTGGCGTGACGTCGACGCTGCTCCAGATCCAGTGTCCGCTGCCGGCTGCACGGTAGAGGGATCGCTGGCGCGGGTAGGCGCCGCCACGCGCGAGCAGCGGATAGATAGACTCCGGTACCAGTTGGCCGTCGGCGGTTTCGACCGTGTCCCCCCGCACCAGCAGGGTGGAAGGGATCACACCGTTCGCATCTGCCCGATCGAGCACGGCGGTGACCAGGTTGCGGCCGGCGTTCGTGATTGGTCGGTCTGTAAGAGATTGGCCATAGGCTTCCAGAATCAGGCCCGCGATCACCGTCTGTTCGAGATCGATCTGGCCCGGTGAGGTCTGCAGGTAGAACCCGTCGTCGGTCGACACGATAGAGCCGAGCAGGGCCGACTCGATCAGGTCGGACATGCGCTCCCTGAGCTCCTCCGCGCGCTGGTCCGGAAGCGGGTGGAGATGCAGGTTCCGCAACAGGCCGACTGCGCTCACGACGTCAAGACGCCGAGGGTCCATGCCCGTGGTGAGATCGAGGAGCGCCGTGTAGAGTTCCTCGCTCCCACGATCAGCCGCGAACCCGAACAGTCCGGCTCTCCGGAAGACGGTGAAGTCCTCTGCTGCGATCTGCTCCCCAATCGCTTCGGCCTCGAGTCGATCGCTCTCCAGGAAGACAGAGCGCACTTCCCGCAGATTCCCAAGAAAGGTGGAAGAGAGCAGCGTGAGGCTGTCCGGATGGAGGTCGCGTGCACGGCGCATCTCTGCGAAGGCGCGGTCGTAGTCGTCACGGACCCATGCCTCCGACAGATATGCCGTGAGGGCCTCCTCGCTGAAACGAGTTACCCCTCCCGGTCCGCGCCAGGCAACCCGGATGGCATCGTAGCGCCCGACAGACCAGCCCTCGTACGCGGCGTCCACGAATCGGTCGATCGTAGCCCGGAAGTCCTCGTCGCTGATCGCCAGTGTTTCGTCGTCGAACCATCCCGCGATGCGGGCAGGGTCGCCTTCGGTTGCCCGGACGTACCGCACGGCCTGCCCCGCAGCCTCCGGCCGGAGCACGATGCGGCGGTTACCCAGATCGATCGAGGCCTGCGGCGGCGTGGTGAAGTAGTACTCCTGGTCCTCCACCGTCAATGTCACGAAACTCACCGGTTGGGTTGGCGCCGTCATGGGCTCTCCGGAGAAGCTGTACGGTATGGAAACCTGACGCAGGCCGGCCGGATCGGACGGGATATCGAGCCGGATCTGCAGCTCCCGGGTTGGATCTGCAGAGATCACGAAAGAGAGTCTGAACCCGTCTTCGAAGCGCAGCCTGAAACCATCATCACGGACCTCGTACCCGGTGACGCGTTTGTCGCTGAGGTCGCTTGCAGTTTCCACGATCAGTCCATTCTCCTCATCGAACATGAAGGAGAGGCCGTCAAAGGCGAGCTCGAGCTCTCGCACCTCTGGTATGCCTTCATCCGAGGTCGCACCCCGTGTTGCATGGAGCGTAAGGGGACCCACTGATCGGCTGAAGCGTTCGCCGCCGGAGAACTGAAGGAAGAGAAGGCCGAAAATCACACCGGTGTAGATCACCGGAACCAGGAGATAGGCCCTGCCGGAATGTGTCATGCGAAGGAGATTGTAGCAACGCCGATTGGCTTGTGCAACGCGGGCGAGGCCGATATCATTCGGGCCGCGATGCCAACTACGATCAGAACCCTTTCGCGGCTCATGGGGGCGGGTCTCCTCGTGATGCTCGGTGCCGGATGTGCGCTTCTTCCCTCTCCGGCCGACGCCCCCGAAGACCCGCCGGAGGAACCCTCCGTAGCGATCGTCCCCGAGCCCGTTGAGCCGCCGGAGCCCCCCGAGCCGGTTCTCACCGTCCCGGAGGTCTACGAGGCGATCAGTCTTTCGGTTCAGGCGGGCGATCCGGTCGCCGCGATCAGCGCCTATCAGGAGGCCGAGATCGCGGATCCCGACGATCCTATGACGCAGGTGCTGCTCGCAAACCTCTTCCTCATCGCCGGAGAGTCTGAGCACGCGGCCGCCATCCTTGAGGAGGTCCTCGACTCAGACACAGAGAATACGGAGGCGATGTATCTCCTGTCGCTCATCCGCGGGGCTTCAGACGACACGACACGACAGCGCGGCCTGCTGGACCGCATCCTGGAGCTCGATCCGGGTCACACTCGCGCCCGCGCGGCGCTCGGGGAGCTGCTGCTGCAGGGACGATCGTTCCGCGCCGCCGCTGCTGCCTTCGAGCAGGTAATCGAGGATGATCCGGATAACCTCGTCGCGCGTGTAGGTCTTGGGAATGTCTATCTGCGTCAGCGACGTTACGCCGATGCCGAGGAACAGCTCACCGCGGCGATCGAGATCGACCCCGACAACTCGTTTGGGTACAGTGACCGCGCCCGTGCCCGGGCGCTTCAGTATTACCTGAACGCCGCCGATTCCGACCTCACCGTCGCGATCGAGCTCGACCCGGACCACTACTGGCACTACATCGACCGCGGGCGTGTCCGGATGGAAAGCCGGCGCTTCCCGGCCGCGGTCGCGGACTTCACGGCCGCCATCTCCCTGGACGATGAGCTCTTCCTGGGGTACGTACTCCGGGCCCAGGCGAACGACGCGCTTGAGAGAATCGAGGACGCGCTTGTCGATTACCGGGAGGCGCTTCGCCGTCGTCCTGACTATGCTCCAGCCTTCGCACCGCTCGGTGTGATCCTCTACATGCTCGAGGAGTACGACTCGGCGGCCGACTATCTGCGTCGTGCGTTCGAGCGGGAACCGCGGCGCTACGACCTTGCCCTCCTGAGTGCCCTTTCGCTCAAGAGCGCCGACCGTAACCGCGAAGCCGTCGGGTTTCTCAACGGTATCATCAACACCGTTCCCCGCGACTCGCTCTACTACGAGATGATGCGTTACTACGTCCAGGCTGCCGGCGAGAGCCTGGTGATTACCAGGCTCCGGGACTCGACCGATCGAACGCTCCGGGCGCGAATGTACTTCTACCTTGGGGCCCGGCTCGAGCTGCTCGGAAGAGTGCAGACCGCCCAGGCGTCGTTTCTCGAGGCCGAAGAGAAGCTTCAGCCCGGTTTCATTGAGCAACGACTTGCCGCGTGGCGTCTGCGGACGTATCGTTCGGGGGAGGAGCACGCTGGTGAGTAGCTACGCCGAGCTGCTTGGCGGTCTCGAGAAGGATCGCCCGGTGGTCATACAGGCGCACGATTTCCCCGATCACGACGCGGTAGGGGCCGCGTACGCGCTCGCGTACCTGCTGCGCCATGACGGTGTAGACGCGTCGCTGAGCTACGGTGGTACGATCCAGAGCGCCTCGCTCGCGGAGGAGATCGAGGCGCTGAAGATTCCCATCGAACCGTCGTCGGATACCGGAATCGCTGAAGACGCCCAGATAATCGTCGTAGACGGTTTCGTGGGCAACAGCAACATCTCCGGGCTTCCCGGGGAGATCTACGGCGTCATTGATCACCATAGCCCGCCGGTCGAGCCGGTGACTCGATTCCACGACATTCGCGACGGCGTCGGTGCGTGCTGTACGATCGTCTACAGCTACTTCCGTGAGACCGGAGTCGAGCTTTCGCACTCGACGGCGACCGCGCTGCTGATCGGACTGATGATGGACACCGGGTTCATGACGCGTGGCGTCTCCGAGCCTGATCTCGAGGCGTTCTCCGATCTCTTCTTCCAGGGCGACTGGCGGATGGGAAGCCGTCTCCTGAAGAACAGCCTCTCGCTCCGTGATCTCGGGCTCTTTCGCGAGGCCATCAATGCCTGCGTCGTAGCCGGCGATTTCTGTTTCGTGCCGGTGACCAAGGAGTGCACGCAGGAGGTCATGGCGCTTGTCGCCGACTTCTTCCTTGGTCTCCGCGAGCTCCGTTTCGTCGTCGTGGTTGAGCCGGATCGTGAGGAGTACCGCATTTCGGTCCGCAGCGAGGACATCGAGCGACCCGCCGACGTCATCATTCGTCGGGCGCTCGAAGGCATCGGCGCCGGCGGCGGGCATATTCACATGGGCGGCGGGAGCATCCCCCGCGACCTCTATCCTGGAGAGGAAGGACTTCGCATGCGGTTCGTGGAAGCCGGCGCGAAAAGGAAAGCGTGAGAAAATGTCCGAGACACAAGCCGGAACGGCCTCGAATCTGACACGCGTGCAGCTCGGCGACCGGGAGTTCATCCTGCTCGGCACCGCGCACGTGTCGCGTCAGAGCGTCGACGAGGTCCGCGACGCGATTCGCGAGCTCGAGCCGGACCGGATCTGCGTAGAGATAGATGATGCTCGTCACCGTTCGCTCGTGGAGAAGCGGACCTGGGAGAGTCTCGACGTCTACCGGGTGATACGCGAGCGGAAGGGCTTTCTGTTGCTCGGCAATCTCGTCCTCTCGAGTTTTCAGCGTCGGATGGGCGCGGATCTTGGGGTGACCCCGGGTGAAGAGATGCTCGCGGCACTCGAGGAGGCGAAGGAGCTGAGTATTCCCACCAGCTTCGTCGACCGCCAGATCCACACGACCCTGCGCAGGGCCTGGTCACGGACGGGCTTCTGGGGCAAGAACAAGATGCTTGCGGCGCTGCTGAGCTCGGTATTCAGCAGCGAGAAGTTGCCGCCGGAGGAGATCGAGGCGCTCAAGGAACAAGGAGCGCTCGAGGGCATGATGCACGAGCTCGCCCAGTACCTTCCGGCTGCCAAGGAGGTGCTGATCGACGAGCGCGATCAATACCTCGCTGCCAGGAGCTACGCCGCCCGCGGGTCACGCGTCCTCGTTGTCGTTGGCGCCGGGCACGTGCCGGGGATCGTCAGCTGGCTGACGTCGATCCACGACGGTACCGCGAAACCCGATCTGGAGGCGCTCGACACCGTGCCGCCACCCGGTCCCGTTCGACGCGCGATACCCTGGGTCATCCCGGTACTCGTCGCCGGCCTGATCGGGTGGGGGTTCGTCCGCTCAGGATGGGATGGGGGCTTTCAGATGTTGCTGCGCTGGTTCCTGGTGAACGGCGTCCTTTCCGGCCTCGGCGCCATTGTTGCGCTGGCCCATCCGGTGAACATCGTCGTCAGCTTCCTCGCAGCGCCGTTCACGAGTATGAACCCCACGATCGGCGTCGGGTTCGTGAGCGGCCTGCTCGAGGCGGTGCTCCGAAAGCCCAGGGTGATCGACGTCGAACGTCTCCAGGACGATATCACCAGCCTCCGTGGCTTCTACCGCAACCGAATCAGCCACATCCTCCTCGTGTTCTTCTTCACGACGCTCGGCAGTGCGATTGGTACCTTTGTAGCCTTGCCCTTTCTCTTCCCCGGCGCCGCGTAATCGTCATCAGCGGACGAGCACGAAGTAGATGATCGGAAGAACGGGAATCAGCCCGAGCGTGGTCACGATCCAGGCCGAGTTCGCGAGGTCCAGGTCGAATCCGTACACCACCGGCGGCACGAGCGCATTGAACGCGACGGGCATGACGGAGAGAATGACCAGCACTCTGAACGCGGTCCCGTCGAGCAGCCCCGGAAGCCCGATCGCGATTCCCAGAGGAATCATGATTGCGGGAACCACGAGAAACTTGATGGCCGCCACCAGCGCGACCTCCTTCAGGTAGTTCCGTATCCGGCCCCAGAACAAGGTGAGACCGATCGAGAACCCGATGAGTCCGGATGCAAGCGGAATGAGTACCGACGATACCGTGTCCATTACGAGCGGATGCGGAACGTCCAGGACGTTCAGCAGGAGACCGATTCCCATCGCGATGACCGGACTCAGGAGATAGGGGCGTTCGACGATGAGCCGCGCCGAGAACGAGAACTCGGCCGGGTCGTCCATGCTCAGCCTGTGCGAGAGCGGAAAGCCGACCGCGTAGTAGGAGAACGAGATGAAGGTGTTGAACAGCGGTACCAGAGCGTAGGCGTCATGCCCGAAGAACGCGAAGACCGTGAGGCCGCCAAGACTCAGGATGTTGGTGAACGCCCCGGCGGTGAAGACGGATGCTGCCCGTTTGGGCGGGATCCTGAAGATCCGGTTGAACGCGATCGCCGCGGCTCCTCCCACCGCGATCGAGAAGACGCCGAGCACTGGAAACGCGAGCAGCGGGCCTGCGACCAGCGAGAGGCGCCAGAACGAGTTGGCGATGGGCAGGGGGTTGAGGACGAATATCGCGAGCAGCTTCAGGAGTCGTGACGCTCGCGGCAATTCCCGGGCGAGAGGCCGACTCAGCCGGAATGAGAGGGTGCGGACCAGCAGGCCGAGCAGCACGCTGCCGAATGTGACCAGGAGCACGAGAAGCAGACCGCTCATCCTGCTGAGCGTCCATCCGGCGTACCAAACGCCTTTCGGACGGCGTCCTCGAGTGAGGCAACGCCGCTCCAGTTCACTGGTGTCCCGCTCTCGCCCTGGCGTACGCTCCCAGGGCCAAGGCAGCGCGCGAAACCCATCTCAGAGGCGGCGCGGGCGCGGCGCGCCATCTGGGCGACCGGGCGTATCTCCCCGGCGAGACTCACCTCGCCGGCGATCGCCGTTCCGGACGGGAACGAACGATCCGCTCGCGCGGAGTACAGCGCCATGGCGAGTGCGAGCTCAACACCCACGTCGCGGATGCGCATCCCGCCCGCCACATTGACGTAGACGTCATGGTCGCTGAAGTGGAGGCCCAGGTGCTTCTCGAGCACCGCCGCCATGCGGTTTACGCGTCGCGAATCGAGTTTGTCGCTGAAGACCCTGCTGATGCCGCCCTTCGCCGGTACCGTGAGCGCCTGCACTTCGACGAGCAGGACGCGCGACCCTTCGATCACGGGGGCGACAACCACTCCGGCCGGGAGCGATCCGGAGCGGCGCACCAGGAAGACGCTGTCAGGATTGGTTATCTGCACGAGTCCACGCGGCTGCATCGTGAAGAGCCCGATCTCGTCGGTCGATCCGAAGCGGTTCTTCGAGGCGCGCAGGTAGCGCGTGTCATCGTCGCTCTGCTCGAAGTAGAGCACCGTGTCGACCATGTGCTCGATCGTCCTGGGCCCTGCGATGCTGCCCTCCTTCGTCACGTGCGCGACGAAGAACACCGCGACGCCATGCTCGCGCGCGGCATCCGCGATCTCGAAGGTCGTGTACTTGATCTGGTTGGGGGTTCCCGGAACCGCGCCGGCTTCCGGCGAGGCGATCGTCTGGATCGAGTCGACGATGACGACCTGGTACGGAGCCGGCTCGCCGACGCCTCCCGGCGAGAGGAACCGCGTGATCCGCTCGAGCTCGTTCTCAGCGAGGATCTCGAGTTTCGGGTTCGAGACGCCAAGCCGGTCGGCCCGCAGCCTGATCTGCCGCGCCGACTCCTCGCCGGTGACGTAGAGCACCGACCGTGATCTCATCTGAGCGGCCATCTGGAGCATGAGCGTCGACTTGCCGATCCCGGGCTCGCCCCCCACGAGCACACTGGCTCCGGCCACGATGCCGCCGCCGAGCACGCGGTCGAGCTCGGCCATGCCGGTCGACATCCTCTGCGTTTCGTCCGCCTCGATCGAGTGGATCGGCAGCGGAGCGGCAGTCCTTCCGGTTCGGCGGTCCGTCGTGACGGCTCGGGACCCCGTACGTTCCGTGGCGGACTGACTCGCCCGCTCGGTCATCGTGTTCCACTCGCCGCAGGCCGGGCAGCGACCGAGCCACTTCGCCTCTTCGTGACCGCATCCGCTGCACACGAAGCGTGTCCGGGGCTTCTTTCCCATGGCGGCAGTATACCAGAGCGGCGCAGACCGGGTCGCGGCTACGTGGATCGGCGGGTGTGAGCCACGTCCGTCGCCGCGCGTATGTTCGCCCACGGCGTGTCGGCGGCGAGTGTGCAGTCTGCGCCGAGGATCATCGCTTCCGGCCCGGACTCGATCGCGGCCGCGGCCTCACGCCGGATCGCCTCGAGCGGACCGTTGGAGATGACACCCAGCCGCTCCATGCCGCCAAGGAAGGGACGATCGAACAGCTCGGAGATCTCCTGTCCCGAGATCGGGCGGCCGCCAACTTCGTTCGGCGCGCTCACGATATGACCCGGGTAGTCGACATAGCGGTCGAAGTCGGCGTACGGGGCCGCGTAGTCGCAGACGTGCAGGACGTTGAACGGCGTACGGTCGCGAAAGGCGTCCCAGACTGCGAGGTCCGTGGGCCTGACGAAGGCGTCGAACACGTCGGCCGGGAGTCGACCGATCTCCCCGCCCTGCGTCGAGGCGTAGAATCCGTCGACTCCACGCGCGATACAGCCCCGGATCAGGTGCTCCATGCTCGCAACGATCGTGTCGAGCCCTCTGCGGACGGCGTCCGGGTTCTCGGCGAAGTGCTGCAGGAGCCTCTCCTTACCCACCACGTGTCCTGCGAACATGAAGGGGGAGTAGAGCGTGACGATGATCACCGTCTCTTTCTTCAACTCACGGACGACGCCGTCCACGACGTCGAGCTGATCCGCGTAGAAGCTCTCGTCGTAGCACGGCATCTTCCGCCAGTCCTCCGGCCGCTGGATCTCCTCGAGCAGAGGGTATTTGTGCTCGTACTGGACCTTCATCAGGTCGTTCCCGGTGGCCCGGTAGTACTCGATGTGCTTCCCGACGGCGGCGTCACCCGTGTGGCAGTCTTCGGGGAAATGAAGGAAGAAAGCCGCCGGCAGATGGACGTCCGCCGGCGTCCCCTCGGCCGCGAGGAGCAAAAGGCGATCTCTCGTGTTCATTGGTCCTCCCGCCTCATCATACCTGTTCCGGGCGACCGTTGCAGCCGGAACTTGTAGGCAGAATTCCTACATGCCGTGTCGAGCTCTGCTGATAGTGTGAAGGGGTGCCCGGACGTACTATGGCGATGGTGATGGAAGAACCCCGGCGGCGAAGCGCACTCATCATTGATGATTCACGGGTCGCTCAGATGATCCTTGGACGGCTCATTGCAGCCTCCGGTTGGGAGGCGAGCCGAGTCGCCGGCGGACGGCAGGCCCTCGCGTACCTCGAGCGCGAGCAGCCCGACGTCGTCTTCGTGGACCTGCTCATGCCTGAGATGAGCGGCCTCGAGTTTCTCGACGAGTTGCTGCGCCGGGGCTACCGGTTACCGGTCGTCGTGCTCACGG
>SKZO01000260.1 GCA_007127335.1 Spirochaetales bacterium | reverse complement strand
TAGCTCAGATTCCCTACGTACAACTTTGTACCCATATTCCACTCCTCTTGATCGTCGACGTTCGAGATGCTTCGTCTGTCAATTACTCATCATGGCGAGAGAAGAACAGGGAGGCCTTTCGCGACGCGACATTTCTGAATAGAGAATATACCAACTGAGCAGGAAAGGGAACAGGTCTGATGAGAAAAATTTCAGGACGGACTTCGGGCGGTCGCGATCGACGGTCGCCCCGTCTACCCGCGCTGCACGATTCCCCTGCCGTGCGAACGGATCGATCCGATCGAGGCTGATGCGACGACCATGAGCGCAAGCATCACGGCGAAGGCCGGCCGGTACGTTCCGAGCAGGTCGAACACGCCACCGGCGAATACCGGGCCAAGGGCACCGGCGAACGTCCCCACGAAGACGATCGTGCCATAGATCAGGCCGTGGACCCGCGTGCCAAAGAGCTCAGCGACGAACGGAGACATGGAGGTGAACGCACCGCCGTGCGCGAACCCGTACACGACTGCAAAGACGTAGAGCATCACCGCGTTCCCCGCGAACTGCAGCAGGATGAACGCGAGGAACAGCACCGCGTAGCACCCGAGTAGCGCGATGCGTCCGCCCAGCCGATCGATTACCGAGCCAATAACGAGCCGACCGGCGATGCTGATCCCTCCAATGACCGAGAGCACCCCGGCTGCCACCGCTCGCTCGATTCCCAGGTCGGTCGCGTACGGCACCGAATGGACGATGACGATTGGCGAGCAGAAGAAGACCGACGCCTGGGCGATGCAGACGCGCAGGAACTCCGGGCGCCGCATCAGCATACGCATCCCGCCCGTCTCCCCTCGCTCCTGCGCCACGTCTCCATGAACGACCGCGGGGTTCGCGGCGGAACCATCCGTGAGACCCTCCGCGGCCGGGTCCTCGTGCGCAACGCCCATGTCCGCCGGCGAGCGGTACATGAACCGCGCCGCTACGAACACGAGCGGTCCGGTCACTGCGGCGATCCACAGGTAGGCGTTGCGCCATCCGAACGTCGCGATGAGCACCGCCGCAGCGGCGGGCCCTATGACCTGCCCCGTTCCCGTGCCGGCCTTCACGATCGCGGACATCCGGCCTCGTCTTCTGCCGAACCATCTCGAGACCGTGGAGAGGGTGACCACGTCGTGGGTGCCAAAGGCGACCCCCACGAGCGCCGGGTAGGCGATGAAGAGGTGCCACGGCGCGCTCATCCGTGACATGAGCAGATAGCCAAGCGAAAGGGTGATCGCCGCTACGCCAAGAACCCGCCGCGGTCCGGTTGCGTCTGTGAGCCCGCCGAATACCATCGCACCAAGTCCCATGACAAGCGAGGTGAGGGACGATCCGGCCGATATCAGCGCCCGCGACCAACCAAGCTCGGTGTGGAGCGCGTCGAAGAAGACGCCGTAGGTGAAGATGGCGCCGACGATCGTGCCCTGGATGACGAAACTCGAGGCCACGATCGTGTAGCCGTAGTAGCGTCCGGCCGGTCCGCCGGGGTCAGGCCTGTTCATCGGTAGGCCCAGTATACCGGGATGGGAGTGGACCGTCACCGCAACGTCGCGGCCGATCACCCGGCGTCCGTACGCTGAGCTTCCGCTCGTCCGCTTGCTCGAACGTGGTTATGGCAATACGATGATGCAATACCACAATGACTGCCGGAGATGCCACTGGCGAAACCCGTCTGCCTCCAGGTCATCCTGGACGACCGGCCACCCTGCGACCGTACCATCGGACTCCACGAGCTGTCCTCGCACAGGTGGAGGGTCGAGTCACCATCCCGAACACTGTGGAGGAACTCTCATGAACACGCGAATCGCCCGGCCGGTCATTCTTGCCATCGCCTCGGTTCTGCTCACCGTTCTCGTACTCGTGCTGTTCCCGCAGCCGGGCATCGTGGCGACCGTCGGGACGGCAACCGCGCTGGTTTTGCTCGCCGCCCTGATCCTTGGCCAGACGTTTCGCCCTGCGGCTGCGCTGCTTCCGACCGGCGAGGCCCTGCCGTCGTGGCGACTCGTGACCGCCACCGTGCTGTCCGGGCTTCCGGCGGTGCTGGCCTCGGCGACGGGAACGGCGAGCCCGGTCGCAACCGGTGATGCGCGGACGCTAGTGGTCGCACTGCTCTGGTACCTGGTTCCCATCATCGCCCTCGTGCTCCTGATCTCTGCCCGACGCCGTGCGTCCGGCGGCTCCCGCGGTGCGGGAAAGGTGGTGTTCGCCGTCGGCGTAGGGGCTTCGGTCGTCCTGTTCGTCGGCTTTGATCACCGGTACACGGGCGTACTGTTCGCGGGACTGGAGGGCATGAGCTACACCATCAACTCGCTCTGGGTCGCGGCGATCCTGCTGCTCGTGGTTCGGACCCTGCCCGGCGACGGTCGGCAGGACCTGCCGCTGCGGTTCGACCGGCGCGCCTGGCTCTGGGCGGCGATCGCCCTCGGTGCGATCGTGGTTACGATCGTCCCCGCCGGTCTTGCGACCGGGTTCCTCCGCTTCGCGCCGCGGCTGCCGCGTGACGCGTCGGACGTGGTCGAGCTCGTGGTCGCGTTCCTCGGGATCTGGCTCACGATCGCGCTGCCGGAGGAGCTCGTGGCGCGGGCCGTGCTGCAGCGTGGCGTAGCTCGGATCGCCGGACGGTGGTGGGTGGGGCTGATCGTGGCGTCGGTCCTCTTCGGGGCGATGCACTGGAACAATGCGGGCCCGGACTATCGCTGGCACTACATAGGCTTCGCCTCTGTCGCGGGGGTCTTCTACGGCGCCGCGTACCTGAAGGGCGGTCTTGGCGCGGCGATCCTTGCCCATACCGCGGTCGACTGGGTGTGGGCGCTCCTGCTCAAGCGGTAGAAGCAGGCAGGGAGTCACATTCGTACTGCCGCGGTTCGGTCTCGAGCAGCTCGATGAGCTCGAGCGGCTGCTTCTCCCGCGCCGTTCCCGTCCGCGATTGACCGAGCACCGACCCCAGGCCTCCGGCACAACGGAATTCGAGCAACATATGTTAACTTTCATGTTGACAAAACGTTGCGTAACGGTTTACACTCCGTTTGCTGACGGTGCGCGGCGGGTGACCCGCAGGAGTGAGTATTTGGCCGACCTGGTGCTTGCGGAAAGACGACGGAAACGATGGATCAACATCAAGGATAAT
Organism: Spirochaetales bacterium; assembly: GCA_007127335.1. GTDB lineage: Bacteria > Spirochaetota > Spirochaetia > DSM-27196 > SLST01 > SLST01. The sequence goes on along the minus strand of SKZO01000260.1, from coordinate 302 downwards.
GCGGGACTCTACCTGTTCGTCCTTCCGGGGATCGTTATCACCTTCGTGTTTCACTACGTGCCCATCTACGGGGTTCAGATCGCCTTCCGGAACTTCTCGCTGCGCCGCGGTTTCTGGGGTAGCGAGTGGGTTGGCTTCGCGCACTTTCTGAGGTTCTTCAACTCGCCGAACTTCGCGATCACGGTATGGAACACCTTCGCCCTCAGTGCATACTCGCTCGTGGCCGGCTTCCCCATACCGATCATCCTCGCGCTCCTGCTGAACGCATTCAAGCACAAGCGGTACAGGCGCGTTATCCAGAC
>SKZO01000081.1 GCA_007127335.1 Spirochaetales bacterium | reverse complement strand
CCGCCTCCACGTAGCTCGTATTCTTCGCCCCGAACGCGCCGCCAACCTCGGTGGGGATCACGCGGATCCGCGCCTCCGGGATGTCGAGCAGCCGGTGCAGGTGGGCACGGGTGTCGAAGGCTCCCTGGGTCGTGCAGTGCACGGTGAGCGACCCATCCTCCAACCAGACTGCCGTACCCGCGTGCGGCTCAATGTGCCCCTGGTGGACGGTTGCAGTCTGGAACACACGCTCAACGACGACGTCCGCCCGGGCGAACCCCTCGTCCGGGTCGCCCCGCTGGTAGCGGAAGCACGATGCGATGTTCGTGGGCCGGTCCGGCATGGGGCGTGACGACTCGGTGCGCAGCGTCTCGTCCAGGATGGGCGCATCGTCGGCCATCGCCCGGCTCACGTCGAGCACCGGCTCGAGCGGTTCGTACTCGACGCGGATGAGCTCGAGCGCTTCGGCCGCGAGCGAGCGCGTGCGCGCCGCGACGGCCGCCACGGGGTGACCGTGGTAGAGCACCTTCGCTCCGGCGAGCGTATTGTCGCGCAGTCGCTGCAGGCTCGCGTCCTGCGGTACCGGCTGCGGAAGGTCGCGCGAAGTGACCACCGCGAGCACCCCGGGCAGCGCCTCTGCCCGGCTCGTGTCGATCCGCAGAACCCGCGCATGCGCGTGCGGGCTGCGCAGGATGGCGCCCGGCACCGCGTGCGGGAGGTCGACGTCCGGACCAAACACCGCCGTGCCCGCGAGCTTCGCCGCGGCGTCGACGCGTGCGGGCCGCGTCCCGACCGTCCGGTACCTCATGCGCCTGCCTCCCCGTCTGAGGTGCGGCTCTCCCGCAGCGTCGCTGCGGCCGACTGCACGGCGCGGACGATCGTCTCGTATCCGGTGCACCGGCAGAGGTTGCCGGCAAGCCAGTCCCGGATACGAGCGGCCGGCGGATCCGGGTCCCGATCGAGGAGCGCCTTCACCGCAACGATGATTCCCGGCGTGCAGTATCCGCACTGCAGCCCGTCCTCCTCCGTGAACGCCTGTCGAAGCGCGGAGAGGCCCGGCCACGACTCGAGTCCTTCAACCGTGGTGATCTCGCGACCGTCGGCCTCAACGCCCAGCACCAGACACGAGTTCACCAGCCGTCCGTCCAGGAGCACCGCACAGGCGCCGCAGTTGCCGTCCAGGCATCCGATCTTCGGGCCCTTCAGGAGCACGACGTCGCGCAGGCATTCGAGCAGACTCGTCGTCGGGTCGCAGAAGAAGCTCACCGGCCTTCCGTTTACCGTCGCCGTCACGGCTGTCTCACGCATCAAGCTGCTCCCCCCGCGCCCGTCGCAACGCGTCACCGAGCGCGCGCCGGACGAGTACGCCGGCGAGGTGGGTGCGAAGTGCGGCCGTGCCGCGCTGGTCGGTGATCGGGCGCGCCGATTCGCGGGCGGCCCCGGCGGCCTGCTCGAACGCGTCCTCGCCGGCGGGGCGGCCAATGAGCGCGGCCGCCGCGTCGGGTATCTCGAGCGGTGTTGGCGCGACCGAGGCGAGCGCGACGCGCGCCTCGGCGATCGTGTCGCCCTGCTCCTCGAGCCGGATCATACAGGCCGCGCCCGCGACGGCGATGTCCATCTCGCCGCGCGGGATGAAGCGAAGGTAGCGCGCGCCGGTTCTGGTACCCGGGGGCGGCAGCCGCAACGACACGAGGAGCTCTCCCGGCTGGAGCACCGTCGTCCCGGGTCCGGTGCAGAACTCCGCCGCGCGGATCGACCGCGTTCCCGAGGGTCCGCGCACGATACACCGTGCGTCGAGCACGACCAGCGCCGGGATCGCGTCCGCGCTGGGGGCCGCGTTGCACAGGTTCCCGCCCACCGTCGCGCGGTTTCGGATCGCGGTACCGCCTATGAGGCGCGCGGCGTCGGCGAGCGCAGGGTAGCCGTCCGCGATCTGCGGGTGCTCGGCGATATCGGTGCAGGCCACCGCCGCACCGAAGGAGAGGCCGTCTGACGGATCGAAGCTGATGTCCAGAAGCTCCGGGATCCGCTTGACGTCCACGAGCAGGGCAGCGTCGCGTTCGGCGCGTCGCAGTTGGACGATCAGGTCGGTGCCTCCCGCGAGCGGTCGCGCCCCGGGCGCCGCGAGCAGCGTCACAGCGTCATCAACGGTCTGCGCAGCGCGGTAATCGTATCCATGCATCGCCCTTCCATTCTACGCTCGCCCCGCACTCTTGTCCACGATCTGCCACGGCGCTCGCCATCCACGCCGGGCACGTGTCCTACGGGCTCACTATCAGCGCGATCACGCCCGCTGCCAGGAGCACCCACAGCACCCGGCTGTAATCGAGCACGCGCCGGCCGTTGAACGAACCGAACGGAAAGAACGGAAGGAGCACGTCGAACAGAAGCAGGATCCGAGCTGCCTGCATCGCACGTTCCAGCGTGCCATGGACGAGATCCGTGACGCCGAAACCGCCCACCGCGTACAACGCGTAGAGGAGCCACCCAAGAACAAGGACCGCAAGCGAACCGGCGAACGCCACCGGGCCAAGCCGGGGAAGCTCGCTGCGGTAGCTCCACCGCACCGTCCTCGGGTAGTGCGACCCTGGCGGCAGAAACAACCCGCCGAGCACAGCCACGATAACCGACAGCGTCAGCCCGGTCTCCCACATCCGGTAGCGCGCCTCGAGCCCGATCAGTCGCCCAACGACCTTCATCGCCAGCGAACGCACCCCGAGGACGACTGCGATTGCAAGCGCTATCTGCCACAGGGCATGCAGGTTCTGTACGCCCATCCATCCCGCGCGCAGCCCCTGCAGCCAGTAGAGAACCGACAATACCAGGACGTTCATCCACCAGGCCGACGCGCCACCTCCGGGGACCAGTCGGCTCCTCGCCGGGATCGGCTCGTCCTGCGTGGCAGGCCGGGCCCACAGGAAGTGCCCCAGGTCGAAGACGTGAAACGTGGCAGGACCGATCCTCAGCATGCTCAGTCCGTACCGACGCACCTGTTGCATGGGACTGACCGGGTTGAAGCCCGCGTCGGCAAACCGGTTACTCGAGCCGGTTTGTACCCCTCGACGGTGGTGAACAGCTCATCGCAGCCGAGCTCCCGCAGCCGTGAGACGCCGTGCGACACGAGCTCGGCGGCCACTCCGCGGCCCTGCGCCACGGGATCCGTGTACAGCCACTTGACGACGCCGCCAGACCTGTCGCGTTTGAACCGGAACGTCGCGAGCGCGATCACCCCCACGATCTCACCGTCGAGCTCGCACACGTACGTTTCGTCGGTCGGCTTCACGAACACACCCTGCAGCACCCCGAACGATCGGCGGGCAAGCCGCTTCATCTTGCCGGTTTCGTCCGGCTCCAACTGTCGAATGCGATACTCTTCATCCATCTGTCCACCCCTATCAGCGAGCACTCGCGGCTCGCGGCGTGATCGGTTCCAGAATGAACCGGATGATGCGCGATTGGAACCCCCCTCCCTG
>SKZO01000189.1 GCA_007127335.1 Spirochaetales bacterium | reverse complement strand
CGGCTTCCGCTCTACGTCCGCGCCGGCTCGATCATCCCCTACGAGGCGGTGCGCCTGCACACGGGCGAGCCCGGCGACGGGGTCCTGCGGCTCCTCGTCGCGCCGGATACCGACGGGCGCGCTTCAGGCGAGCTCTACGCCGACGCCGGCGAAGGGTACGCGTATCGTGACGGTGAGTACTGGCGGGCCCGCTTCGGGCTCTCTGACGGGGCGGTGCGCGTGGAGGAGAGCGAAGGCCGCGGCCCGGAGACCTCGCGGTGGAGTATGCTCGCCGCGGTTCGCGCCGGCAAGGGGTTGCCGGTGGATGACGCCGGTGAGCCGATTACTCCTGGCACCCGGGGCAGAAGTACGTGGGGCCTCCGCCGTAGCTGATGCGCTCAACCGTGACGCCGCACCTGGGGCATGGCTTGTCACGGAAGTCGGGGCCCATCGCCATGGGGTAGCGGCCGGGGGTGCCGTCGAGGCCCGTGAAACCGACCTTGCCGTCGGCCTCAACGCGACGGGCATACGAGTCGGTGATTACGTCGAAGAGGCGGTCCACGTCGGCGTCTGAAAGGGTGTCCGAACCGCGGCGCGGGTCGACCCCTGAGAGAAAGGCGATTTCCTGGAAGCTCGCGTTGCCGTACCCGGCGACGATCGCCTGCTTTCCCACGAAGAGCGGCTTCAGCCGCTGGTTCCGACCCGAGAGCGCGCGGCGGAAACTCGCTCGCGTGAAATCCGGCTCTCCCGGGCACAGCACCTCGCCGAAGTCGCGCGAGTAGACGTAGAGTGATGCCAGGTCGTCGTCGGTTCGTGCCTGCACCGTGCCCATGCCGGTGAGCTTGACCTGCAGCGTCGAGGCCGGCTCGAGGTGGAGCGACACGTGCGCCGCTCCAACAGGATGGTGACCATCGAGCAGGCGCACCGTGCCGCCGTACTCAGGCCCTATGACGAGGTGCCGGCCTCCGTCCATCGTGAGGACGAGGAGCACCCCGCGTCCGCATACCGACTCGACTTCCCCCCCCACGAGCAGCTCGAAGCGGTCCGGGTTGACGAACCCTATGCGCGACAGACGTTCCACGTCGCGGAACTCAACGGCGGTGACCCTCCTGCCCGGTAGCTCCGTCAACGCGCGGTTGGTCAACACGCGGATCTCGGGCCCCTCGATACTTGTCATGATGTCCTCTCCCCATGCCGGGGAGTCTACCCCGTTTCCGCGAAAAGGACCCGTTGCGCGGGAGAAACTTGACGCCTACGGCGTGAACACGACCTTGAGCGCCTTCCCGTCGAGCGCTGAACGCACCCCTTCGTCGACGCGGTCGAGCGGCAGCACATGCGTCACGAGCCGGTCACCGGGGATCCTCCCTGAGGCAAGCATTTGCAGCGACGTGCGAAAATGTCGCGGCGCGAAGCGGCTCAGCCCTATGAGTTCGAGATTCTGGTAGTGGACGACGTTGAGATCGACGCCGGGTGCCGACTCATCGTGCGGAAGCCCGCCGAAGAGGACGACGCGGCCACCCTTCGCGACCATCTGCACCGCCTCAACCGGCGCCTGCGGCGACGGGTTGGCCGTAATGACGACCGTAGGCCCCGTGCCGCCGGTCAGCGCGGCCACGCGCTCGGGGACGTTCTGCGCCGAGGCGTCGATGAGCGCGTCGGGATCGAAGGTGGCTGCGAGCTCGAGGCGCTGCGGTGCGACGTCGCTCAGGAAGACGCGGTCGGCGCCGCAGGCCCGGGCGATCGCTACGTGCAGGCACCCGATGGGGCCCGCCCCCATGACGAGGACCGTGTCGCCGAGTCCGGTCCGCGCGCGTTCGTGCGCGTGGATCACCGACGAGCCCGGCTCGACGATCGCGGCGTGCTGCGGCGCAAGGCCTTCCGGAGCAGGCAGGATGTTGCCCATCGTGACGCTCTCCGGCGGGATCGCGACGTACTCGGCGATCGCACCCGGCCACTGCTGCCCGATCTCGCGAACTCCGGCGGAGAGCTCGTGGCGTCCCTCAACCGTATACGGGTCGTTCGGGTCGTAGACGTTCGGTCCAATGGAGAGCCGCTGACCGACCTCCCACGGGCCCCGGAAGTCCGGCCCGAGCGCGGCGACCTCCCCGCAGATCTCGTGGCCGAGGATCCACGGGAGCGTGACGCTTCTGTGGCCGCTCCTGATCGTGCGCAGGTCACTGCCGCACAGCCCGCACGCGAGTACGCGTACGAGCATGCCGCCCGGGGCCGGCTCCGGCACTCGAACCTCGTCGACGGACCAGGCCATCACGTCGTGCAGCACGAAGGCCTTCATCCTCTGCGGTACCTTCATGCTTCCTCCGTCCCCGCTGCGTCCGCCGCGGATGCGCGCAGCCGCCCAAGCTCGGCGTAGTCGTCCTTGAGATGGGTGTACAGTTTCCTGTAGAGCGTGAAGTAGTCGGCGTAGCGGCGGTGGGTCGCCGGGTCCGGGTCGAGGTACTCGACGTACTCGGTCCATTGCTTCGTGATCGAGAAGTCGTCGAGTACCCCGGTGGCGATTCCCGCAAGGACCGCGTCGCCGAAAGGCGCGCCGGTGCGGCGCTTGACCATCGCCGTCTGGATCCCGAAGACGTCGGTGATGATCCGGCGCCACAGCCTGCTCACCGCGCCTCCCTCGTTGAGAATGAGCGGCAGGGTGGTCCTGAGCCCTGCTTCCCGGATGAGCGTGTAGTTCTCGTACATCGCGTAGGCGACGCCCTCCATGAGCGCCCGCACGAGGTGCCCCTTCGTGTGGTTGAGTGAGAGCCCGAAGATCGTGCCCCGCGCGTTCGCATTCCAGTGGGGGGAGCGCTCGCCCATGAGATACGGCAGCGCGATGAGCCCGTCGCTTCCGGGCGGGACGCGCTCGGCCTGGAGGTTGAGCAGGTCGTAGGTGCTCACTCCGCAGCTCTCCTCAACCGCGCGTTCGGCCTGGCAGTAGGTGTCGCGCACGTACCGCATCGTCTGGCCCCCGGTGAGCGTCGTGGGAACCGTGATGTAGGTGTCCGGCATCGTGTAGGGAAAGTTCATCAGCAGCTTCCCCGTCTCGCTGAAGGCGAACTCGATGTCACGGTAGATCACCCCCAGGTTCCCCACGGTCCCGAGGTTGCCCTGCATGTCGCCGGGCTCCGTGGCCCCGGCACCGATCCAGCTCGCGTTGCAGTCTACCTGACCCGCGGCGACCGGTATCCCCGCGGCGAGCCCGGTCTCCCTCGCGGCCTTTGCAGTCACCTCGCCGATGATGCTCGTGCTCTCGTACAGGTCCGGCATCAGCGCTCCATCCACGCCGATCTCGTCCATGATGCCCGGGTCGAAGCGGCGGCGGCGCAGATCGAAGGCGACGCCGTAGAACGCGGCGCCGGAGTAATGGATTGACGCGACACCGGTGAGCCGAAGCGCGATGAAGCCGTCGATCGTGAGCGCCTTCCAGATGCGCCGGTAGTCCTCCGGGCGGTTGCGTTTCTCCCACAGCAGGTTGACGAGATTGGGGTGGTCCTCTATCCGGTATG
>SKZO01000163.1 GCA_007127335.1 Spirochaetales bacterium | reverse complement strand
CTGCCTGCCGACGCCGAGCTCCATGCGCTTCGCCGGGGCGCGACCTGGTTCTCCCGCGCGAGGCTTCTCGTCCATCCGGGCTGGAGCGACGAGGCTCGCCGCAGGCTCGAGAGCTTCCATGACGGGACCGGCCCCGGTCCCGAGGCGGACTGGCCGGCCGGCGACGGCTCGTGCGGGATGATCGAAGGGGCGAGCTCGCGGATCCATCCGGACGGGAGCCAGGACTGGCGCTACCATCTTCGCGGCGACTGCATGAGCGAGTCGGCGATGGCGACCGCGGCGCTCGCGTCGGTCGCGGACGACCGAGCGACCGCAGAGGTTGCCGGGAATCTCCTTGACTTCGTCCTGCTCGACTCGGTGCTTGGCAACGGTCCGCGAGCCGACCTGCAGAGCCCGTCGTACGGACTGCTCGCGTGGACCACCCTGCCCCCCGCCGACGGGGTCTACTACGGCGACGACAATGCGCGGGTCATGCTCGCCGCGATGGCCGCGGCCGGATTGCTCGGGGTCGAGCGGTGGGACGAGCGGGTCTCACGGTGTCTCCTTGCGAATCTGCGGACCACGGGTCCCTCGGGGTTCCGGAGCCGGCGGCTCGAGGAGGCCGATCTCCAGAAGCGGGGCTGGCGGCACTACCACGAGCTCGACCGGCTGCACTTCGCCCCGCACTACGAGTCGTGGCTGTGGGCCTGCTACCTCCTGGCGTACCGGCAGAGCGGATCAGAAGCCTTCCGTGACTGCGCGCTTTCCGGTATCCGCCTCACGATGGAGGCCTACCCGCACGAGTGGCGATGGACCAACGGAATGCAGCAGGAGCGCGCGAGGATGCTCCTGCCGCTCGCCTGGCTCGTGCGGGTGGACGATTCAGCCACGCACAGGGAGTGGCTCCGTCGCGTGGGACGGGACCTGCTCGCCAGACAGGATGCGTGCGGCGCGATCGCCGAAGAGGTGGGGGCGGAAGGCCACGGGTCGTACGGGCCGCCCCGGTCGAACGAAGCGTACGGCACGGCCGAAGCGCCCCTGATCCAGCAGAACGGCGACCCCCTCTGTGATCTGCTCTACACGACCAACTTCGCCTTCATCGGCCTCTACGAAGCGGCCGCCGCGACCGGCGAGCAGCTCTACGCGAATGCCGCGGACCGGCTCGCCGGCTTTCTCTGCCGCTGTCAGGTCCGCTCCGCCGCGCATCCGGAGCTCGACGGCGGGTGGTTTCGCGCCTTTGATTTCCGTCTCTGGGACTACTGGGCGAGCAATGCCGACGAAGGGTGGGGCGCCTGGTGCATCGAGTCGGGGTGGACGCAGGGCTGGATCTCTACGACCTTCGCGTTGCGCTCCATGGGCGCCTCCCTCTGGGACGTCGCGGGCGGCGCCGCGCCTGGAGCCCGCGTCGGTCCGCACCTGCAGAGGCTGCTGCCGCTCATGCTGCAGCCGTCCAGGGAGCAGCCGCCCGGGCTGCCGTCATGAGCCCGAGGCCCCGGCGGCAGCGGGTTCGCCCCGGGAGTCCGTGGCCTCGTCGAACGAGCGATCGTGGAGTCGCAGCTTGCGCAACTCGAACCCCACCCACACGATCGTGACGCTCGTCGCAAGTGTATCCGCGACGGGGAAGGCGAGCCAGACGCCGGTGGTGCCCCAGAAGAGCGGGAAGAGGATCACGAGCGGGATGAGAAACAGGATCTGCCGTGAGACCGAAAGGACAAGCGCCGGGAACGCCTTGCCGATCGCCATGAAGAAGGTGGCTCCCACGAGCTGGACGCCGATGATGGGCAGGACGAGCACGATGATTCTCATCGCCTGCGTGCCGAGCGCGATGAGCTCCGCGTCGTCGCCGAAGATGCTCATCAGGGGGCCGGGAAACGCCATCATCGCGACGAAGAACACACTCGCGCAGGCGGTCGTCGCGATCGAGGCGACCTTGACGACCTCGCGCACCCGTTCCATGTTTCGCGCCCCGTAGTTGTACCCGGCGATGGGCTGGAAGCCCTGGACGATCCCGAAGACCGGCATCACCGCGAACATCAGGATCCGGTTGATCACGCCAAAGGTCGCGATCGCGATGTCGCCCCCGTGTACACGCAGGACGTTGTTCGCGACGATCACCAGGAGCGAGCCTCCCACCTGCTTCATGAAGTTGGGGAAGCCCACGGCGAGCATTTCGCGGCTGATCGCCGGCGCGATGCGCAGGTCGGCTCTGGAGAACGAGAGGCTGCTCCTGCCGGAGAGGAAGAAGCCCAGGACGAACGCAAAGGAGAGGCCGAACCCGATTACCGTCGCCCACGCGGCGCCGCGGACTCCCATGCCCAGGCCGAAGATGAAGATGGGATCGAGGATCAGGTTGGCGCCGGCGCCAATCAGCATCGTGACCATCGCGACCTTGGCCCGCCCCTCGCTTCTGATGAGGATGTTCCCCGTGACGGCGACAATGAGCAGCGGCGAGCCGATTACGATGATCTCGAGGTAGTCGCGCGCGTGGTCGATCAGCCCGGGGGTCGCGCCGAAGGCGACGAGGATCTCGTCGAGGAACAAGAGCCCTCCGGCCAGAATCGCGAGGGCGAGCACGGACGACATCGCGAAGGCGTTCCCCGCCGCGCGGCGGGCCTTCACCATGTCGCCGGCTCCCAGCGCCCGGGAGCAGACCGACGCCCCACCAATTCCGATCATCGTGGAGATCGCGAAGAGCAGGATCTGGAAGGGAAACGAGATGGTGAGCCCGCCGATTCCGGCCGGCCCTACCGCCTGCCCAATGAAGATCGTGTCCACGAGATTGTAGATCGCGTTGACGAACATCCCGATCATCGCCGGGATCGACAGCCGTGCGAGCAGCTTGCCGATCTTCTCAGTCCCGAGCGACTCGTCGCGACCCGGCAAGGCGGAGGGCTCGGGATTCGCTGCGGACTCGGACTGCGTGGACATGAAGGCTCCTTGACGAACGACGTACTTGAGAACTTAGCGCTGGAATGTCGGATAAGCAATCACCGGATGCAGATGCACTGCTTAAGAGCCTTGTCGTTCGCCGCCTCGCTCACCGCCCCTGGATGCGATCGTCCAGGTAGGCGGAGAGCGCCTCGAACGACTCGCCCTGCGGGCGCGAGGCATCGAGCAGCGGGTTGAAGTCTCCACCCGCGGCGAAGACCGCCAGTTCGCCTGCCTCGGCCGTTCGGTCAGACTGGTGCTCGTTCGAGGTCCCCGAACCCTCGCCGGTCCTGTCGTCCCCTGCACCGCGGCTTACTCCGCGTTGTTGCGCGACCCCTGTGCCACTGCCGTCGTTCCCGCGATCGCGCTCGGCCTGTATCCAGAGCCGGTCCGTGTGGATGAGTTGCGCCGCGGTGAGGATCCGGTCCTCAATGCGGATCATGTAGGCTTCGGCCGTCGGTCCATCAAGGCGAGCCGTCGCACGGATCTGCTGAAGGATCTCCAGCAGCTCACGAACCTGGGAGTCCGAAAGCTCGAGCGCCTCGAACTCCGTGGTCATGCGGTAGACGAAGCCCAGGAGCCTTCCGAGATCGAGTACGGTCTCGGACTCGGCCCGAGCGGCCTGCAGCTCCGTATTGCCGCGGGCCTGCCCGAAGGCAGGACTCACCAGCAAGAGCGACAACAGCGCCGCGACCAAAGGGTACCATCTGGATGCTCTCATTATCTTCTGCTCCTACTCGTATCTGAGTGCTTCTATGGGATCGAGTCGTGATGCGCGCCAGGCCGGATAGCCGCCGAAGAACAGGCCCACGAATATCGAGAACCCGAACGCGGCGACGATCGAGATGGGCGTGATATGCGAGGCGATGCGCGCGAACTCGGTGACCGCCCACGATCCTCCAACGCCTATCGCGATGCCGATGAGTCCACCGGCAAGGGCGATCAGCACGGCCTCTGTGAGGAACTGGGAGATGATGTCCCTTCTGCGTGCGCCGAGTGCCATGCGGACTCCGATCTCGCGGGTGCGCTCGGTCACCGAAACAAGCATGATATTCATGATACCGACTCCGCCGACCACCAGGCTGATCGCGGCGATGCTCGCGAGCATCAGCGTGAAGGTGCCCGCCACCCCTTCAACCGTCGCCAGGAGATCGAGCTGGTTCGCGACGTAGAAGTCCGCGCTCTCCATGGAGGGAAGCCGATGCAGTCGCAGCAAGTGCTCCTCGATCGTCGCCTGAAGCGGGCGCATCACATCAGGAGACGCCGCCTGGATCGCGATCATCGCGTAGTTGCTGTCGCCGGAGACTCTTCTCTGGTAGGTAGTGATGGGGATGAGGACCGAGTTATCCTGTGCTGCGTCACCCTTCTCCTCCATCACACCGACAACCCTGAACGAGATGCCGTTGACTCGTATGCGTTGCCCGACCGGATCCGTTCCCGGCGCGAACAGATCACGGTAGACCTGCATGCCGATCGCCACCACGCTGCTTCTCGAGTCAACGTCCGACTCTGAGAAGAACTCCCCGTACGCCGGCCGGAGGTTGCGTACCTCCGTGTACTCCGGCGTGGTCCCGATGACCGTGGATACGGTGTTCCGGTTCTCGTACTTCAGCTGCGCGTTCGCCGTGGTCGCCGGCGCCACGTACGTTATCATGTCTGCGGGAAGCCCGCGGATCGTCTCGAGGTCCGTCTCGGTCAACGTCGGACGGATGTTTGAGGTGTTTGTCCGCACGAGCGCCGTGCCGCGCGGCTCGCCCGAGTAGACGATCAGGAGGTTCGAGCCGAGCTGTTGAAGCCCGCCGGCTACCTCCTCCTGGGCTCCGCGGCCGAGGGCAACGAGCGATATGACCGAGGCGACTCCTATCATTACGCCGAGTGCGGTCAAGGCGGCTCGCACCGGGGAGCCGGCGATACTGCGGCCGGACATACGCATGCTTTCCCAGAGCGATCGACGTCCCATTACGCGACCCTCCCGTCAAGAAGCCGGATCACCTGCCGGGCCCGTTCGGCAAGCTCGGGCTCGTGGGTCACGAGCACGAGCGTGGTGCCGTCGCGGTTCAGCTCCTCGAGCAGATCCATGATCTCCGAGCCGGTTCTGGTGTCGAGCGCACCGGTCGGTTCGTCCGCCAGCAGCACCCGAGGTTTCGTGGCAAGCGCTCGTGCAATCGCCACGCGCTGGCGCTGACCGCCCGAAAGCTCGTTCGGACGGTGTCTGACCCGATCGCTCAAGCCCACTCGATCAAGGAGCTCACGCGCGGTCGCCCGCCGCTCACCGCTGGGGACCCCGGCATAGACGAGCGGAAGCTCGACGTTCTCCAGCGCGTTCAGTCGCGGCAGGAGATTGAAGGTCTGGAAGACGAACCCGATCGCGCTGTTGCGCACTTCGGCCAGTCGATCCGCTGACAGACCTTCGACCGGTTCATCGGCGAGCCGATAGGATCCCTTCGTAGGCGTGTCGAGGCACCCGATGATATTCATCAGGGTACTCTTGCCGGAACCGCTTGGTCCGATGATCGAGACAAAGTCTCCGCCGTCGATCTGCAGGCTCACGCCGGCGAGCGCATGCACCGTCTCCGCACCCATTCGATACTCTTTGCTGACGTCGGTCATGGTGATCATTGGCGACCGGCTCCTCCTCCGGCTCCACCGCCGCCGGACGTACCGCTAGTGCCCGGGACGGAGAGGGGGATCAGGGTGGAGTTGGGCTCGACCGGGCCGGCCGGTGGCGCGCTCAACGCATCGAGTCCCGCGATCTCGGGGACAACGACCTTGTCCGACGGCTCGAGTCCTTCAAGCACGGCGATGCCGACACCGTCGTTCGCTCCGGTCACTACGCGACGCGGTTCGATCTCACCGTCCTCGAGGAGGACGTCGACGTAGCTCCGGTCCCGGACGGAGGACACCGCCCGTGACGGGACGATCAGCCCCGTGTCCTGGGCGGTGAGTATGAGCAGGTCCGCGGTCATGCCCGACCGCAAAAAGCCGTCTGCGTTGTTGAAGCGCGCGGTGACGGTGAAGACCGAGATATTGCTGACGATGCGCGCGGTGGGGCTGACGAAGTCGACCACGCCGGTGAAGGTGCTGCGGGCGTCTCCAAGCGCTTCGAGCGCGTCGACCCGCGCCTGAGCGCGCATATCCGGGGCGACGAACGAAATGTCGTATTCGTCTATCTCAGCGAGGAGCCGGACTCTGCTGGTGTCGACGATGGTGATGAGCTCGGTGTTCGTACCCACGGTGTCACCGCGTCCGACTGCGGATGCGGAGATGACTCCGGAGAACGGGGCCCGTATGGCACGCGCCTCTATGTCGGCCAGAGCCGACTCATAGTCGAGCTGTCTCCTCTCGAGCGCGAAGGATGCCGATTTGGCGGCGTACTGCGCCTGGTAGAGGCTGTCGCGTCGACTGTCAAGCTGTTCGCGGGTTGCTGCGCCCGCGGCATGGAGCTCTTCGGTGCTCCTGAGATCGTCTTCCGCTCGTTCGACCGCCCGGACCGCACGGTCGTGGGCGATCTGCGATTCGGCGAGGTCAATCTCCGCCCGTCGCAGGCGCGCCTGGAGATCCGCGGCGTCAAGCCGCACGACCACGTCGCCCTCGGACACCATCGTGCCGATCGCAGCCGTGAACTCGACCACGCCGGGTGAGCGCGATCTGAGTGTTCTGCTCTGGAACGGCTCGACGACCGCTGGCGACTCCACGCCGACCTGGACGGTGCCTTCCACCGGCTGGATCGTCGCAGGCGCAGTGGCGCTTGCTTCCCGTTCCGGATCAGATATGCCGTTTCGCCACAGGTACGCGGCGGTCCCGATTGCGGCCACGCCGGCGACGAACAGCATCAGCAACAGAAATCTTCGTCTTCTCATCTCCATCCTCACTCGCGGTGGTGATGTGATGATCGGAGAGCAGCGTGAAGGGTTTCCGACGGCTGTGTGAAGATTGTGTGATTGCGGGCTACGCGTGCTGATCCGGGGGTCGCCGCACGGCTCCTGCCGACAGGACGTCGCGTAGAACGCAGCGTCGGACCGCCAGCGGGGCGATCACCAGATGCACGCGACGGGGTAGGCGTGGATCGTCTCGTCCGGGGTCACGATCGTAGCGGAGTCGGCGAGTGCCGTCGCCACCAGAAGCCGGTCGAACGGGTCTGCGTGATGGGCAGGTAGCTCGCTCGCCCGGTACATGTCGTCGCGGCTCAGCGCTCGCTGTTCAACCGCCCAGACCCGTAATTGATTCCCGATCCATTGCCGCGGTGGTTGCGGCAGTATGAGTTTTCCGGCTGTCCACTTGAGTACGATTTCGAGCGCAGTGGCGTCACTGACGACCATCGTCGTGTCGGCGGCATCCAGTACGGTCTTCGCCTTCCGGGAGAGGCGGGCCGGCTCAGAGCAGAGCCAGATGAAGGTGCACGTGTCCAGGAGGTATCTCACAGGCCCCACTGCTCGATCTCAGTCTGCGTCATCGGCGCAAAGGCGTCTTCGGCCCAGGTGACCGGGTCCGAGGTAACGGTGCCGACACGCGGTCGACTCCGATCCGCTTCGCTGATCGCGGTGAGCTTGGCGACCGGTGTCTTCCCGCTCAGAATCACGACGGTCTCACCGCTCTGTGCCTCGCGAATGAGCCGCGACAGATGGGTTTTCGCCTCGTGAGTCGTTGCCGTCTTCATGAATCCAGGATAAGACTAAGTCTGGACTTAGTCAATACGATCCGGAGTAACCGCCAAGCCCATCTGCCCCGATCGTCCCTATCCGACCTGGTTCACCGCTTCGAGGAGCCCTGAGATGTAGCCGATTGCGTGAGCGCGGGCGCGGTGGCCCCAGTCGCTGTCGTTTATCATGTGCGGGACGTGGTCGTCGAGCAGGAAGCCGGTGAAGCCGACCTCCTTCAGCGTGCGGATCGCCAGGGCGACGTTGACGTTGCCCTCACCAAGGAAGCATTCCCTGAACGAGGGGACACAGCCCTCTACGTCGCGGAAGTGGACGTAGAGGATCTTGCCCTGCTCGCCGAAGGAGCGGATCGACTCAATGACGTCCGGTCCCATCTCAGAGAAGCAGCCCATGCAGAAGTCGATCCCGCTGTTCGGGCTTGGCACGATCGCCATCGCGCGTCTGAACCCTTCCGCGCTGTGGAAGAGCCGGGCGATCCCCCCGAGCTCGGGCACCGGCGGGTCGTCCGGGTGGAGGGCGAGCCTGACGCCGGCTTCTTCGGCGACCGGCAGGACGGCCTTGAGGAAGTACTCGTAGTTGGCCCACATCTCATCCGCGGAGAACGATCGTCCCCGCGCCTCTTCCGGTCCCGGTTCGCGGGCTCCGGCCAGGAGCGGCGCGTCGGTCTTCTCCATCTCAAAGGCGGTCACCCGCGCCCCGCCGCGGCCGGGCTCGGCTCCGGAGGTGCGCCACACGCCGTTCGGCATCCAGTGGTACCCAAGGATGGGAATGCCGGCCCGGCCCATGTTGCGGATGGTCCGGCGGTAGTTTTCGATCTGTTCATCGCGTCCCGGGAGCCCAAGCATCGCGCGGTCGTAGAAGCTCACCGGGACGTTCTCGAGCGCCTCCACGGTGAGCCCGTAGCGGCCGCAGCGCTCCGTGAGCCAGAGCAGATCGTCGAGCTCCCAGGCGCCGCTTCCGGTGGGCAGGTCAGGCGTGTTGAACTGCACGCTCTTCAGGCCGAGCTGGCGCGCGAAGGTCATGTTCTCGTGGGTGACTTCGCGCATCTGGCCGAGGGCGATTCGCATCGTGGGTTCCATGGGGTCTCCTCTACGCGGCGCATGATAGCCCATGACGGGCAGCGCGTCCATCGTGGCTGCGGTGAGCCGCGTGTGCCGTGAGCCGTGTTGCGGCCGCAGTCGCGCTCGGGTAGTATCGCGGCATGGTCCCACGTGAACGTCTGCAGGCGGTGTTCGACCGCACCCTGCCCGACAAGGTCCCGCACTTCGAGCTCGTCTTTCAACTCGAGCAGGAGGCCTTCGGGCTCTCCTGGCCCACGCAGGAGGAGGTGGGGCGCGCGTCGGCGAAGGAGCGGGAAGCGCTTCTCGAGCGGTACTTCACGATCTGGGAGCGGATCATCGATCGGTACGAGTGGTGCGCGGCGGCGCTTCCCGTGAGTTTTCACGGTCACTACGACAGCGAGGTCATTCCGCGCGGGCGGAAGCGGTTCGGCGACCGGGTGATGATCTACAGCTTCAACGGGCAGGGAACCTTCTGGATGCCGACCGGTGAGGAGATGATGGACTTCGTCGTGAAACTCTTCGAGGAGCCGCAGCGTATTCACGACGAGGCGAAGGTGAAGATGGCCGACTCGATCGAGCTCGCGCGTCGGCAGGTCGACCAGGGAGTCGATTTCATCTGTATCAACAGTGACTACGGCTACAACCAGGGACCGTTCATCAGTCCCGAGATGTTCGCCGAGTTCGTCACCCCCTACCTCGAGCAGATCGTCTCGAAGATGCACGAGTTCGGCACGAAGGCGATCCTCCACTCCGACGGCGACCTCCGGCTCGTTCTCGACCAGCTCGCCTCAACCGGGCTCGACGGGTACCAGTCGATCGATCCACAGGGGCACATGGACATCGCGGAGGTCAAGCGGGAGTACGGCGAGAAGCTCATTCTCATGGGAAACGTTCAGGCCTCGCTCCTCCAGGAGGTGGACGAAGAGCGTATCCGGGAGTCGGTGCGGTACGCGATGAGGCACGGGAAGCCTGGCGGCGGTTTCATTTTCTCGACGTCGAACTGCGTCTTCCAGGGGATGCCGTTGGAGAGTTATCACATCATGCTCGACGAATACGAGCGACACGCCTCGTACGGGGCAGGAGGCGACGATGGGCATTCTTGACAGATTCGGGCTCGACGGACGGACGGCGGTCGTGACCGGCGGCGGGCAGGGGATCGGCAGGAGCTACTGTCTCGCGCTCGCCGAAGCCGGGGCCAAGGTAGCCGTCGCGGACATAGACGACGAGTCCGCCGCAGCGGTCGTCCTGGAGATCGAGGCCGGCGGGGGCGTCGCGATGGCGGTCCATGCCGATGTGACCGACGAGACGCAGGTCGCCGCGATGGTAGACGCCGTTGTCGGAACGTGGGGCGGGCTCACAATCGCCGTCAACAATGCCGGCATCGGCGTGTGGCGGGCGGCTGCGGACATGGAGCTTGCCGAGTGGCGCAGAATCATGGCGCTCAACCTCGACGCGGTCTTCCTCTGCGCGCGCGAAGCCGCGCGCGTGATGGCGCCTTCCGGCTACGGCAAGATCATCAACACCGCGTCGATGTCCGCCCACGTCGCCAATACCCCGCAGAACCAGGTCGCCTACAATTCGTCAAAGGCGGCGGTTCTCCACATGACGCGCACCCTCGCCGCCGAGTGGGCGCCCAAGGGTATCAGGGTCAACAGCATCAGCCCCGGCTACACGAGGACGCTCCTCGTGGACCGGCTGCTCGAGACTCCGGAGGGCAAATCGATGCTCCCGGAATGGCTCCCGCGGATCCCGCTCGGGCACATGGCGAGCCCGGAGGATCTGCAGGGCGCGATCGTCTATCTCGCCGCCGAGGTGTCGGACTACATGACCGGCGCGGATCTCCTGATCGACGGGGGGTACTGCTGCTGGTAGGGCGACGCGCATGTCCTGGCCGGCGGATACTGGTAGCATTATGCTACCAGTATGACATCGGTACACGTACGCGACGTTGACGAAGCTGTGCTTCGGAAGCTCCGGCAGAGTGCCCGGATGCACCACAGATCGCTGCAGGGTGAGTTGCGTGCGATCCTCGAGGACGCGGCTGAGCGCATGCCGGACGAGCCGGTTGCCGATGTTGTTGATCTCGTTACGGCACAGACCGGAGGATCCGGCACCTGGTCGCGCGACGAGATATACGACGATGACGCGCGGTGAGCTCGTCGTTTTCGACACGAACGTGCTCCTGGCGGCGACGGACCGGTCGAGGCCGGCACACGAGCGCGCACGGCGTCTCTTTGCACGATGCCTGCGATTCGGGGTGCACCCGGCCTCATGCGGCCAGATCATCCGCGAGTATCTGGTGGTTGCGACGAGACCGGTGACGGCGGACGGCCTCGGGCTTGCCTGCGAAGACGCGGTGACGAACGTGACGAAGCTGGGACGCCTGATGGTGATGCTTCCGGAATCAGCCGACGTCGTGTTGGCGCTCAGGGAGATCGTTCTCTCCTCCAGGGTTTCAGGCAAGCGGATCCACGATGCGAACATCGCGGCAATCATGCGGACGCACTCGGTGCGTACGCTGGTCACGGAATACACCGACGACTTTCGGCCATTTCCAGCCTGTCGCGCCTTGACCATTGGTTCGCTCTGGGACGAGACAAAGCCCGATGAATGACGCTGTCACCGCCTGGTAGCATCTTGCCTCGATCGACCCATCCTGATATAAGAGTGAACAGATCAAGTATTCCGGATGCGTGGGAGTAGTCATGTCGTCAGCGAGTTTCGTGTCACGAGAGCAGTTGTCCGACTACGAGTGGGACAACCAGCGCAAGGACTGGAAGCGCCCGCCGCTTGACAAGGCGGTCCTGCGCGAGCTCTCCGAGCGGAGCACGCTCAACGGGCTCGTACGGGTCCTCTACTTCATGGGCCTTCTGACGTTATCCGCGCTAGCGACCGTCTCCGTCGCGCGGATCAATATCTGGCTCGCGATTCCGGTCCTCTACGTCTACTACTTCTTCTACGGGTTCTGGGTCGCGATCGGGCATGAGCTGCAGCACAAGACCGTCTTCGCGAGGTCCGCCGACCGGTTCAGCGAGATCTTCTTCTTTTTCGTGCAGACACTCATGTGGAACAGCCCCACCTACGCCCGCGTCTCGCACAAGCTCCATCACCGCTACACGATGGTGCGCGGACACGACCCTGAGACCGAATGGCCGGAGGTGATCACGACGAAGTGGCTGCGGCGGTTTCTCCTGAGTCTCGTCCTGAAGATCCTCGTCGTGGGCGCGATCGTGGATCTGTTCAAGCACGTGGCGACCCAGGTTAGCCGCATCGCCGGGAAGAAGAACTGGATGATGCGCGACCACTGCACGCAGAAGGAGAACCGCGCCATCCGCCTCGAGTCGCTCGGCATCCTTGCGATCCACGTCGCCGTGGCGGCGAGCGCGGTCGTCTTTGGTCGCTGGGAGCTGCTCCTCTTCATCACGATCGCCTGGCAGATCGGCGCGCCGATCGAGGTGCTGTGGCACGCGACGAAGCACATCGGGCGACCGTACAACGTGAAGGATCACAGGCTCAATACGCGGTCAGTGAAGGTCGGCTGGTTCATCAGGACCTTCTTCTGGGGGCTCGACGACCACGTAGACCACCACCTCTACCCGGCGGTTCCCTCGCGCAACCTGCGCAAGCTCCATCGCATCCTCGAGAAGGATCTGCCCGAGCCTGAGAATGTCTTCGGCTGCTGGGCGGAGATGTTCGAGGTCGCGCGCGAAAAGGACCGCGACCCCGGCCGCGAGTTCGTGTCAGTGACGCTGTGATAGGGCCGGTTCAGCGCCGGTCGAGCGCTGCGCGGATCATCGCCAGGTAGCCCGCTTCCGGGACGTACTCCGGGACGCTGTTGCCCGTACCCAGCGCGAAGCCCCCTGCGGCGGTGCGGTCGAGCATCGCGGCGGATCGCTCGTAGACCTCTTCCGGCGGCCTGCGGCAGACGAAGTCGACGTCGATCCCCCCCATCACGGCGATCCGGCCCTTCTGGGTCTCGTAGGCCTGCTCCACCGGCTCGATCGCATCCTCGTACGAGTGGCGCCCGTCGTACCCCATTGAGTCGATCACGTCGTCGATGATCTCCCCGTAGTAGCCGCACGAGTGAAGGATCGCCGGCTTCCCGGCG
>SKZO01000177.1 GCA_007127335.1 Spirochaetales bacterium | reverse complement strand
GCGAGAACCGCGACCGTGTAGATCGCGCAGCTCGCGACGTTGAGCGCGACGAGCGGCCATATACCCGCGAGTAGCACCGCGGCGAGGATGATGGTGTGGCCGCCGAGCGCGAGCACGGTCAGGCTGCGGAACAGACGGCCCGACTGGGGATGCTCCTCTGCGTACGGCACCGGCGCGACATCGGCGCCTACCTTCGGCTGAGACTGCGACACTGAGCTTCTCCGTTGTCCGAACGTCCGGAACCATCCCCGCTACCGAACGCAGGACGGACAGTATACCCGAAGCGGGAGCCTGCGACTACGCCCGATCGAGCGCGCTAAAACACGTTCGCCCGCATCCCAAAGCTCATGCGGAAGACCGTCCCGGCCTCCACGTCCGACGAGATGAACCAGAGCTGCGCCTCGGTGTACAGGGCGTACGTGTTGAAGACCGGCAGATCGCGGACCGTGACGATGGGGAACTCGAGCTGGCCCACCATGCCGGCGAGTACGAGCCCCTCGTCGGTGAAGGCGATCGAGTCCTCGCTCATCGTGAAGTAGGAGAAGTTCGCGCCTACCGCGACCGCCGCGGAGAGCCACTCCAGATCGGGACCAAAGAAGAAGCTCGCCGGGACCGACGCGATGTTCGCCAGGAGCTTCGTCCCGAGTACGAGCCCGGAGAAGCGTCCCGGCGGGGCGAGTCCGATCTGTCCCTGCAGGCGCACATTGTTGTCGAAGAAGGTGAGCCCCGCGCCCAGGTCGAAGTAGGTCGCGCCCATCACGTGCACGTCAAGGTAGAGCCCCTGGATGAAGCTCGGCACCCCGTAGCGCGCCTTGTCGCCGCTACGCAGCGCGACCGAGACGTCGAGGAGCTCGTTCTCGTCGGTGGTCACACCGACCACGCGCAGCGAGTTGTTGAACCGATCACGCTCGCTCGGCTCGAGCAGGCGCACCTGAGGCGGCCGTTCGTCAACGATGACCGAATGACGGCGCGTGACCTGCGATCCGTCGGCAAACTGTGCCCGGACCAGGAGGTTCAGCCGCCCGTCGGGGAGCTCGGTCGTCTCGATCCGGTACTGCCACGCGTCGGTTCCCCGTGCCCGCCGCCAGGACTCGCCGTTGTCAAGACTCACCTCGATCCGTTCCACCGCATGCGCCGCGATGATCCGGTCGCGTTCGCGGGTCTCCTCGCGCGTTTCGCCCTCAGGAAGGACGAGCTCGTACCCGGCGCTTCCGGTCACGTAGGGGCGGTCGCGCACGTAGGCGAGGAAGTCGGGCGCGTCAACGAGAAGCCACGGCCCATGCGCTGCGTACTCGACCGTCCTCGCGGCATTGTTTTCGGTTCCCGGTCCTGCGACCTCCAGGGAAAGCGAAACCGTTCCGGCGGGCATCTGCCCGGCGTCGGCGAGGAAGTGGCCGCGTCCGCGATCGTCGATCTCAACGAGCCCGATCGGGCGGCCGTTCGCGGAGAGCGTCAGCGGGCCGAGCGAAGGCGGCGAGCTCACCACGACGTCGAACTGACCGGAGAGTGACTGTCCGTCGGCCGGGATCACGATTCTCGGCGCTTCGATCACCTCGGCCGCTTCGATCAGGACGTTCCGCGAGACGTGGGTCGTGTTGCCCGCGGCGTCGGACGCCTCGACTCGCAGATTGTACCAGCCCGGTTCGAGATCGTCGGGTTCCACGGCGTGGGCGAAAGGTCCGGGCGAGCTGAACCGCGCGAGCTCGACTCCCTGCGCGGCCTCATGCAGCGGCTGGGCGCTGATCCTGACGTCGCGCAGATTGCCGTCTTCCGCGCGACCGTCCACGAGGAGCGCGCCGGTCACGCGCATGCCGTCGGCCGGAGCGGAGAGCTCGAGGAGCGGCGGAGTATTGTCGACGTTGATGATGGTTGCAAGGAGCCCTTCGTCTCCCGCCCGGTCGACTGCTCTGACGAGCAGTGAGTGGGTTCCGTCTTGCAGGAGCGTCGTGTCGACCTCGTAGCGCCACAGTTCCCCTCCCTCCGCGAGGTTGAAGCTCGTGCCGCTGTCCGTGCTCACGGAGACCGACGCGATACCGTTGGGGTCGGTGCTCGTCCCGGTGACGGTCACGACGCCGCGCTGGAAGGAATCGATAGCCGGAAAGGTGAGCTCGACGATCGGGTCGGTGCGCGAGAGCATGAAGGTGCGTCGGACCGGCTCGCTCGCCGTGCCGCCAAGGTCGTACCCCACGACTTCGACCGTGTGCTCGCCGTCGTCCACGCCTGAGAGCGGAATGGCGACATCGAACAGACCGTCGGTCTCCACGAGACGCGGTTCGCCGTCGTTTATCGCGTAGGTGATAGCCTTCGGCTGCGCGTCGTCCACGACGACTCCGGCAAGCCGCAGGTCGCCGCCGGTCGCCGAGCCCTCCTCGGGAACCTGGAGCAGGACGCGCGGCCTGTCCGCCTCATCGTCGGTATGGAACGCAACGGTCGTGATGTCCCTGGCGCCGGAGCGTGTAGTGGTCGTGAACGAGACGGTGTCTGCATCGTCGGCTACGCTCACCGTGGTGGTCACGAGCCGGTCGGGTTCGAGGAGCCGGGACTCGCCGTCGCTCATGTCGAGCCGGATCGACTCGACGGCCGACGCGTCGTCGAAAACCGCGGCGACTGTGACGGTGCCGGTCACCAGGTCGTCGGGACGCGGTGCGACTATCCGGAGCCCCGGTGCCGACCGTTCGATCATGACCGGGACGGCAAGAAGCGATTCTCGCCCTCCATTCTCTACTGCAACGATTTCTACGACCGCTTGACCGTCGTCGGGCGGAAGCGGGAGGAGAGCCTGCCACCGGCCGTCCACGGGTTCGGCCGTCACCCAGGCCGGACCGACTGGCCCGGTTTCAGTCTCGTCCTGCGCGGCGCGCACGCGGGCCGGGATGGCAGCAGTCCGCATCCGGACCTGCCGGACGCCCGTCTGCGCCGCCACCTCCACTGAGACATCCGCCTCCGCGGAAAGCCTCGCGCCGATGGTCGATTCCGGCGGTGCGATTTGTGGAGTCGCTGCGGTGGTTGCGACCGCAAGGGGGGCGCTGCGAAGCGTTCGTCCGCCTACGCGTGCCTCCACGACCAGTTCGGGCGTCGCGCCTTCGGTGCGAGCTTCGAGCACGATCAGCTCACCCTCGATGCGTGATGCGAGAAAGTCGACGTCCGGAATGACCCTGACGTCGGAGACCGCGCCGCCGGATGCGGCAAAGGTGAGCGTGCCGCCTGGCGGCAGCACGATGACCGACCTCGCGCTCTCCGTCTCGTGCGCGGCGGCTGATTCCGGCGCGCGGGCGTAGATCCCGGGGGGCAGCTCGCCGAACCGGTCTGTCTCCGCTCCCGGTTCGTCAGCGGAGAGCTGGATATAGAAGCCCGGAACGTCGACGCGTCGCTCGAGCTCATTCTCGTACCAGATCCGGATGTCCTGGACCGACGCCTCGGAGAGGCGTGGGAGCCCGATCGTGAACGAGCCGTCGTCTGAGACCGCGGTGCGGCCCGCTTCCGACCCGACCAG
>SKZO01000239.1 GCA_007127335.1 Spirochaetales bacterium | reverse complement strand
GAGCTCATCGAGGAAGTTCGGCGTATAGGTCTCCGGAGGGTGTCCGGCGATCTCGGCGAGCGACCAGAATCGCCCCTCGGTGATCTCCGACCGGTCGATCCGCACGGCGCCGTCCCAGACCGCACGAAACGTCGCTACCATCTCCGACTCATACTCGTTCCGGTGCAGATAACGGTAAAGCGGTTCGATCTCCGCGTCGTCGATCCCCAGCTCTTCGCGCATCTCCCGTCTAGCGGCCTGTTCGTACGTCTCTCCCGCGTCCACGTGCCCGCCAACCGACGTGTCCCATCGGTTCGGTTGCACGTCCTTGGTTGGCGATCTCAGCTGGAGGAAGAGGCTGCCTGCCGAGTTGAACACGAGCACGTGTGCCACGCGGTGGGTGAGCTCCGGGTTCCCGTGAACCTGTTCGCGGGACGCGCGTCCGACCACCTCGTCGGCGTCGTTCACCACGTCGAAGATCTCCGCCATGCCGGCTTACTCCTGCCCGCGTCCGCCCATCGTGAGCGCGTGGATCGTCCCCTGCAGTTCGCGTATCTGCTGTTTCTGCGCCGAGATGAGGCGGATGAACTCTTCAGCCGTGGCTTCGTCCGGGTTTTCGTCGAGCCGCATGCCCGGGTACGGGTTGATCGACGCGTAGTCGTCCTCTGCCTCAATGGATGCGAGCGCGAAACTGTCTTCGTACTCCTCGAGGTCGAGCGGCATTTCGGGAAAGCGCTCCGAGTGGATGATCTTCTGCGCGATCCGGTCGATCTCCTTCAGGATCAGCGAGTCGCGCCCCACCAGGGCCAGCGGCACCGTGTCGTTGACGGCTTCGCGCACGATGTGGTCATAGTAGAGAAACCCGAGGCAACTCGGCTCGAGCTGCAGGCGATCCTCGATGAGCGTTCGAAGGCTCTGGACGATCTCCATGTCCTCCGGATGATCGGCCATGCTGACGACAATGCTTGTTCGCAGCCGGCCGATCTGTTCGCGTGCGATCCCGGCGGCCCGTTTGCTGATCTTCTCGATTCCTTCGACGATCTGCCCGATGCTCGGCGTCGCGTTCGGTTGCCGCTCCTTGACGATGTCCGACAGGAAACGGCTCACGCCCTTCTGATCGGAGAAGGTCTGCTGCAGGAGTCGGAAGACGGCGTTCTTGAGAAATCCATACGCGTTCAGGATTGACGGCGCCTGCGGCGTTGTCACGATGATCCCGGAGTTCGAGATCAGGAAGAAGTCGAGCGTGTTGAAATGGCTGCCCGACCCGAGGTCGAGCAGGATGTAGTCGGCCTCGAGCTTCTCGATGTTCGTGATGACGCTTCGCTTCTGGGCGTGCGACAGATTCGCCGCTCCGGTGACCAGAACGTCACCCGGCACGAAGTCGAGGTTCGGGTACGGCGAGCGAACGCGCACATCGTTGAAGCTCACCGACCGATCGGCGAGGAAGTTGCCAATGCCGCGATGGCGGTTCTTCACGCCAAGGTACGTGTGAAGATTCGACGCGCCAAGGTCGAGATCGACGACCACCGTGCGCTGTCCGAAGGAGGCGAGTGCTATGCCGAGGTTCGCGACGAGCACGCTCTTGCCCACGCCGCCTTTCCCCGACGCAACCGGCAGAATCTTTCGTCGATCGTCTTCGCTGATGATCATGCCGACTCCCCTTTTCGTAGTATAGTCGGTGTAAGAGTTTGCGGAAAGACGCGACTTGCATTATAGTATCCAATCAGCGGGGGTGGGATGCTAGATATCTTCGATCAGAACCCACAGAGTCGCGTATTCCATGTGGACCGCGAGTGCTATGTGGTCTACCTGGGGTCCCACTGGGAGGACTACAAGCCGTTCCTGCGGCTCGGGACCTCGCCGGACCTCCCCCCTGAGCTCCCCCCCATCGTGTCGACGATCGTCGTCCCGGACGCGCTCACCGGGAACCCGCTTGACGAGCCCGCCTGTCTCGCAGGGGACGCCACGCCCGATACCCATTACGTGGGCGACGTCGAGACGGTTGAGCACATGAAGAGTTTCGTCGGTCAGCATACGATCCCGGTGGAGGCGATCGAGGCGATCGACCGTGAGGAAGACGACGACAAGCACGTGCTCGTCTATTACTACAAGGACGGTAATCTCAGGATCAAGTTCCGCAAGAACGAGATCCTTGATCTCAGACGCCGGGAGAAGCTCGACGGTCACTTCGTCGCGCGTGCCCAGGAGGCGAAGAACGAGTACGGTCGCGGGCCCTTCAAGTTGCCCGGCGACGTGTACCAGCGTCCCGGGTTCATCGTGCTCGGTGGTACCCCCTACCTCGTTGCACGAGGAGAGATCGCGGCGCTGCGCCTGACCGACGACTACTTCTTTGCGCTTTCCGCTGCCGGTGTAGACGCCGACCGGATATCGACCGTGCAGTCCGAGGAGGCGGATGCCGCGCTCATCCGGTTCTTCAAGCGAAGTCGTACCCGCAACCGTCTGGTGCGTATCTCCTCGCCGCGCGGCGAGAGGGTGCGTCAGGCCGCCGACCTCTTTCCGGCGAACTCGTTGCCTCCACTGAAGGCCAAAGTCGTAGAGGGCCATGGAGGGGCATTCGAGTTCCACCGGTTTCGCGTGACTCGGGCATCGGGGCGTTTCGAGGCGTCTCTCGATGGGCTTGACGGACCGCTCGTGTTCGGCTCCGCCGCGAAGAAGCGATCGGACGCCTCCTGTCTCGTGGATCCTGTCGCCGGAACGCTCACCCTTGTGCGGTCAAAGGCCGGCCATCCCGTCATCGAGGGAGCGCTCTATCAGTTCGGCGAGACCGTCTCGCGAAGCGATGCGGCGAGTCGTTATCTGCCGGAGAAGAGTTATCCGTACCGCGATCTCCTCTCGCAGGCCGAGAACACGCTGGTTGCGCAACTCGGGTACTTCTTCAACGAGCTCGACGGCGGTCGCGATACCGGGAAGGTGATCCGGACGCTGAAAGGACTCGATCCTGTGAAGGCGATCGGGAAGGACGACGGGTCCATTCACCCGATCGCGCAGATCGTCCTGCACAACTACCGGCAGTACGCGCGGTTGGTCCGCGATCACGACCCTGAGGCCGGTCGCGGCGCCGATTCCCTGCTGAACCTGCTCGACCGTCATCAGGTCACCAGAGCGGACGCCGCGCCGGAGCTCCCGCTCATTGGAGAGATCGTCCGCGACGGAGAGCGGGAGTACCTGTTCTACCGATTCGCCGCCCGGATCACCGGCGATCGCTACGCGCATGCCGAACGGGTCGTCGAGAAGATCCACGCGCTTCCGGACGCGGATTTCGCCGCCGAACGCAAGCGATTGACGGATCTCATCGCCGGGCTCGCGACGCCCGAGCAGATGGATGAGGCGCGATTGCGCCGCATCGCCGAAGCGGGGAAGAAGAAGAAGGCAGCGGACAGAGGCGCCGGGGAGTCCGCCGGCGCAGGCGAGAGCGGCCAGCCCGACGAGTCGCGGCCGGACACCTCCGGACGGGGTGACGGCACGACTCCGGCGGGAGCGCGAGAGCGGGGCGGG
>SKZO01000331.1 GCA_007127335.1 Spirochaetales bacterium | reverse complement strand
GTCTTCTCCGATTTGAGCGCTCCCGGATCGACCTGGTCGGGGCTGAGAATCAGCTTCTGCCGTACGCGTCCGCTGAGCTCCTGCCGCTGTTCCTCGCTCAGCGATGGGTTCTTCAGACGAGCGTCGATCTCCTGGCGCCACCCGGGATCGCTCGCAGGTCGGGAGCGCCCGGCAGGTCCCGGGCGCCTCGTCCGCGTCTGTGTCGTCGAGGGGCTGCTCGTGGGGTGAAACAGACGCCCAAAGGCCCTGATTCGATCCGGGTCGGACGGCGATACATCCTGCCTGGGAGCGTTTGCGAGCAGTCGCGGCTGTGGCACGATCTCCGGAACGAGCTCTATGCCGGCCTCCGCGAGCGCCGCCTGAAGGGCGTCCACGTCGTGCTCGTCGACGAAGTAGACGCCAGGGGCGAGCTCCCGGCGAATGAGTGTGCGCACCGGCTCCGAATGCTCCACGGCGTGGCGTCTCGCCTTCTCGACCGTCAGGACAACCCCCTTGAACAGCCGGACGCTCTCGTGCTCGCCCGCCCAGCTGCGCATGGTAACCACCACATTCTGCGGCACGCGATCGTTTGCGAGCGCATTGAGCCGGGTGATTGCCTCCTCGACTTCGAGTCCGGACCGCAGGGCCGCGGCGAACCGGTCCTTCGTAAGCTCAAAATGCGGGTAGCGGTCATGACGGATCAACCGGGCCATCCGCGCGATGAGCAGACCGTCTGAGAAACGGAACTCCTCCGGCATGGTTATGTCGAAGTTGGGCTGCACGATGAGCGGCTTGGCGGACTGCGGGGCAGCGGCAGCCTGTGATCCGGCGGCCGCTAGGTGCGTGTCATCGATCAGCACGAGCATACCCACGGCGGTCAGTTGTTCCCGGAGGCGTCGGCAGGTCTCGGCCCCAAGCTCCGGGACCGCGATCAGGAGCAGCCGTTCAATGCTCAGGGCGTCTACGGCCCGGTCGCAGGGGAGGCAGGTGAGCACCCCAACGATTGCGTCAAGGAGCGGACCATCCGATACCGGCCCTCCGCACGCGGCCGCCGCGACGAGCGCTACGGTCCGATGCAACGGCGGGAACTCCGAGAGCCGTTCCCAGACTTCCAGGACCGGATGCAGCCCCCCGTCGTTCACCACGGCGCCTGCGGCCGTCAGCGTGTCCACGAGCGCAGCGATCCGGGGGCGCGAGCCGGTGAGCCCCGTCGGCTCGGTGAGCACGGGCAGTCGGTCGTTCAGATCGGACAGGGCGCGTTTGCGCAGGGAACCGTCCGCACGAAAGACGTCCGGTTCTTCGTGCAGATAGGCGCAGAATGAGACCAGAAGTGTGTCTGTGAGCCATGGCGCACCAGCGCTCTCCCCCGGCAGAAGCGAGCGCGAGGCAAAGAGGAGATCCGGTTGGATGACCCGCTCGTCGAGCAGTCTGGAGAGGACCGGGTTGATCCGCAATTGCTCACCGGAGCGGTACACGAGCAGTCGATCCTCGAGGTTCAGGAGCCGCTGATGCAGATCCAGGTAGCTCCGCTCGCCCGCGAAGAAGAGGTGGATCTCATCGAAGTCCGGTTCGCCAAGAACCGAGATCGCTGTGAGCAGCTCAGCGTCGTCGTTGTCAACCAGCTCGATGATGCGTTCCTGGATCTCTTCATTCCGCAGGAACGCGATGAGTCGATCGATCAGGTCATGTTTGTTGAATGGCGTCTTGACGGGGCCGAGGTAGTTCCTCACGAGACCGAAGAATGCGTCATCGGCCAGTGTCAGGAGCGCGCTCTTGAAATCAGTCATCGGTGTCCCAGAGCTCGATGTGATAGCGGTACCCCTGTTCGGTCAGGAACTTCTGACGGTTCGCAGCAAATGCTTCTTCGGTGGTGTAGCGGGAGATGATCGAGTAGAAGAACGAGTTCTTCCGTTTGGGTCGAAGGATTCTCCCAAGCCGTTGAGCCTCTTCCTGCCTGGATCCGAACGTGCCCGACACCTGGATCGCTACCGAGGCGTCGGGCAGGTCGATGGCGAAGTTCGCGACCTTGCTGACGACAATGACCTGGACCTCCCCCTTTCGGAAGGCGGCGTAGATCCGTTCGCGTTCGGGGTTCGGAGTCTTGCCGGTGATCAGCGGCGCCTGCAGCGCCTGGGCGAGCGCGTTCAGCTGGCTCAGGTACTGGCCGATCACCATAATCGAGTCCTCACGGTGGTTCTCGATGATCTGTCGTGTGATCTCGAGCTTCCGCGGGTTCTCGCTCGCTATGCGAAACTTCCCCCGCTTGTCTGCAGTCGCGTACTCGATCCGCATCCCGTCAGGCAGATCAATGCGAATCTCATAACAGTTCGCCTCGGCTATCCATCCCCGCTGCTCCAGTTCTTTCCAGGGAACGTCGTATCGCTTGGGGCCCACCAGGCTGAACACGTCGGACTCCCGTCCGTCCTCGCGCACCAGGGTCGCCGTCAGACCGAGCCGACGAACTGCCTGAATCTCCGCGGTGACCCGGAACACGGGCGCCGGCAGGAGATGGACTTCGTCGTAGATGATCAGCCCCCACTTCCTCTCGGTGAAGAGCCGGAAATGGGGAAACTCCTCCTCCCGGTCCTTGCGCCATACGAGTATCTGGTACGTTGCCACGGTTACCGGCCTGATGACCTTTCGGTCGCCGGAATACTCGCCTATATCCTCTGCGTTGAGACTCGTCTTGTCGAGCAGCTCATCCACCCACTGATGGACAGCCGCGACGTTCGTTGTAAGGATGAGCGTGTTCGCACCGACGATCTCCATCACCTTCATGCCGACGATGGTCTTCCCTGCGCCGCAGGGCAGCACCACCGTCCCGTAGCCGGTCCCCGGGCGTCCCGTGCCGTAGAAGGAGCGCGCGGCCTCGTCCTGGTAGTCACGAACGGTGAACGCAGCCTGACCGTTCGCCGTCCGTTCCAGTAGTCCCATGGCAAGCGGGTCTCCATCCACCAGCGGCGCCTCGTCCTTGACCGGATAGCCGATCTCTATGAGCTCCTGTTTGATCGTGCCGCGGTCGTAGAGCTCCACCAGGAAGCCCGAGAGATCGTCGTTATCATGAGGCGTGAGGTACCGCGACACGCGCTTGTTCGTGAGCAGCTCCTGCCGAACCGCCTGGTCCGGCACGTCAAGGAACAGCCTGCGATCATCGTCCGTGTCGAGCAGCCGGATCTTGCCGAACCGGGAAATTGTGTCCTCTACAAAAAACCGTACGTTGTCCGGTACCGGGAAGCGGCCGTACAGATCGAGAACGGTCAGGATCCCGGCGGCGTCCATCCCCGCGGATGCGGCGTTCCACAACGAGAGTGGCGTCAGGCGGTA
Organism: Spirochaetales bacterium; assembly: GCA_007127335.1. GTDB lineage: Bacteria > Spirochaetota > Spirochaetia > DSM-27196 > SLST01 > SLST01. The sequence goes on along the minus strand of SKZO01000331.1, from coordinate 201 downwards.
CGTGTGCATGTGTTCCGGGCTCTTCTCGAGCTCGGCGAAAGCGGAAAGCTCGGCCCTCGCTTCCTCGAAGCCGGGATCGTGGACGTCCGCGAGCAGGCTCGCATCGCTCTGGATGATAAGGGGCGTTCCCGCGGGTTGACTCATGGAGCAGCTAGGATACTCCTTGCCGGCCTGCGGATCAACCGGCCGCGCTCTCGAGCG
>SKZO01000088.1 GCA_007127335.1 Spirochaetales bacterium | reverse complement strand
CCGGGGTCCTCCTCAAAGTAGCTTCGGGCGCTGCGGGCGAGTGCGAGGGCGTGGTTGCGATTCTCCACGGTCTTGTCCTGCAGCTCGATTGAGAGCACCTCGTCGAATGCCTCCCGCGCCGCCGCGTACCGCTCGTCTTCTATCGCCGAGAGGCCGTCCCTCAGCAGCTCGGTCATGCGTTCGACGCGCCGGCGCTCAAGAGCGGTCATCCGCGCAAGCTCTTCCTCCCGCGCACGCTCCTCGGCCTCACGGCGCGCGCGTTCCTCTTCGGCGCGTCGGCGCTCCTCGGCCTCGAGCTGCGCGGCAATCTCTGCTTCGCGCCGGCGGGCCTCGGCTTCGGCCGCGCGGGCAGCCGCTTCCGCCTCGCGGCGCCTCGCTTCCGCCTCGGCGGCCCTGGCCTCGGCCTCCGCATCGTTCGGATTTGCGGCGGCCTCGGCACGCGCCGCGGCCTCGGCACGCGCGGCCGCCTCGGCCTCCGCGATCCGTCTCGCCTCGAGAATCCTCGCCCGGAGCTCGCGAGCCTCCTCGTCGTCTGCGTCGTCGATGAGGAGCCGGTCCACCAGATCGAGTGCGCGTTGATACTCTCCGTCCTCGTAGTACTCGCGCGCAAGGCGAAGCGTGTTCAGTCGCGTCCTGTCTACCGGTTCGGTCTCAGCGACGGCGGCCGCCGGCTCGGCGACTCGTCCCGGCGCGCGGGAGCCGATGATCGCAATCGCGCCTCCAATGAGTCCAAGGGCGAGCAGCGCCGCCCCTGCGAGTATCAGTAGCCTTCGTCTGTCGTACACGTCGCGCCCTCCCTCGCCGCTCCGCTCAGTCTGCGATATCGAACTCGTCTTCGTAGGTATCCAACTCTTCGCGGCCCGCGGAGAGTCCTTCAGTCTCGTCCGTGGCGGTGCGAATCGAGTCGAGCACATTGTCCAGGAGGGCCCGTCTACGCGCCTCAGCCTCTTCACGCCGTCGCTGTTCCTCCGCGAGGCGGCGGGCCTCTTCCTCTTCGCGCCGTCGTTGCTCCTCAGCGAGACGGCGGGCTTCCTCCTCAGCTTCTCTGCGTGCCTGCTCAAGGTGATCGGAGAGCAGCGAGATCATGCGCTCGATCTCCTGTCGCTGCCGATGAGCGGGGGCAAGGGTCAGGACGGTTCTGTAGTCCTCAATGGCGTCCTCGTACTTCTCGAGCCTCACCGAGATGTTGGCCCGGTTCAGATACGTGTCCGATGCGTTCGGGTTGACGTCGAGAGCCGCGGTGTACGAGGCGTGAGCGCGTTCGGTCTGCCCGAGATGAAGGTAGTTGTTGCCCATGTTGAAACGCACGAGGCTCCGATCGGCACCGGGCAGGCGTTCTGCACGCTCGAGCGTCGCGATCGCCCTCTCGTACATCCCGAGTTGCTCGTAGCTGAGCGCAAGGTAGAGATGTGCGCGAACGTTGACCGGCTCCTGCTCCACGACCCGCTCGAAGATGGTGGCAGCCTCCCGCGTGCGATTATGGAGAAGCGCGTCAGCTCCCTCGTCAAACAGGTTGGAACCCGCAACCCGAACACTCACGAGCAGCAGGGTCGCAATGAGCACGGCGGCAGTCGGCTTCAACGCGGTTTGACAGGCGGATGCAAACACCGTACTCTTCCGGAAAGCTGAACGTATGGGATTGATCATTGCTATTATCATCCTCGGTATTGCCATCGCCGTTGTTGCGTTTTTTCTCATGCGGTCAATTCTCGTGCCGAAGCGGGTCGAATCGCTGCGCACGCTGCTGAAGCAGAACAAGACGCAGGCAGTCATCAAGGCCGCGAAGCAGATGATCGCCAAAGATACCCGCAATGCCGACGCCCATTACCTGCTCGGACTCGCATACGACCAGGAAAACAAGCAGGAACTCGCCCTGATGGAGCTCAGGACGGTGAACCAGATTGGCAACTTCGACGGCCTGGTCGAGGAAGTACCGTTCAGACAGAAGATAGCGGAGCTCTACGCCAAATTCAATCAACCCGAGGAAGCGCTCAAGGAATACCTGCTGTTGCTCAAGCGTGACCCGAACAACGCCGAATACTACTTCCGCGTCGGGCGCATCTTCGAGCAGCGCAACCGAAGCGACAAGGCCGCGCGCTACTACCGAAAGACCTGCGAGCTCGATCCGCGAAACGCCGAAGCGCGGGGCCGACTCGGGCTGCTGCTGTACCGGTCGAAGCGATCGGTGGAGGCTCGCGCGGAGCTCGACGCGGCGGTACGCCTGCAGCCGGACAACCACGAGGCGTGGTACTACATCGGGAAGATCCTCAAGGACTCGAGAGACTGCATCGCGGCAATGAGCGCGTTCGAAAAGTCGAGCCGCGAGCCGGGGCTGAAGGTGAAGTCGCTGATTGAACGAGGCGGATGCCTGATCACCCTTGGAAGCCTCGACCGGGCGGTCTCGGAGCTCGAGCGGGCCGCCAAGCTCGCGGACGACGGGAGCAGTGAATCGCTCTATGCACGATACTTCCTCTCGCACTGCTACGAGAAGATGCGCCGCATCGAACAGGCCGTGCAGGAGTGGGAGCTCATCTACGCGAAGAAGCCGAATTTCCGCGATGTCGCGGAGAAGCTGTCCAAATACCAGGAGCTGCGGACCGACGACCGTATGAAGGACTATCTTACCCTTGGAAGGGACCAGTTCCTCGAGGTCTGCAAGCGCCTGACCGAAGCACTCGGCCTGAACGTTCGAGACGTGCGCGGAGTCGACAACGGTGCGGAAGTGGTGGCGGTCGAGAATACGTCAAAATGGCGCAATGCGCGCTCGATGCCCAAGCTCATACGGTACCTGCGGGTAGCGGACATCATTGACGAGTCGACGGTCCGGGACACTCACGAGGAGATGCGCAAACAGGGGATCACCCGCGGCCTGATCGTCACGAGCTCGACCTTCAGCCGCATGGCGCAGGACTACGCGGAGAGCCGTCCGATCGACCTGTACGCGAAAGACAAGCTGCAGTCGCTGCTCCAGCAGATCAAGATGTAAGCCGGTGAAGATACTCTGCGTCGCCGACCACGTAGACCCCCTCGTGTACAGCGCCGCCGTGAAACAACGATTTGCCGACGTTGATCTGGTGCTGAGCGCCGGCGATCTGCCGATGGAGTATCTCGGTTTCATCGCCGCGAGCCTCAACAAGCCGATTCTCTTCGTCTTCGGCAACCACCACCTCAAACACCTCTCCCGGTTCCGCAAATGGGGTCTCGCGCACGATCCCGACCGGTACGATATGCGCACCAACTTGCCCTTCCGCAACTACTTCGGGTCGACGTACATTGGAGGCAAGGTCGTACGCCGAAAGGGACTGATCATTGCCGGGCTGGGCGGATGCCGACGCTACAACCGGGGGGAGAACCAGTTCACGGAGCTCCAGATGCTCGGGCGGATCATCCGTATGATCCCGGCTCTCCTCTGGCATCGGGTCTTTCACGGACGCGCGCTCGACATCCTTCTGACCCACGCATCGCCGTTCGGTATCAACGATCGCCCAGATCCGACTCATATAGGGTTCAAGGT
>SKZO01000344.1 GCA_007127335.1 Spirochaetales bacterium | reverse complement strand
TGTCTTCGATCCGTGACGATGTCCTCGTCGTGATCGACGAGGCGTACGGCGAGTACGTGACCGCGGACGACTATCCCGACACGGTTGCGATGATCAGGAGCGGAGCCGCGATGATCAGGCTGCGGACGTTCAGCAAGATCTACGGGATCGCCGCGATGCGCGTAGGCTACGGGATTGCCCCACCGGATGTCGTCACGGCGGTCTCGTCTCTTCGTCAGCCATTCAACGTCGGTTCGGTTGCCCAGAGGGCGGCCACCGCGGCGCTTGACGACCTCGACTTCGTGGCCCGGTCGCTTGACAACAACGAGCGGCAGAAACGCCGTCTCTACCGCTTTCTCGAAGACCGGCAGATCGCCTTCATCCCTACCCAGGCGAACTTCGTCTGCGCTCGATTCGACCGTCCCGCGGCGAGCGACGTTGCCCGTGCTCTTCACGAGCGACGGATCGCCGTTCGACCACTCGCGTCGTTTGGAATGGATGATCATCTGCGGATCACGCTTGGCACGGAGCCCGAGATGGACGCGCTCTACGAAGCGCTCGAGCCGTTGTTTGGTGGATAGATGCTCGTAGCAAACGTCGCGCTCGCGCTCGCCCCGTCCATTCTTCTCCTGTGGTGGGCGTACCGGCGCGAGTCGGGGAAGCCCGAGTCGTTCCGTCTGCTCACGATTGCCTTCCTGCTCGGGCTCCTGGCGGTGATTCCGGCCCTCGCCGTCGGCTGGTTCGCCTCCTTGGCGCATCGCGCGCTTGGCGGGTGGCCGCGGCTCCTCTACCGGGCGTTCGTGACCGCCGCTACTGTCGAAGAGGGAATGAAGTTCGCGCTCATCTGGGTTCTCGTCCATCGCCATCCCGGGATCACCGAGACCGCGGATGGAATCGTGTACGGCATGGCGGCGAGCCTCGGATTCGCCTTTCTCGAGAGTGCGCTCTATGTGGGGGAATCGGCGTTCATACTCCTGCTGCGCGGGGTGACCGCCGTACCCCTGCACGTCGGATGCGGGGCGCTCATCGGTCATTTCGTCGCTCGTTCCCGCTTCCACGCCAGTGGCGGAGCGTGGATCGGGCTCATCGTCGCGATCGCGGTGCACGGCGTCTACGACTCGCTGGTGTTCCTTGGTGGACCGGTGGCGTTCCTGTCGCTCGTGGTCGTCGCGGGCCTGGTGATCTCAGTCCCGATCCTCCTCTCCCGCGCACGCCGTGCCGGCCTTGGCCCTGCGGGAAGCTCCTCAGGGCCTTGACCGCCACGATGTCCGTTGGTATCCTTCTGAGTACGACGCAGGGTAGAGCAGTTGGCAGCTCGTCGGGCTCATAACCCGGAGGTCGCAGGTTCGAGTCCTGCCCCTGCTATAGAAAGCCGCACCCGTACGGGATGCGGCTTTTTTTTCTTTGCTCCAGGATCGGCTCGCTCAGATCCATCGCTTTCGCCGAAAGAATCGCAACATCAGCGCGGCCACGAGCGCCATCACGGCGAGGATCGCCGGATAGCTCCATCGCCATTCGAGCTCCGGCATGAAGGCGAAGTTCATCCCGTAGACGCCCGCGACGAAGGTGAGCGGGATGAAGATCGTCGCGATGATCGTGAGCACCTTCATGATGTTGTTCATCCGGTTACTCACGCTTGAGAGGTAGATATCCATGGTTCCCGCGACGATCTCCTGGAAGGCCTCCAGAATCTCTATCAAGTGTATTACGTGGTCATAGAGATCACGCAGGAAGAGCCTCGTCTCTTCGCCCACGACCGCGGCTCCTTCTCGTGAGAGCCGGTATATCATCTCGCGCATCGGCCAGAGCGACCGGCGCAGAAAGAGCAGATCTCGCTTGAGCGCCTGGATCGTCACCATAGCGTCGGGCGCCGGGTCTGCGAGCACGGCCTCTTCGAGCGGCCCGATACGCCCCTCTATCCCCTCGAGAAGGATGAAGTAGTGGTCCACGATCGCATCGAGTATGCAGTACGCGAGGTAGTCAGCCCCCTCACGCCGAACGCGTCCCTTCCCCGAGCGGATTCTGTTTCGAAGCGGGTCGAAAACGTCTCCGGTGCGCTGCTGAAAGGAGATCACCAGGCGGTCCATCACAATCAGGCTGATCTGTTCGGGATCGATCGTTTCGGCGTCGGCTGACTGGCGGACCATCTTGACGACGGCGTAGAGATAGCCGTCGTACTCCTCGGCCTTTGGCCGTTGATCGGTGTTGACGATGTCCTCCTGCACCAGCGGATGGATGCCGAAGCGCTCACACACCCGGGTGACGATCCCGACGTCGTGCACCCCATCCACGTTGATCCAGACGACCCCGGAATCGCGGTCTGGAACTCCCAGGTCTCCTGGATCGTTCAGCGTACGTTCCGACCACTGGTGTTCATCGTACTCATACACGGTGACACGTACCGCTCCCTCGGCCTCTCCGATGTGAACCGGCGTACCCGGCGGAAGCCCCGCCTTCTGCCTCCTCGGCGAGAGGATCTTCCTCATCGACTCCCTCCTCCGAACCCTGTCTCCGTGATAGCCATTCGGCGTAACGAAACCATCGCCTGCTACCACTCGTACTTGAAAAAATTCGCGTCCCGGGCGTAGGAGCGGGTGAGCTCTTCGATTCGACGCATCTCCTCCCGGGGCATCGGTTCGAACTCCGTCGCGACGCGGACGTTTTCTTCGAGCTCTGCGATCGTCGAGACCCCGACGATCGCCGTCGATACCGGGTGGGACAGGGTGTACCCGAGCGCTTCACGCATAGACGGGACACCACCTTCGCGAAAGATCCGCCCGTCGTAGGCGCAGACCTTCATCGCGATCACGCCCATCTGTTTCGCCGTCGCGGCCGGGAGTGCGTTGGCGATCATCGAGTCATGGTGGACGTCGCCGGCATTCAGCGACAGCAGGACGCAGTCGAACGGGTAACGCTCCAGCGCCGAGGACAGCAGGGTGCTGTGTCTGTGAGCGGTGATCCCGATGTGCCGTACCGCCCCCTGCTCCCGCAGCCGCTCTATTGCCGCGAGCGCTCCGCGACGGTCGAGCGCGGCGTCCATGTCCGCCTCGCTGTGGATCGCGTGCAGCTGGTAGAGGTCGAGGTGATCGGTCTCGAGCCTTCGAAGGCTCTCCTCGAACTGCCGCATCGTGCCGTCGTATGTCCGGTCGTCGGTCTTGCTCGCGAGGATGACCTCCCCTCGCCGTTCCCGCATGACCCGGCCTATGTTCGCCTCGCTTTCTCCGTACTGATGAGCGGTGTCGATGTAGTTGACGCCAAGGTCGATCGCGCGTCGAACGATCGACTCCGCATGGTCCGGGTTCAACGCCACGGCGATCGCGCCGCCGAGTCCGACGATGCTGACCTCGAGTCCCGTTTCGCCGAGTCTGCGTCGGGGAACGCGCGTGCCGGCGTCGGGTCTCCCGGCGTGATCGTCGCGATCCTGCGCGTACGCCCGATCCGGACTGCCGGAGCCGATCAGGACGATTCCGGCCGCCGAAGCTGTGGCCCCTGCGGCTCTCTTGAGAAAGTCGCGTCGGCTGACGCGCTCTCTGGATAACGGACTT
>SKZO01000201.1 GCA_007127335.1 Spirochaetales bacterium | reverse complement strand
GGAGCCTGATCAGCGAGATGAAGCAGATCAGCGAGAACAACAACCTCTTCAGCGAGGAAATGCGCCTGAACATGGTGAACATCGACCATCCCGGCAAGATCGCCGACTTCATCACCAGTATTCTCAATATCGACCGCGACGAACAGCAGCGGGTTCTCGAGACACTCGACGTGTACGAACGGATGGAGCTCGTCCTGATGCACATCAAGCGCGAGCAGGAACTGCTGCGGATTCAGAAAAAGATCCAGAGCCAGATCAACGAGAAGATCGAGAAAAGCCAGCGCGAGTATTTCCTCAAGGAGGAGCTGAAGGCGATCAAGACAGAGCTCGGAATGCCCACCGACAGCAAGTCGAGCGAGTACCAGCGGCTGCAGGAGCAGATCGCCGACCTCTCTCTGACCGGCGAGGTGAAGGAACAGGTTGAGAAGGAGCTCGAGAAGTTCAACTTGATGGACCCGAACTCGAGCGAGTTCCACGTCACGCGCAACTACCTTGATACGATCGTCAACCTTCCGTGGAGCGAGCCACCGAAGCCGGACATAGACATCACCAGGGCGCACCGCGTACTCGACGCCGACCACTACGGACTCGAGGACGTGAAGGAACGCATCCTGGAATTCATCGCGGTCCGGAAACTCAAGGACGACTTCAAGGGGTCGATCATCTGCCTCGCAGGCCCTCCAGGAGTGGGGAAGACGTCGGTCGGCCGCTCGATAGCCCGGGCATTGGGAAAGGAGTTCTTCCGGTTCTCCGTTGGCGGCATGCGCGACGAGGCCGAGATCAAGGGACACCGGCGGACCTACGTGGGCGCAATGCCCGGGAAGATCATCCAGGGGCTGAAGATCGTCAAGCGGCGAGATCCGGTCTTCATGATCGACGAAATCGACAAGCTCGGAGTCAGTTTCCAGGGCGACCCGAGCTCGGCGCTGCTCGAGGTGCTCGACCCGGAGCAGAACGTGAGCTTTCGCGACCACTATCTCGACCTGCCCTTCGACCTCTCGAACATCCTGTTCATCGCGACCGCGAATACGCTCGACTCGATCCCGGGGCCGCTGCTCGACCGCATGGAGGTCATCCGCCTCGCCGGATATATCGACGACGAGAAGGTGGCGATTGCGCGGAAGTATCTGATCCCCAAGAGTCTCGAGCGCGCCGGGATACCAAAAAGCGGGGTCTCCTACACGAAGCCGGCCCTCGTCTCGATCGCGAACGAATATGCGCGCGAAGCCGGCATGCGCAACTACGAGAAGGCGCTCGACCGGATCCACCGCAAGCTCGCCCGGAAGATGGTCACCGAGGAGATCGCTCCTCCGTTCCGGATCGACACGGCGGACCTCAAGGAGTACCTCGGTCAGCCCGTCTTTGTCGAAGACACCGTCAAGAAAGTGAGCCAGCCGGGCACGACGATCGGACTCGCGTGGACACCGTTCGGCGGCGACGTACTCGTCGTGGAGGCGGTCAGCAACCCGGGGAAAGGCGGATACCGCATTACCGGGCAGATGGGCGACGTCATGCAGGAGTCCGCAGGCATCGCCTACACCTTCGCGCGCAGCTTCACCGCCTCGCGCGGGGTTGGCGCGCAGTGGTGGGAGGAGCGGCACATACACCTCCATATCCCGGCGGGGGCGATCAAGAAGGACGGGCCGAGCGCAGGGGTGACAATGGCCACGGCGTTGATCTCGCTCGCCCTGGGGAAACGGATCAAGGCAGGCGTCGGCATGACCGGCGAGCTCTCGCTGGTCGGCAAAGTGCTGCCGATCGGCGGCCTGCGGGAGAAGACGGTCGCCGCTCGCCGGCACCGACTGAAGCACGTCATCATGCCCGCGAGAAACGAACGCGACCTGGAGGAGATACCGCAGAAGGTGCGCAAGGGCATCAGGTTCCACCCGGTCGAGCACATGGACGATGTCCTGGAGGTGGCGCTTGGTCTGTAACGCTCGGTGGGCGCTCGTGCTGGGCGCGATCCTGGTGACGGTCTCCGGATGCTCTGCGGAGCAGGAGGCGGGTCACGGGGCCGTCCGGACGCCCGCGCCGGAGCCGGAGCCGCAACTCATTCATCCCGCCTTTGACTTCGTGGAAGCGGATCTCGCGTCGATGCTCGACGGCATGCCGCAGGACATCGCCGGGACGATCCGTGAGGACCCCCACGGTTTTCTCTCACAGGTCCTTCTCGTTCTCGATGAACCGGACGACCTGACGATCCTGGTGGACAAGGATCACCCGCTCTCCGACGGGTACCGTCCCACCGATCTCGTCGACCTCGACGCGCTTTCAGACGAGTTGGTCCTCAGCCGCCCGGGCCACCGGCTTCGCCGAGGGGCCACGGACGCCCTTCTCGAGATGAGCGCCTCCGCCCTGGGTGAAGGGATCACGCTCATGGTCAGTTCCGCCTATCGCTCGTACGAGTATCAGCAGACGGTATACGCTCGATGGGTCGAAGAGCTCGGTGCCGCCATGGCCGACCGGGTCTCCGCGCGGCCGGGGATGAGCCAGCACCAGCTGGGAACAGCAGTAGACTTCGGGTGTATCTGCCGCGCCTTTGCCGATCAGCCTGCTGGTCGATGGCTGCGTGCGAATGCGCACCGCTACGGATACTCGCTCTCCTACCCGGAAGGGTACGAGGAGGTCACCGGGTACCTCTACGAGCCGTGGCACTACCGCTACATCGGACGCGCCGCCGCGGTGCTCGAACGGGAGTACTTCTCCGGGCTCCAGCACTACCTGCTCACCTTTCTCCACGCCCATCGCAGCTTCCTCATCGTCTCACGCCGGTAGGGGGCTCGCATGGAACTGCTCGCACCGGCCGGAGACCTGGAGAAGCTCGAGACCGCCTATGCGTACGGGGCCGACGCTGCCTACATTGGGCTCGCGGGCTTCTCCCTGCGCTGCCGGGCGAACGATATCGACCCCGGGCTCGCCGGCGTGCAGCTGCGAAGGATCAAAGGGAATCGACGCCTCTACGGCGCCCTCAACATCTATTTTCACAACCGCGACCTGCGGGCCCTCGAGTCGCGCATCTCGCAGATCGCCTCACTCCCGCTCGACGCGCTGATCGTGAGCGACGTGGGCGTCGTGCCGCTTGTCCGCAGTCGCCTGCCCGGGATGGAGCTGCACCTCTCGACGCAGGCAAACTGTCTCAATGCCGCCGCCGCCCGTGTCTACCGCGACATGGGCTTCACACGCATCATCCCTGCGCGCGAGATGTCGCTCGAGGACCTGCACGACCTCAAGGCGACGGTTCCGGATCTCGAAGTCGAGGTCTTCGTGCACGGCGCGATGTGTCTCGCGTACTCCGGTCGATGTCTGCTCAGCGCCTGGCAGGCCGGCCGAAGCGGGAACAAGGGCGACTGTGCCCACAGTTGTCGCTGGAACTACCGGCATGCAATCGAAGAGGCCGAGCGCCCCGGGGAGTACTACCCGGTGGAAGAATACCCGGACGATGGTTCCGGTGGATACTCGACCATCCTCTCACCGCGCGACCTGTGCATGATCGACCACCTTGAGCAGCTCGCCGAGGCCGGCGTTGATGC
>SKZO01000144.1 GCA_007127335.1 Spirochaetales bacterium | reverse complement strand
CTCGTTATCTCGACATCGAGCTCGACTGTGCGCGTCGAAACCGAAACCGAGGTGAGGCCGAACAGCCCGCGCGGGCGGCCCAGGTCGGGCTGGAAGTAGTCGTCCTGGGTCTCCGTTCGCGAAGTGTAGCTCGTCAGCGCGACGTAGAACACGGGTACGTAGTCGGCTTCAACGGGAACTTCGATCACCTCGTTGCTGCCGGAGAGCTCGACGATCCGCTCGTCGATCAGCCCCTCTCGTTCCACGGTGAGCAGATACCGGCCCTCGGGCAGCGGACTCTGGACGAGGATCCTGGCTGTCTCGCCCGGCTCGTACACCGGCTTGTCCACGAGCATCTGGATGTCCGAAGGAGTCTGGCTCGCGGTTCGGACCCATCCGCTTCCGGTCGCATAGAAGCGGATCTCCGTGCGGGTCTCGCGCCCGGCGGGGTCCAGAGAGACGAAGAAGAGGGTGTAGCTTCCGGGGTCGGCAACGGAGAACGAGTGGCGCAGGAGGCCGCCGCGGATGCCGGCCTCCTCCTCGTAGAGCGTCTCCTCCACGTACTCCCATCGCTGGGTCAACCTGCCGTAGAGCCCCTGCTGGTGGGCCGCGCGCCACTCTCCCTTGACCAGCCCGTAGCGGACCGTGCCGTCCCGCGAGAGCGCCTCGCCGTCCGCGCTCACGAGTCTCGCCTCCGCGACGACCTCACTGCCTGTGGGAACGAAGCGCGACCACCACCCGTCGGCGGTGTCCTGTACGAAGCGCGCCGCGACGTAGTGATCAGCCGGGTGCACGACGAGCGAGCGCGAGTGCGCGACGATCTGACGGTCGATGTCCTCAACGCGGGCTTCGAGCGTATAGCGGTACGGCTTGTCCGGGATCGCCGTACCGGTCGTCGCCGCACTCGTCGTCGCCGTTCCAACGGCGCTGAGCTTGTCACTGCCGCGTGCCACGATGGTCTGCGACCCCCATTCGCTCGTCCCGAACGTCCAGTTCTGCCACTGCGTTCCCGGAGGGACGAAGCGTACCGGACTCCTCGTCCACACGTACTCGTACGCAGCGCCTGCGACGGCGCCGCCTGCCAGATAGCGTGCGCTCATGCTCACCGCGGCGGATTCACCGGCGATCACTTCGTCGTGTTCCAGGCGTGAGGTCACCTCAAGCGCGACGCGTCTGAAGCTGCCGACGGTGAACGGCACGCGCTCGACGTCCCAGCGTCCCGGTCCGTAGTGGTAGGTGAGCTCGTAGGTGCCGTGGTCGAGGTCCTCAGGGAGCGTGATACGTCCCGCGAACCCTCCTGAGGCGCTCGGGCGCTGCTGTCGCCGCCAGACGACGGTGCCCGTCCGGGCGCTGGCGATCTCGATCGAGGTGGCCGCTTCGGCCGGGGTGAATCCTTTCGCGTCCTGGAGCCAGTGAATGCCGCGGAAGGCGAATTCTTCGCCGGGCTGGTAGATGCCGCGGTCCGTGAAGAGGTGGACCCGGTGGCGCCTGATGAGCGCCTCCGTTGGACTCTGGACCGCCTGTGCCCCAAAACGCCACGCATTGTGCGTGGGGTCGACGCGCATCTCGGCGGTGTCACCGTCCTTGCGGACGCGAAGGTGAAGGTTGGCCTCCGGAGTGCGGAACCCCATGGTGAACCGCGAGGCAAAATCCTCGTCCTCGAGGTCGATCACGGCGAGCCCGTCGGCGTCGGTGCGCCCGGTCACGGAGCTCCCGGTCCAGGAGCTTCCGGTCAGGTTGAACGCCTCCACGTGCGCGTCCGCGACCGGCAGGCCGCTCGAGAGCCGGTTCACCCACACGAGGATCCGGTTGTAGGCAAATCTCGTCGTTATCCCCAGGTCGGTCACCTGTACGGCGACCTCACCCGTCTCCGTCCGGAAGCGCGGGTTCGTGACGAGCTCGGGATCCTTCTCCGCCTGCCAGGCGAAGAAGACCGTGCCGTGTCCTTCGTCGCTGAGAAGCGGTGCGAGGTCGTACTCGTGAAAGTGCGTGAAGTCAGGCGTGTGGTCCGAGATATCGAAGGGCACGGGGACCGGCGCCTGGTGATTGCCGAAGAACTCGTCGCCGCTGCTTCTTCCCAGACTGAAGCCGACGACATTGCGCATGTTGAAGACGATCGCCGGGTCGAAGGCCGCCTCGAGGTGGCGCAGCCCTGCACGATGGCCGGGGAACTCGATGACGGGTTCGGGGCGGGGTATGGTATAGGTGTGCGTCGACTCGCCGCCGAGCTCGCGGCCGTAGATGTCCGAGACAGTTGCCGGCGCAATGACCGTGACGACCTGCCCCGGGCGCGCGTTCGGGACGAAGAAGCGCAGGTTCGAGAAGTGCCGGTCGATGCCCGACGGCACCACCGGCTCATCGTCAAGGAGGACGGTGAACGGCTCGTCGGCGGCGCCCTCGGCGAGCGGGTGCGAGAAATCGAGGAAGACCGGGTAGCTGTACGGCCGGTTGTCTCGCGGGAAAGCGCCTCCAAAGGCGGTCAGGCGGTGCACGGTGAACGCTGCGATCGTGCGGAACTGCTGCGTCTGATCGCGTTCGGTCTGCGGAAATCCTGCCCGGGGTCGCGTGCCCTCCGGCACCGTGATTCGCAGCAGTGACTGCTCAGGCGGATCCTCCTCGAGCGTTATCTGTATCGCCCGATCGGCACGCGAGGCGAGCTCGGGAGGGTAGTCGGGCCTGCCCACGGTGAAGCCGGCAGGCTGCCGGTTGATCTCAACGCGCAGACCGGTGGAGACCAGGTCGGTATCGATCTCCTGGTTGAACTCGAGGACGACCGCCCGTGCCGCAGCGGTCGGGATGTCGTACCACTCCGGGTACGGTTCGCGAGGAGTGCCGGCGTAGGCGTTCACGATCTCGAGGCGCTCGGTGTAGATCGCGAAGGAGAAGCCGGCCGGGAGCGCATTGCCGCCAAGGCTCGTCGCCGCTTCGCTCACCCGGACCTCGTAGGCCGGGTGCTGTGTGAGCGGCGCCTCAGGCTCGAAGCTCAGCGCTCTCGTCCCGTACCACCGGTAGACGCCGGGCACCGCCGGATCGAGCGACAGGAGCGGCGAGTCGGTGATGACCTCACCGAGAGCGCTCAATGGGACCATCGGCTGGCTGAACATGACGTAGATCCGCGGCCGGGCGTTCTCTAGCGGGAGCAGTCCAACCGGCCCGTAGTCGATGATCCGAAGCGGCGCGTCGCCAACATCGATCACGCCGAGCGCTGCGACCGCCTCGGTCGGGTTGACGCGGAAGTAGTCGATCGTCGCGCGTGAGAGGTCGACCTCGCCGCGAACGCGCCCGTCCTGGGCGACGCGCGGCCGTTCAAGCGAGCGCACGAGCGTCCTTCCGTCAGCGCGCGACTCCTGCGAGACGAGCGATGTCTGAAGCGTCGCGAACCGCTCTGCACGGGCGTCCGGGCTCGTGGGTAAGGCGTCGGCCTGCTCCCCCGAACCCCGGTCCCACCCGACGAGCCCGGTCGCGATCAGCGCCGCCGCGACGGCAAAGAGGACGAGACGGTGGGCAACCATGGGCCCTCCCGCGGAGCCGGCGACGGCAGCCTTTCCCCGGTCCG
>SKZO01000307.1 GCA_007127335.1 Spirochaetales bacterium | reverse complement strand
GGCTCGACGGCGCGGGAGTAGACCGGGTTGTGCAACCACCACATGCCGCCGCCGTCGCCGTACCGCTGAGCTGTTGCCTGCGGATCCGCCGCCTGTTGTTCGAGGTAGTAGTCCGTCCAGCGGATCTCGCCGTCCACGACTTCGTAGGTGACGCCTTCGATCCCGAAGTTGGTCAGGTTCTGCCCCTCCTCACTGTAGAGGTAGTGCATCCATCTGATGACGCGGTCGGGTCGCGCGGTGGTACGCGGAATGACGTTTACCTGCCAGCCGGCAAGCCCCGACGAGACGAGCTGCGGGTCTTCCTGGTCGTTATTGCGGACCGGGCCCACCCAGACGTACTGCGCATCCTCATCATACATGACGAGGTCGCGGATCGAGCTCGTGTAATCGGCGGTGTTGCCAATGAACAGGAACACTTCACCGCGTGCCTTGCGCTCGGTGATCTGCTGTCTCGTGTCGACGAAGTTCTCTTCGTTCATCAACCCCTTGCGCCAGACTCGATTCTGGAACTGAACCAGCTCGAGATATCGGGGATGTACCCGCTGGTCGACGAGATTACCGTCCTCGTCCTCTCTGGGGACCGCGAAGAAGCTCGTGCCAATCCAGCCAAGGAACTCACCGACGGCGCCCGGACCGAAGTAGACCGGGGTCACCGGGAATCCGTCGTACTCGTACCCCTGGACCTTGCGGAGGGCCTCAATCATCCCGTCCTGGGTCCGGAAGTCCTCAGGGCTGATGCCGAGCTCGTCCATGATGTCCTTGCGGGCATACATGCCGGCATTGCTCTGGAAGCCGACGCCGAACTCGGCGTACTCCTCGAGGTGCTCTTCCGCCCAGAAGAAGTTCGGGAACTGGTACCAGTTGCCGTCCTCGGCCGTGTACCAGTCGACCATCGACTGCGGGATGATGTCCCAGAAGTCGGGCGCGTACTCGTCAATGAGCTCGTTGAGCGGGTAGAGCCGTTCGGCCTCCTGGAGCTGACGGACCTGGTCGAACCACCAACCCAGAATCACGATCTCCGGAAGCGTCTGCCCGGCGATCATCGTGTTCAGCCGCTCGGTGGCATCGCCGGTCGGAACGCTGACGTCCAGGTTCACGCCGGTCTCCTCGAGCAGCTTCTCGTCCCGCACGTTCACCTCGGGGTTCCACCGCTTGGTGTACCACCCCTCGTGCATGTAGAGGCCCAGTTCAATGGGGGACCTGTCCCATGTCCAGCTTGGCCCTTCACCGTCACGGACGATGGCGGCCTCGTCCACCTCCGCTGCTCCTCTCGCGGCCACGTTCATGGCCGGGATCAGGAGAAGCACCAGTGTTGCAAGAGCGATCAGTTTACGCATCGCATCCTCCCTGTATTTGGCCCGCAAGCGGGCGTTTTTCTCACGGGACCAGGTCCCGTTGCCATCAGTTTCATTCCGGCTACCCCTTGATCGACCCGAGCATCACACCCTTCACGAAGTAGCGCTGCAGGAACGGGTAGAGGAAGAGAATAGGCGCGACGGCCACCACCATGGTCGCCATCTGTATCGTGAGCGGGTTGATCTCATCCTGCGGCACGCCAAGTCCGGCGGCCCTCGTAGCGAGTCCGGACGCCGCCTCGCGCGTCCGAATCGTGCGCATCAACAGCAGCGGCAGCGTCTCGAACCGGCGCGAGGTCGTGAAGATCAGCGGCTGCATGAAGTCGTTCCAGTGCCAGACCCCGGTGAAGAGCGCGATCGCCGCGAACACAGCAGTGGACAGAGGGACTATCAGCTGTGCGAAGATGCGGTATTCTCCCGCTCCGTCGAGCTTTGCCGACTCGCTGATTGAATCCGGGATCTCAGCGAAGAAGGCACGGAAGATGATCACGTTCCAGAAGTTGATCATCGCCGGAAGGATCAGTACCCAGAAGGTGTCCAGGAGCCCCAGAGCCTGACGAACGAGGTAGCCGGGGATGATTCCTCCGGAGAAGAACATGGTGATCATGCCGACCGTCGCGTAGAACTTCCGCCCCATGAGGTGGGCCTTCGAGAACCCATAGGCAAACAATGATGTGACGATGAGATGGGTGATGGTTCCAGCCGCGGCCCGCATGACGGTCATCCAGAATGCCGAGACGATTCCGGGTTCGCGGAAGACGACCTCGTAGTTCGCGAGGGTCGGGTCGACCGGCCACCAGAAGACTCCCCGGGCGCGTGTATACGCGAACCCGCCGCTGAACGATCCGACTGCGACGAACCAGAACGGGTACAGCGTTATGAAGATGACCACGAGCATCCCAAGGACGTTCGCGGCGTCGAATACCTTGTCTCCTCTTGATCTCGCTCTCAGCATTCCGTTCTCCTAGAAGAGTCCCTTCTCCGTGATCTTCTTCGAAGCTGCGTTGGCTCCCATGACCAGGATCACCGCAAGGATCGAGCGAAGGAAGCCTACGGCCGTCGCATAGGAGAACCGCAGCTGCTGCAGCCCAACCTTGTACACGTAGGTGTCGATCACCTCCGACCGAGAGACGTTGAGTGAGTTCTGGAGTACCCAGATCTGCTCGAATCCGGTGTTCAGGAAACCGGCAATCTGGAAGATGAGCAGGATGACCGTCGTTCCCATGATGCACGGCAGTGTGATGTTCCACATCCGTCTGAAGCGTCCTGCTCCGTCGGCAATTGCTGCCTCATACAGTTGCGGATCGACTCCTGCCATCGCGGCAAGGTAGAGGATCGCGCCGAACCCGAAGGTCTTGAGCGCGTGCGTTACGACCGCGATGGGCCAGAAGTACTCCGGGCGTCCCATGAAGAAGATAGGCTCGTCGATCACTCCGGCCGAGATGAGCACTCTGTTGATCGCGCCGGTCTGAGGTGCGAGGAGGTTGATGATAAGGCCGCCGAAGACGACCCATGAGACGAAGTGGGGAAGGTAGGAGACGGTCTGAGTCAGCTTCTTGAAACTCTTGCTGCGAATCTCGTTGAGGAACAGTGCGAAGATGAGCGGCGCGGGAAAACCAATCAGGAGCTCGAGCCCGTTGATACCCAGGGTATTCCTGATCACGACCCAGAAGTTCGGATCGATCAGGAACCGTCTGAAGTGCTCGAACCCCACCCAGGGCGCCTCAAAGAAGCCGGCGACGAGCGAGTAGTCACGGAACGCGATCTGAAGCCCGAACATGGGACCGTACTCGAAGACCAGGAACACGAGCAGTCCCGGCAGCATCATCGTCTGCAGGGGAAGCTGGTTTCGGAACCGACGTGCCCGGGTGATCCGCTGCGACATTGCGAACATTTGTGTTGCTTCTTTGTCGCTCATCTCACCTCCTTCGTCAGGCTCTCATGGGTGACGCCACCTAGAAGAACAGTATGTACAGTCTTCGTTATCTATATGACTAAGGAATCACCGCTCCATCGTGAAGGGTGTCCATTTGCGATTCCTACCCATCTTTTGCGGTGCATTGGACGCCGCCGCTTGACCGCAACTACCTGCTATCGTCTACAATCTCTGTGCCTCCATACCGGAGATGAAGGAGATCCCCATGAAGATCACCGAGATGCGCGTCACGCCGATCGCGATCAGCGATCCG
>SKZO01000102.1 GCA_007127335.1 Spirochaetales bacterium | reverse complement strand
GTCCGCAGCGCCTGCAGGATCGACGCTTCGTCGCAGCGAGGAGCGTAGACGCCGTTCCACACGATGCCGATCTGGTTCGGCGAATGAGCGTCGGTATTCCCCATTCCGTGGACGTGCCTGCCGTCGCACAGCAACTCGTCCCAGAGCGCGACGGCGGCGGCATCCGTGTAGTCGTAGGCGGTGGCAAGATTCCCGGCGCCGTTGATGACTTCCATCATGAAACCGTCGGGAAGCAGGCGCAGAGCGTTCTTCTGTTCGGCCGTGTATACCGTCGCAGGCCACCATCCGGCGGGGTGGGGGATGTAGGGAGTACCGCCCATCTCGACGATCCGCGCATAGTCGTTGGCGAGTTGCATTGACGGAGTGAAGGTGCGGTCGAGCCCGAGAATCCCCAGGTGATGATGCTCGGTGCCGGGCTCCTGGCCCACCCAGAGGCCGTGTGAGCGGCATTCGGCCGACTGGGTGAGCCCCCAGTGGTCGGTCACCCACTGGAAGTCGAGGCCGGCTGCGCGAGCCATCTCCGCGGTCTCGGCTACGGTGCCGATTCCGTCGCTGTGCTGCGAGTGCGAATGGCAGTCGCCGCGGAAGAAGGCGCGCGCCAGGAGCTTGCGTGATGCTTCAACTCGCCGCGCGGTATGCTCGACGATTGATCTCGCAAGGTCGAGCGGCTTGCTTCTGCGCAGCTCATCACGCTCGCCGGCATCGCGTCTCCTGATGGGCCGGTCGCGGAACTCTTCCATCACCTCATGTCTCGTCTCTGCCATGGTCCCCGTCACTCCTGTATCCTATATTCCCCAGCGTTCTCGTGCCTCGGCCATCGAGATCCCGGGGGTCTTGCTCCACGCGTAGTGCCCCTTGGGCGATTCGCCGACCCAGCGTTCGTCCGCCGGTTCTGAGGCGGGCTGGAAGCGCACGTCGCAGCTGAGGCGGAAGCGGTTGGTCGTATTGGTCGTGGAGGCGTGCAGCGTGTAGAGGCCGAAGGTGAGGACGTCACCCGGCCTGAAGTGCGTCGTGAGCCAGCGGCCGCCGAACCTCTCGAGGATCTCCTGCGGGTTCTCGCTGAACCAGCCCTGGACATTGTCGCGGTCGACGTCCATCCGGCCGTAGGTGGCGCGCAGCCGCTCGAAGCCGGGGGCGCGGTGCGAGCCTTCGCAGATCGCGAGCGTCCCGTGCTCTACGGGGATGTCCCCCAGCGGAATCCAGACCGTGTTGACGTTCATGCTGCCGCGGCCCATGTAGACGACGTCGAAGTGGGAGCCGGTGAACTTCTCGTTGCCCACGGCCCGCAGCCACTTGTAGTCGAAGGTCAGCGGCGTCTCGCCGTAGTACGTGGTGAAAAAGTCGAAGAGCTCCTGCGACTCGAGCGCCTGAAGCACCTCAGGTTCGCGGGTGGCGGGATTGGGGCCCATGAGGTTGATCGTCTTGCCGTCTTTCGGCATCACGCCGTCGATGACCGGCGTCCCCGGAACGAGCGCCTCGTTCTGCGCCATGTAGTCGAGGATCCGCTCGCGGGCGGTGAGCACCTTCTCCGGCTCGATGAGTCCCGGCAGAAAGAGATACCCGTCGCGCTCCATCCGCTCGCGCAGCGCCCGCGGATCCCCCACGAGGGAGGAGCTGTCGGTGAGCTCGCCGAATACCTCCGAGGGATACGCCATGACCGATTCGCCAAAGTGTACTTTCATAGTCATAAAGTGCCGAAAGCCCCGCTCAACGGCAATCGCGATTGTGCTCGCGCACCGTCTCCACCATGGCGAGGAAGCCGGCCGGAGGAACGTAATGGGCGATCTGGTTGCCGGAACCGATCGCGACGCCGGGGTAGCCTTTTGCGCTCCGGAGAACCGACCGCACGTACTCGCGGATCGTCGGTTCGTCCTCGGTACAGAGCACGTTCATGTCAATCCCGCCAAAGAGCCCGATCCGGTTACCGTAACGCTCGAGCCAGAGCGAGAAGGGCGCGATCGCGTCCTCGTTCGAGTGCTTCGCGTCGATTCCACACGCCCCGATCAGATCGTCCATGATCGGCCAGATTGCCCCGCACGAGTGAAGGAGGTACGGCTTGCCGTGCGCGTGCACGAGCTCGGCGATGCGCCGGTACTGCGGGAGGACGTGCTGCCGCAGTACCTCCGGTCGCATGAGGAGCGAGGTCTTGAACCCCAGGTCGTCTCCGGTGCGGCAGAGGCAGAAGACGTTGCCGTACTCCTTCAGGAATCGGCTCCAGATCGCGTGCATCGCGTCGCCGATTCGCTGCCACAGGAGGGCGAAAACCTCCGGCTCGTCGATCTCGAGGTAGGCGAGGTCGGTGAGCGGGACGAAGTCCTGCGCGATCTCGAAGGGCCCGTTGCCCACGCCGGCGATCGCCTGCATACCGGGCGGCAGCGCTTCGCGCAGCGCCGCGAACCAGGGTCCGAAGTGCTCGAAGTACCGATCCGGCAGGGCCTCCCACGGATAGGCGTCGAGATCCGCGCGGTTGCGGATGATGCTCTCGCCCCGGCCCATGAGCGCCTCGCCTCCCTGCACGAGTTGCGTGATGCAGCCCTCAAAGGCGTAGCCGTCGTAGCCTATGGAGCCGAGATACCCGGCCGCCGTCCGGAAGGCTTCCGTGCGGTCACGATGGTCGCCGGCAAAGAGCGCCGTGAGGTCCCGGCCAAGGATCTGTGACAGCACGATCTCGCTGACGTTGTGCTCGTAGAGCGGGAAGGCTGCCGACGCCTTGTTTCGCGCGGCGTCCACGATCCGCCTGTAGTCGGGCTGATGGGGTTCCATGGATGCACTATAGGGCATTGCGTGAATCCCGGACAGGGGAGGATCGGCGCGACGCGGCGAGGCCTCCCGCTGCGGCGGCGGCCGTCCCGCCACCGGCCCCGGGCGGCAGTGACACGGAGCGCCTTTTGGGGTACACCTTCACCCATGACATCAACGAAACATCTGGCGATCGTAACTGGCGCTGCCGGGGCGATGGGGCGCTCCGTCGTCGAGGCCTTCGTCGAGGCCGGGATCACCACCGCCGCGGTGGACATCAAGGCGGAGGCCCTCGAACCGGTTGTCGCCGCGGGGCGGGGTCTCGTGACGCCGTACGTCTTCGACATAAGCGATCCGGCCGCGGTCCATACGGGCGCCGACGCGATCCGCAAGGACCTGGGTACCGTGGACATCCTCGTCAACAACGCCGGCATCCTGTCCAACAACAAGGCGATGGGTACGACCCCGGAGGAGTGGAACCGGATTCTCGCGGTGAACCTCAACGGCGCCTTCTACCTGACGCGAGAGGTGCTGCCGGGCATGCGCGAGAAGAAATGGGGGCGGATCGTCAACATCTCCTCGTGGGCGGCCAAGTGCGGAGGACTCACCGCGGGCACCGCCTACTCGGTCTCAAAGGCGGCGCTGATAGGCCTGACCTTCTCGATCGCGGCTGAAACGACGCGTGAGGGCATTACCGTCAACGGCATCGCTCCGGCCTTCGTCCGGACCCCCATGGTGATGGAACAGCTCTCGGCGGAGAAGCGCGCGGAGGTCGCGGAGAAGATCCCGGTGGGCAGGTTCTGCG
>SKZO01000345.1 GCA_007127335.1 Spirochaetales bacterium | reverse complement strand
TGGGGTTGAGCAGCCCGTCGAAGACGTTGAGCATGATCTGCTCGGTCATCGACGCCGACGAGCGGTGCGGGTCGAGCGAGTCAGGGTCTGCGGCCATCGCGAGCCGGAAGACCACCGGCGCATCAGGGGCCGGCTCCTGCGACCCGGTCGCTGAAGCGTGGAAGGTCGCCGCGACGAGCAGCGCGACGGCGAATACCGCGCGCAATCCCTGCGGCGTGCGCCGCGCACCTGTTTCCGATCCTCTCATATCTTATCTCCCCACCGATCTGGCTTCCGCCAACGGTACCGTGCATTCATGAGTTCCCGGTTAGGAGTATATGCATCTTCGCCGACCTGATCGAGCGGAAAGCGCGGTGAGTTTCCGCCTCGCAGCGATTGCCTCTGGACACCCGGGGATGGATGCGGTACACTGTTGAAGGCAAATATCGCCAATTCATCAATTAAAGGAGTCTGCGTCTGCGCCTTGTTCGCCTCTCCTGCGCCTGCATCGTCCTCGGCATCCTCCTTCTTGGCATGGGCCTCGCTCCGCTTGCCGCGTCCCCGCTCGAGGCGCAACTGCAGTTCGACCACATCTCCTACGAGGACGGGCTCGTCAACTCGGCCGTCTCATCGATTCTCCAGGACGACTTCGGCTTCCTCTGGTTTGGTACGCAGGCCGGTCTGCAGCGCTACGACGGCTACTCGATGACGCTCTACACGAGCGAGCCCTTCAACCCGCAGAGCCTCTCGCATCAGCTTGTCCAGACGCTCTATCTCGACTCCGGCGACGTCATCTGGATTGGTACCTACGGGGGCCTGAACCGGCTCGACACCATCACCAACCAGATCACCCATCTTCGCCATTCGAGTACCGACGCCCATTCGTTGAGCAACGACGTGGTTACCTCCGTCGCGCGCGACGCTTCCGGGACGCTATGGGCGGGCACCCTGGACGGCCTGAACCGACTCGACTCGGAGGAGGAGAAACGGTTCACCCGGTTTGCTGCCGGAGAAGACGACCGGTCGCTCCCGAACGCCACCGTCAGACGCGTCTTTCTCGATTCTTCAGACCGGCTGTGGGTCGGCACGTACGGCGGCCTTTCCCTCGTCGAGTATGGGCCGGCGGGCGAGATCGGGTTCCGTACGGTCGCCGACGGACCGGAGGGGCTGCCGAGCCCGTTCGTGATGTCCATCGCGGAGGACGAGGCGGGGGACCTGTGGATTGGCACCTGGGACGGCGGCGTCTCACGCATGTCCGCCGACGGGACCATTGGGGCTCACTACCGGTTCCCGGACAACCGCGTCTACCAGGTGCTGCCCGCCCGGTCGGGCCTGGTCTACGTCGCGACGTGGGGCGGCGGGCTCGTCGTCCTCGATCCGGAGACCGGCGACTATTCGGTTCATAGACGCAATCCTGCGGACTCGTACAGCCTCGCTCACGATATCGCCTACTCGCTCCACGAGGATCGAAGCGGAATCGTGTGGATAGGCACGAACGGGAACGGGATCAGCAAGTTCGACCCGGGGCGCCGCGACTTCCGGTTCGTTCATCCTGAGCTTCCGGAGGACCAGCGGCTCTCCGTCGGTCGGGTGCAGATGCTGTACGAGCACCGTGCCACCGGGCGGCTTCTGATTGGCGTACAGAACGCGGGGTTGAATGTCCGCGATGCGGACACCGGACGAATCACCATCCATCGCCATGATCCGGACGATCCGTCGACCATCCCGCATGACAACGTTACCGCGGCGCTCGCGGAGCCCGACGGGTCGATCCTGATCGGCACGAATGCCGGTATTGCGCGTTACCATCCGGATACCGGACGGTTCGAGTCGGCCTGGGGTCCGTTCGCGGATGTCGCGGGGACCGACGCGCAGATCGTCTACGCCCTTACACGTGCGCGCGACGGGTCGGTCTGGGTGGGCACGTACGAGAGCGGGGTCCTGCGGCACAAGCCGGACGGCACGATCGTGTCGTACCGCTATGACCCGGATGACCCTCGCAGCCTGAGCAACAACCTGGTCTTCGCAATGTACGAGGACAGCCGCGGTACCATCTGGGTCGCGACGAACGGCGGGTTGAACCGGTATCTCCCTGAGGTCGACGGGTTCCGCCGCTACCTCCATGATCCGGAGAACCCGCGCAGCATCAGCAGCAACACCACAGCTCATATGCTCGAGGACTCCGACGGTACGCTCTGGATTGCTTCACGCAGCGGCGGTCTCATCCGGTACCGGCGAGAGACCGACGACTTCGACTTCATTGGTACGTCGCAGGGCCTCAGCAGCAATCTCGTCACGAACCTTCTCGAGATCGCGCCGGGCGTGATCTACGCCGCAACCTCGAACGGCCTGAACCGGATCGACCTTGATCCGCTCAGCGTCACATCGGTCGACGAGCGTGACGGACTCACCGTTCGGGAGTTCGCGGGAGGCGCGCTGCGGACTTCGGGCGGAGAGCACCTGTTCGGTGCCTTCTCCACCATTATCCGCGTTCCTCCCGCACGAGGCCCCGTGGAAGGCCACGAGCCGGACGTGCGGATCACCGCGATCTCCGTGATGAACGAACCGTACGGGCGCGACCTTGCTCCGCACGCCGTGGAGGAGATCTCGCTGCGGCACACGCGGAACTTCATCTCCTTCGAGTTCGCCGCGATGGAGTTCTCCGTTCCTCTGCGCAACCGTTACTCGTACCGGCTCGTCGGGCTGGATCCCGAGTGGGTCGACGCGGGTTACCGCCGGACCGCCGACTACACGGCCCTGCCTCCCGGTCGCTATACGTTCGAAGTGCTCGGCGCCGACAGCCGCGGCGCCTGGAGTCCGGAACCCGCTCGGGTGGCCGTGACCATCACGCCTCCCTTCTGGCGCACGAGCTGGTTCACCGGGCTCGCAATCTTCCTTCTGGTGGCGGTGGTGGTCGCGGTTGTCTTCGTGCGCACGCGCACGCTCGAGGTGCGCGCCCGGGAGCTCGAGGGGCTCGTCGCCGAACGCACCGCCGAGCTGAAGCGGACGAACACGGAGCTCGCCGCGGCAAACTCCACCCGCGAGCGGCTGTTCTCCATCATCGCACACGACCTGCGCAATCCGGTCACCGGCGTGGCAGGCATCATGCGGCGCGTAGTGCAGGATTTCGGGTCCATGGAACGGAACGAGCTCGAGGAGATCGCCCGCGTCGTCGCAACGTCCGCCGGCGGCCTCGAGTCGATGCTCGATAACCTCCTCGAATGGTCTCAGCTCCAGCTCGGCGCGGTCGAGCTGCGGCCGCGGCGACTGTCCGTTGACGAGCTGGTGAGCTCCGTCGTGGACGCATACCGCGGCGCAACGCATCGCAAGTCACTGGAACTACGCCACGAGCCCACACCGGGGCTCACCGCGCAGGCGGATCCCCACGCGCTGAAGACGATCCTCGCGAATCTGCTCAGCAATGCCGTGAAGTTCACGCCTCAGGGCGGCACCGTCACGGTCTCGAGCGCGGCGTCTTCGAGCGAGGGTGAGCAGCGCGTCGTGATCACCGTGCGGGATACCGGCGTCGGCATTCCTCCGGAACAGCTTGGCGCGGTCTTCGAGCTTG
>SKZO01000003.1 GCA_007127335.1 Spirochaetales bacterium | reverse complement strand
CCGTGCGCCTGAGGATCTCTTCGAGCTCGAATCTCAGGTCCGAAAAGCGGAGTGAGCCCGTGCGGACCGCGTCAGCGTGTGGAAGGAGCACCCCGATGTCTACGTCGCTGGACGCGGTATCCTCGTGCAGCGCGACCGACCCGAATACGTAGATCGCCTGCACATCCGGAAATGCGGTGCGAATCCGGTCTGTCGCTTCCTCGCGCTGCGTATCAGTCACCCTTCAGACTCTACGCGCACCCGGACCCGCGGTCAACTGAGGTACCACGATGCATCACGACGCAGCCGGCCTACGCCATCGCGCTCCCGCGGATCGCCGGGGCCACGAGCACTCCGGTCCTGCGCAGCTGGTACTCGTCGGCCCACAGGGCGCCGGTGGTTCGCCAGCTCTGCGGACCCCACCAGCGGAATCCCTCGGCCGCGATGTGAAGCTGCCCGAAGGTGTTGATGCGTGTTCCGTAACAGACAAGATCCACCGTCACCTCACCGTGGAGCTCGTCCGGGACGGGGGCGAGCCACGGCTGCCGGTAGACCGGGTGCGGGTCGGCTCCGGGCCAGCACACGTCGACGAGCGCTCCGGCCGCGTGCGGCACCTCCAGGTATCGCCCGCGCCCTTCCGGGAGGGTCACGCTGCAGCGGTAGCGGATGTTTCCGCCGTAGAAGGCGAGTCCCTGCTGCGTCGCGTCGCCCCAGGTGAGCGAGCGCACCGGTTCGGTCACGATCGCCCGCTTCCCTGACGCCCGTACGCCGAAGTCGCCCACGAGGTAGCACGCCTCGAGGCCCTCGGACCCGCCGAACGGCCAGGTGATCTCGATCCGGTGCTCACCGGCGTCGAGCGCGGGCACTGCGACCGGCGTGAAGGCGATGTCCATCCACTCGCCGGCCTGCGTGACCGGCAGCTCCGTCCCGTCGAGCACGATGCGCGCATGCTTCGCGTCTTCAATGGCGAGGCGCGTGGCGAGCGTCGCGTGCTCCACCTCGAGCGTGTAGGCGACCGTCACCCGGTGGGTCCCTTCGCGTGCAGGCTCGACCCACGGCTGCGCGATGTTCCCGCTGCGCTCGGGCATGCCGAGCGCGGCGCGCGCCCTGTTGTCTATCCGAAGGATCTCCTCGGCAGGCTGCCAGGCGCCGTCGTCGAGCCGCCACTCGCCCCGGTCGAGTACGAGGACGTTCTCTTCCTCGAGCTCGACCTCGATTGGATCGCTCAGCCGGCCGAGCTCCGTCAGGCCGCGCGTTGAAGCGGCGCGCGGAGCCGGTGCTGCGGCCTGCTTCCCGCCGCCGCCGGCACCCACCGCCGCGGGCGCCGGTTGGGTTCGCAGGAGCACGTGTCCCGCGACCGGAAGGTCTACGGGCAGGTGCGTCCAGCCGTCGGCTACCTGCGCGTCGAGCGGCCGCTCGTTTCCGTCGTCGGTGGTGAGCTCACTCACGCGCCACGCTCCCCGCAGCGAGAGACGCGCCTGCTCCACCGGCGAGTAGAAGTCTTCGTCGAACCGCGACACGAAGACGATCCAGCCGCCGTCCGGGAGCTCGCGCACCTGGTGGACCACGCCCCCGGGAGAGCTCCCGTCCGCGCGCGCGAGGCGTACGTCGCGGAAGGGCTCGAGCGCGCCAAGGAGGGTGCTCCGCTGCGCCCCCACTGCAACGAACCCGGCGAGATCCGCCGCGGTCGCCGGCCGCCCGGCGTCCACGAGCTCGGGGCCGCCGTCCATCACGACGACCGTCCCGCCTCGTTCGGCGAACTCGGTCAACGCGGCGAGGGTGGCAGAGCGCAGCGTGATCGAGGGCGGTACGACCACCGTCTCGTAGGCCATGCCGCCCACGACGAAGCGAGGGTCGGAGTCCGGCTGCCCGCCGCCCGGGCTGGGCGCGGCGTCGGTCGCGCGGAGCTCCGCGAGCACCGCCTCGGAGACGAGGTCGACGTCAATGAGATCTTCGAGCAGCCATGAGAGGCTGTGGGCGAAGCCCGCCTCGAGCCGTTCGCGCTCGCGGGCGCAGGCCGCCGGTCCGTGGACGAGCCAGTAGCTCTCGATCGGGTGGATCATCGCGACGCGGCACCGGGGGCGGCCGCTCTTGAGCGCGACATTCAGCCGCGCGAAATGGTCCTCCACCACGCGGTAACGGCGCCACCAGGGGGAGTGCTCGCCCATGCTCGCCGGGTAGTCGCGCTTCGCCTCGCCTGACATCTGGTACCACGTGAGATGATGTACGCGCGTGATCACGCCAAGCGCCGCCTGCCAGTCGCCCTGCCGTTTGTGCCCGGCGAAGGGGAAGTCCCAGTTGGTCACCCCGTAGAGCTCGCTCAGCGTCCCGGGCGCACCGGTCTGCCGCGCGGCCGACTGCGCCTGCTTTGCGGTCGTGAGCTCCGCGCGGTCGCAGAGCATGTCGATCCCGGGGAGCTGGAAGTGGCGCAGGCTGCGCATCGCCTCGCCAACCCAGGTCGTCTGGCTCCCGAGCGAGTCCTCCGCCATCATGTGGCCGGTGAGCGCGATTCCGTGCTCGGCGCACCAGGCGCCTATCTGACCCGCAAAGGCCTGGGAGAAGCGGTCGGTATGGTGGTTGTGGAAGCGCCACCTCGCCGGCCGGTGGCGGCCGTCCGCGCGGTCGTAGAGCACGTCCGGGAGCACGGCGAGGAGGTCTTCGTCGTAGGCGGCAAGGTAACTCTCAGAAAGGTCGTCGGTCCACGAGAGGATGATGTCGCGTTCGTCCGACGCGGAGTAGGGGAGGTCCATCCCGCGGAAGAGCGGCTCGTCGGTGAAGATCGCCGGGATCACCGTGCCGAACCGGTCACCCACCGCGTGCGCGTAGCGCTCGTGCGTCGCGTCTATGAAGGCGCGCATTGCCGCCGGGTTGAGCGTGTCCACGTACTGGGTGTTATTGAACCAGGTCCACGCGGGCGGGACTTCCAGGTACGCGTAGAGGAGCGTCTCTCCCGGCGAGGCGCTCGCGTCCTCGGAAATCAGGCGTCGGCCCTTCAGCAGACCTTTATCGAAGGTGAGCGCCCACGCGGCGACGAAGCGGCGCTCGGAGAGCGGAAGCGGCTCGCCGTGGTGCGTGGGGCAGGGACGGCTCTCGCCCGCGGCGATGCGCGTCCGGGAGAGGCGCAGGTGACGCAGGCGGTGGCGCTCGTCCGTGGTCGCGAGCCCGCCGGCGAACCCGGACGGCCAGCGGTCTTCGTCGTAGAGCCAGGCGTGGAGCCCCCGGCGGTCGGCTTCGTCGGCCACCGCGCGAACGTGGTCCAGAAACTCGTCACCCAGGTAGGGCGTCGCAAGCCCGGTCCGCGGGTGCAGGTGGGCACCGCCGAGCCCCATCTCCTCGTAGACGTCGAGCTGGCGAAGGAGGCGGGCGCGGTCGAGCCGGCCGTTCCACGACCAGAAGGGGGCGCCGCGATCGATCGATTCGGGCTCTCGGAAGAGTTCAGGGTTGAAGTCTGCGGGACGGTCGAATGCGGGTGACATAACGTACTCCTTGAAGGGCTCGATTCTCCGCCCCATGATACCCGATCCGGCGAGTATCGCCCATTGCGATCAACCGCTTCCTTTGTTCGGGCT
>SKZO01000075.1 GCA_007127335.1 Spirochaetales bacterium | reverse complement strand
GCCGGACCTCTTCTGCGAGGCCAGGGATCCGGCCGACGATCCGGACCGCGACCGGAAGGAGGAGTGGATCAGGCGCGAAAACCTCGCGATCTGCCGGCTCCTCGATCGCGCAGTCACGGGCGCCGGGGGGAGCTTCCGCTCCTTCTGCGAATGGACGGTCACCGACCACTGGTTCCACATGAGGTACGGGGGGGGAGACATTCGGGACAAGCGCAAGGCGCTGTTCGGCCCGGACTACCGCGCGGCAATCTCGTCGCTGAACTGGCTCGGCCCGGACGCCGGGCGAAGCGGAGCGATGCAGGCGACCGCGTATGTGCCGCGGGCGGGAACATCGTTTCGCCAGTATGCGTGGCGACCAAAGGCGATGGCCGACTACGAGATATTCGGCGTCGCGTGTGCCGTGACGACCGAGCTTCCCGGATGCAGGCTCCTGCATATCGCCGGGGTCCTGGGGGTCGACGCCGATTTCAACCTCGTCGCCGGCGACGATCCGGCGCGCCAGGTGCGTCATATTCTGGAGACGATTGTCGCGGTGGTCACGGAGGCCGGCGGTGAGGCCCGCGACGTCCTTCGCATCCGGCCCTTCGTCCGATCGCCGGAGGTCGCGCACCTCGTCCGCGAGACCGTCGCGGATATCTGGGGCGAAGCGCAACCGTGCCTCATGATCGCCGACGACATGAGCTTCAGCCCCGACTCTCCCTACCACGGGGAGTTCCAGGCCTTCGCCGCGATTCCCGCCGCCGACCGCCCGGCCGCCGGCACACCCGCCGCCGGCACAGACGAATCCGCCGCGACGTCCGTGCCCACCGCGATGCCGTCCCCGCTCACCGCGGTCCGGCGCCGCTTCGCCCACTTCGACTGGGTGCAGGCGGCGGAGTTCGCCGCGTCGGATGACACGCCGCACGGCCGGCTTCCCGCCGACGAGGCGACCGAGGTCGCCGAGGCGATCCGCGGCTTCCTTCAGGCGAACGAGATCGGCCCCGGGCACGTCGCGCTCATCTACGGGTACGCCGGGAGCCGCGAGGTGTTTGAGTGCTTCCCGGTTGCGGCCGCGCGCGCCGGTCTTCCGGCTGACGCGATCCATCTCGTGCCGTCGCGTGCCATGGTCGGGCTCGGAGGCCGGTCGCTCAAGGTGGAGCTCACGGCGATCGTTCCACGGGGAGAGACCCGGTGAGCCGGCCGCTCGTCGCGATCCTCATGGACGATGCGGATCGACTCTCGTGGACCGACCGTCGGCACCTGTTCTCCGATTCGCTCATTGACGACCTGCGCGGCAGGTATACCGTGCGCTTCGAGCCGGGAGCCGATCTCGTGAACGACGAGGAGGCGAGGATGCGGCTCCTCGAGGGGGCGCAGGCGTGCATCACGGGATGGGGCGCTCCCCACTTCACAGACAAGATCATCGAGGCGTGCCCAAGGCTCGGCTTTATCGGGTATGCCGGGGGATCGGTCAAGGCGTATGTCTGCGACGCGATCGTCCGGCGCGGGATCGCCGTCTCATCAGCCGACATCATCAACGCGGAGGATGTGAGCCAGACGGCGATCGGGCTCATCCTCACCGGCATTCGCGGACTCGTGCCGCGCTACCTCGAGGGCCGCGGCGAGCGACTTTCCGCGTACCCGTCGCGCGGGATCTCCGGCAAGACGGTTGGTATCGTCGGGGCTGGTCTTATTGGGAGGAAGGTGATGAGTTTCGTCCGTGGACTCGACGTCCGGCTGCTTGTCGCCGATCCTTTTCTCAACGAGGCGGAGGCAGCTCACCTTGGCGCGGAGCTCGTGTCGCTTGACGAGCTCGGGGAGCGCAGCGATGTGATCTCGATCCACGTACCGAGCCTCCCGGAGACGCGCGGCATGTTCGACCGTCGCTTTTTCGCGTCCATGAAAGACGACGCGATCCTGATCAACACGGCGCTTGGCGACCTCATAGACCAGCGCGCGCTCGCGCAGCGGCTCTCTCAGTCGAGAATCTTCGCGTACGTGGACGTCATCGACCCCGATCAGGGCGACGCGATCCTCACGCGTGCGAACTTCGCGTACAGCCCGGCGGTGGCCGGGTGCCTGCGCGACACGCAGTACCGGATGGGCGAGTTCGTGGTCGCCGAGATGGACCGGTTCTTCGCCGGAGAACCCCTCGTCAACCGGTTCGACTTCTCAAAGATGGCAATCAGAGCATAGATACCGGAGGACAGGATGCACGACCATTACCGCGGGGAAGGCCTTTGGCGGCCGGACGAGAACCAACGACGGGATGTCCTGTTCGAGCGTCCCTGCGAGCTGCCGACGGCACGCCAGCCGACGGCACGCCAGCCGACGGCAGGGCAGCCGACGGCAGGGAGCCTTCGGCTCGTGCTTGGAAGCGCCCGACGCTCCGGTGCGCGGGTCTCGGTAACACTGCTCGGCGATGAGGGTGCGTTTGGTCGTCAGGCGGTCCTCTCGGTCGACTGGCAGGGGCGCAACGATCTGCAGCTCTGGGTCGCGTACTTCCTTGGCGATCCGGGCGAGGCGCACGCGGGAAGTGTCTGCACGGGCGTGAGATTCGAGCTCGTGAGCGCCGGACCGTGGCCGACTGAGCTCGAGATCGAGCGCGTTGACCTCGCCCAGGCCGAGCCGCTCTGGCCGGTCGGTCCCACGGACACGGTCGTGGAGGCCGGCTGGCACTCCGCGGCTGTGGCCCCGCACCGCTGGCGCGTCGAATCCGCGCGCGGCGCCGAGGTCTTCGTCCAGTACCCGGGCAGGGGCGAGAATGCCGCCGGCGGTGCTTCCGGCGGCGCTTCCGGCGGTGGTTTTGTGCCTCCCTGCGGGGCGATCCCGCGCAAGGGCGAGGCACCGTGGCTGACCTTCGGGTTCCCGCAGCGCGATGCGCCCGGAGCGTTCACCATCGTTCGTGATCTCGACGTCGATCTCTCAGGCTGCTCTCAGGTGCTCTTCAAGGCGACCTGGGACCGCTACTCGGTTCTCAGCGCGTGGGCGGTGACCGACGGCGGGGAGGTGGAGATCTGCGCCGCCGAAGCGCCCGGCGACCACTTCCGCACCTTTGCCGCGAGCCTTTCGGCTGCCGCGGGCCCTTCGGCGGGACGTCTCGTGCAGCTGCGCTTCACGCTCGCCGAGCGTCCCGACCGTCCGCGGCAGGAACGCGACGTCTCGTTCGGGCTCTTCTGGGTCCTTCTGCGCAGGCCGTCCGAGCTCGACCGGCTTCCCGAGAACGAGGTCGACGTGCGGCTCTTCGGCATCTGGGACCGACTCCAGGACGCCCCGCCCACCAAACGGATCAGCGTGCCGATGCTTCCCTTCGCCGAGCCGCCCGAGTCGACGACGCCGGTCGGCGATCCGCTCGTCGAGGGGCTTCCATTCGGCTTCGCCGTGAGGCGCGAGGATCTCGAAGAGCTGCGCTCGCGGTGCCTGAAGGGCCGGTCGCGCGAGGCGTTCGGGGCGATCCGCCGCGAGGCGGACCGCGCGGTTGCCACCGAGCTCACCGACCGCAACACCTACGGCAAGGGCTTGCCCTGGGGCGGAGTCGGGAAGCCCAAGGGGTACCGGGGCGCCGGCATG
>SKZO01000093.1 GCA_007127335.1 Spirochaetales bacterium | reverse complement strand
CGGGCTGCCGTGGCCTTCACCGCGATCAGGCTCTACCATTTTCGCAATCTCGCGGACACGACGATCTCCACTGACGCCCGCGAGATCTTCCTCATCGGAGAAAACGGCCAGGGCAAGACCAACTTCCTTGAGGCAGTCTACTTCGTCTGTTATGCCTCGAGCTTCCGCACCCGCCGCGACGAGGTCATGCGCACCAACGGCACTGAGGACATGGCCGTCGAAGGCCGCTTCATAACCGACGCAGAACCCCGCTCCGTCCTCGTCAAGCAGGTCGGCCGCCGCAAACAGATCGAGCTCGACGGCGCCCCGGTCGACGACCGAAAGGAGATCATCAGCAATATTCCCTGCATCGTCTTCTGTCACGACGACATCGCCTTCGTCGCCGGCGGGCCTGAAATGCAGCGCTGGTTCATGAACCAGACACAGAGCCTTCTATCGCCGGCCCACATTCTCGACCTTCGCCGCTACCGCCGCGTCCTCAAGGCAAGAAACGCCGCGCTCCGCGACCGCCGCACGGATCTCCTCCACGCGCTCGACCGCCAACTCGCCCAATCCGGCATCCTCATCCAGGCCCGCCGCGCCTCCCTCGCGGTCGAGGTCAACCGCACCCTGAGCTCCCTCTTCCTCCAGGTCTTCGGCTCAGACCGACGCCTTACCGTGACCTACGAACCAAGCTGGACCGACGCCCAACCGCCCCCGGAATCGCCGCAGCCGGACCTCCTCCTCAGCGACGTGCTCGAAGACCTCCATCGCTCGCGCGACCGCGACATCGACCAGCGCACCTCAACCCGCGGCCCCCACCGCGACCGCTTCGTCTTCCGCCTCGACGGCCGCCCGCTCACCGACGTCGCCTCCACCGGTCAGCTTCGTCTCGTCTCGCTCATCCTCCGCGTCGTCCAGGCTCGGCTCCTGAGCGACGTCACCGGCCGCCTCCCGGTCCTCCTCCTCGACGACGTCCTCCTCGAGCTCGACCCCGACCGCCGCCACCGCTTCGTCGACCTCCTCCCCGCCTACGATCAGGCCTTCTTCACCTTCCTCCCCGACGAGCACTACTCCCGCTTCCGCCGCGACACCACCCGCCTCTACGAGGTTTGCAGAGGCGTTATCTCGTGACGCTCCCGTCTCCGTCATCCCTCACTCTCTCTACTCCCGAAACCGCACCGGCGCTTCAAAAGTCCTGGCACCACCGAGTCCGATCAGAGTCGGGGACGACACCTTTGCCGATGACCCACCCGACAGGACGTCGATCGCCGTTTGCTCGGCAGATTCCTCGTCAACTTCGACGACATGAAGGCTACCTTCGCCCGTGCTCACGAGATCATCAGGCACTATCCTCAGAGCGACGGCTGAGCGCGTGAGCTGACGCGCATTCCCACCTGCCTGCAGGGCCAACGCGGTCAAGGCAAGGTTCGGGCGCATCCCCGGCCGCGGCACTCGGTGCCGCGGCCGGGGACCGGGTGCTCCGCTAAACTCCTCGGGCCGGCGGACGGTAGTCCGCCGGCCCTGCGGGGTACCGCTTCGCCCCCTTGCGCGGGGACGCGAGGCGCGCTCTTGTACCGCCAGCCGCGGTCGATCCCGAAAGACCCGCGTCCCGGCTGCATGCCGACGATCGCTCGATCCTCCAAGACCAGATTCGCTCCAGCGAGGCAGGGCTCGGCTCCGGCCGGCGCCGCTGACTCGACGGCAGCTCTTCGGCGGGCCGGATCGAATCGCCTCGACGTCGAACGCGAAGATCATCGACATGAGCGGCCAGACGAAGAGGCGGTCCTCCGGGGTGAGTTTCCGGTCGAGCGCCGGTGGAACTGCGTCTCCGACCATGAGCGAGTCGGTCCCGCCATCGACCAGGATGATCGTGTCTACCGAGTGCCGGTCGACGAGAGTCGCGTAGATCGAGTGCGGCGAGCGGCGTGGCATGCGATCGTCCAGGGACGAGCAATCGCCGGTATCAGCCCGGACGAGTCGATCACACGCCTTCTCATCATCGGTCAATCCTCACAGATCCGCTCCTTCGGTACCCGGGCGCCGTCGACGGCGCACCGAGCTCGACCGCGAGCCGCTGCAGGAACGCTATGTAGTATGTGCTGCGACCTATCGCCAGGTACTTCGGTCCGTCGATCCTCTGCCCGGCCAGGTACCACGCGCCGGTCGCTTGCATCTCAGCTACCATTCGTTCCCGCCGCCGCGCGCAAGGGGTGCGGCCGATGCGTGGCTGTTCCGTGCTCGTTCATCGGGTTATCTGCGAGGCGTGCGAGCCCCTTCGCGAGCAAGAGCTCCTCGTGCGATTGCTCTTCGAGTACGCACTCGGGTTCGACAGCCGGGCTGCCGGCTGTTACCCACGACGCGAACGATCCGCGTGCGATCGCGATCGCCTCCCTGACTGTCGCCTCGAGCGTACGATGAAGCGTTCGACCTGGCATCTCGTGCTCGAGGTCCCAGGCGATCGTGTGGATCGTCGGAAAACCCCCGTCGGTACCGACGCAGAGGCCCAAGCCGGGGTTCGCCGAGTATCGTGCAGCCCACATGCCCAGCTCGAAGCGCTTGTCGCGCCGTAGACCATTCCATCCGGTGGCCCGGCGGGGCCGGGGGAGCCAGAACAATACGCATCCCTGTCGCCCGGCGAGATCCATCAAGTATCGCTCCCACGGGCGCTGCCGCGGGAAGTAGCGCAGCGTATCGGGCTGCTTGAACCGGTAGTGCTCTACCGAGTGGAACCGTCGCGGTGAGGCGACCACGATGTCGCCGGCGATCTCCCGGATCATATCGAACGCCGCCGGCTGCCACGCCGGGGCACCGTGGATAGGGCCTGCCAGGAATATCACCGGCGCGCCGGAGACCTGATGGTAGGAGCGTGGTTCGAGCAGTATCATAGTGTAAATTCTACACTATGATTGCATACCTGTCAACTGTCAGCAACGGAGCCGCTCCGCGAGTACCCGCGGCCTGCACGATGGGGCAAAGACGCAAACGGTAGTGGAAGAGCTACCGTCGTGGTCTGAGTTATGGAAATCGGATCCTTGCATTCTCATTTCCATCCGTCATGTGAGCTTTCCGTCTATCACTTTTCGGTAGAGGATCTCTTCAATGTTTCTCCTTCCGTCAACGACAGAAAGGATTCTGACCTCGTTCTGGTAGATTCTGTAGAATATGCGCCACGGTGGCTCGATGAGCTCATGGATTTCGGTAACTCCTATCGAGGTCAATTCCGGTACTAATCTCCCGGTAGCCGGGAATTCTCTGATCGATTCGACTTTCTCCTTTATCCGGGAGTAGATCCCCCGGGCCACCTTCTTCCCGGACCGCTCGGCAATGAAGCTGATGATTCCCATCAGATCATCACTGGCGTCTCTCGACCAGAGAATCCTCATGGTCCTCTATTCCAGAAGGCGTTCGATTCGTCCATCAAGTTCTTCTTGCGCCACGGCATTCCCGTTCTTGAAGTCATTTTCTCCAATGGAAATGACTTTCATCAGTGTGACAGCGTCAATGAGATTCTGGTACGACTCGACATCAAGCAGAACCGCTTTCGCCTCTCCATTCTGTGTAATCACGAT
>SKZO01000182.1 GCA_007127335.1 Spirochaetales bacterium | reverse complement strand
CAGATGTGCTGGAGAAGGCTGACGATCTTCGCCCAGGTCCACGGCTCGCCTATGAACTCCCGCGCGTACAGACCGCCGAGCACGACGCCGAACCATTGAAAGGCCGCGTACAACAGGACCAGCGCCAGGAGGAAGTTGGGAATCGCAAGACCCAGGAAACCGAAGAACGTGGCAGTGTAGTCACCGACCGAATACTGTCGCACAGCCGAGTAGAATCCTACGGGAAACGCCACGACCCAGGTGAACAGCAGCGATGACACCGACAGTACCAGAGTCAACCCGAGGCGCGACCAGATGACCGCAGCCACGGCGCGACTCCACTGAAACGAGTAGCCGAAGTCTCCGCGGAAGATGATACCCCCCATCCACCGCAGGTACTGCACGTGGAATGGCTGGTCCAGCCCGTAGCGGGCCCGAAGCAGCTCGATTCGGGCCTCGTCCGCCGCGCTTACCGGCTGTCCCTCAGCGGCGATGGCCTGCAGCATGGTCGACATGAAATCGCCGGGAGGCAGCTGGATGATGAAGAAGCTGATCAGCGAGATCGCGAGAAGGATCGGGATGATGATGACGAGACGCCGGGCGATGTAGCGAAGCAACATGCAGACCTGCCTTGACGCGCTGATCCAAGGTGGACCGGATCGCAGCGACCCGGTCCACCGAAAGAGTCACGACTCACGGTCGCCGTCAGTAATCATACCCCTGAATGACAAACCACTGCTCGGGGTATGAGGTGCCGCCGTGCGGATCGAGGTTGACTCCCCACGGTGGCGCATTGTGCTCCTGATCCATGATATTGCGCACCCGGTTGTGCACGGCGGCGGGACGAGGATCCATTCCCGCGATACCCACGGTGGGGAGATACTCCATGTGGATGTCCCCCGCCTCGAGCAGCAGCTCAATGCGGTGCTCCTCGTCGCGCGCCTCGCCGGCCTCGGCCCATATCTCGTAGAGTCGCTTGACCCACTCAGGAGGCTCTTCTCCCTCCTGGCCGCCACTCTGGTGCCAGTGATACCATTCGACTCCCCAGGAACGCCACGGCGGGTGCGGTGTGTATTCACGGGGCTGGTTCATCCCCATCTGCTGGCTCCACGCGTGCATCTGCACATCGTTCGACTCGGCTCGTTCGATGTAGAGACCCCATCCGCCGGGCCGGAGGTCAACCTCGATACCGATGTCGGCCATGTACTCCACGGTCAGCTCGTTCGCATCGTCATGGCTGCCGGAGAGATTGTCGAAGAGGATCCTGAACCGCCGTCCATCCGGAAGCAGCCGATAACCCTCTGCGTCCCGTTCGGTCAGGCCCATCTCGTCGAGAAGCGCGTTCGCGCGATCAGGGTCGTACTCCGTATACGCATTCGCCCACTCTTCGTGATACGCAGGGTCCATATGCGGTGGCGAAGCCTGACCCGGTTCGGCCAGCCCGCCGAAATCGATGTCGACCACCTCCTCACGATTGTGCGCGTACGATACGGCCTTCCGGAAGCGCGGATCGTTGAAGATTTCTCTCAACTGATCGTCCGGAGTCGTGTAGTTGAAAAAGAGGGAGTACTGACCCGGCTTGGCGTTCTGCGACGGCACCAACCGGTAGTCTCCCGCCTCCCTATTCTCAGCCAGCACCGGCCAGTGGTGTGACCGCAGCCGGATGTTCGCGTAATCCTGCTCACCGCCGGCCAGCGCGAGCATCAGCACTTCGAGATCCGGATACTGGTCCCAGACGATCTCGTCGATATAAGGAAGCTGATTGCCGGCCCTGTCGACCTTGTAGTAGTACGGGTTACGCACCCAGCGCTGGCGCCCTTCATCGGTCGCCGGTGCAACGGGCTCCCATGCGCTCAGCCTCGGAGCGTCAGGCTCCTGCAGATATCCGAGTTTCGCCTCATAGAGCATCGCCCAGTCTTCCACATCGGCCTCGTCGATACGTCGCTGCAGCTCGGCAGGATCCGCGTAGTCCTCGTGGAACTGCGAGAAATAGTGCTTCGGATGGTGATCGAAATCCATTGATCCCTGGCGACCGGTCATCTCCATCAGCAGCAAGCCGTACGGCTCGGCGAAGCGGAAGGTGAACGTGCGCTCGTCGTGCACGATCAGCTCGGCCGGTTCGCCGGCGACCGTCAGCGACGGCGGAGGGACATCGAGGGTGGGATTCAACCGGACATCCTCGTACCAGTACTGGATGTCGGCCGTCGTGAACGGCTCGCCGTCGGACCACCTCAGTCCTTCTCGAAGAGTGAAGGTCCATTCAGTCCGGTCGTCCGAGGCTTCCCACGACACGGCGACATCCGGCTCATACTCACCGGTGTACCCCTGAACCTGTTTGACCAGGTTCACATAGCCGAACTCGTTGATGTACCCCTCATAGCTCGTCCAGCTCGCGTAGTTGGAACGCAGCGTCCCGCCGTATTGACCGATGAACTCGTACGGCTCGACGACGATCGGATTGGCCGGCAACCGCTCCTCAACCGCCGGGAGCTCGCCGGCTGCGACCATCTCGGCGAGCATCGGCGCCTCGCTGAACCTCGTGACCGTGAAGTCGGGCAGGTGGTACGGCCCGTCGGCTGTCTCGAGCTCCTCGAGCGCCGCAACCGGATCAACGTCGACCGGCTCCTCCACGGCACCTCGTGCGAACCCGCTCGCGACTGCAACCGCGAAGACGAGCAGGACCACAAGCCATCTACGAATGATGAAACTGTTCATAGAAACCTCCTTGAGGATTGTCTCTGCACCGGCCGTCGACAGCGGTGCTGCGGACCGTCGGTACCCATAAATACTATTAAAAACTAATTGAGGCGTTTTGGCAAGCCCTGATGTGTTATCAGGCCCGTTTCTTCCTGAACGTCGGCACCGATCGTTTCTCGCTGCGGCCATGATAGCCAATATGGCCAAATAATCCAATCAGAACCCACTGAGACGCATGGATGACCGCAAGGTTGACGGCTGACGCCGACGCGACTATCATGTGAGTCAGGTGGCAACGGCTTTTTTTAGTGCAAAGTGAGAGGCATCCATGGCGAATCAGATCGTTGGTCCGGATGAAAGACAGAGTGAGCCTCGGGCACCTTCCAACCAGGAGCCGATCCTCTCGATCCGCGATCTCCATGTGGACTTCCGAATGCGCAACGGCGTCGTACGTGCACTGCACGGGGTGGATTTCGATCTCGCTCCCGGGCAGACACTTGGGCTCGTGGGTGAGAGCGGATGCGGCAAGAGTGTTACAGCACAGGCCATACTACGTGTCATCCCGGATCCCGGCGAGATCCGGAAGGGGCAGATCATCTTCCGCCCGAGCTCGCAGGGCTCCGAACGTGAGATCGACATCGCCGCGCTCCCGCCGAAATCCCCCTTGCTGAACGAGATTCGTCGTGAGCACATCTCCCTGATCTTCCAGGAACCCATGACCTCGCTCAGCCCGGTACACACGATAGGAGATCAGATCGGCGAGGCGTGCCGTCTCGGTCGCAGCGCAAGTCGGAGTGAGGCGCGAGATCGAAGCATCGAGCTTCTCAGAAGGGTTGGCATCCCCAGACCGGAACAGCGAATCGACCGCTACACCTTCGAGCT
>SKZO01000055.1 GCA_007127335.1 Spirochaetales bacterium | reverse complement strand
TCTATCTCCTCGAACTCGACGTCGGTCATGTCGACGGTCTGGTTGATCTCGGCGTCGTCGAAGAAGTCGTCGACCGAGACCGAGAGGGGTTTGGCGGTACCGCGATAGGTGTAGGGATCGGTAGCGGTGCGCTCGCCGGAGTCGAAGGCGTCGGCGAGCTGTCGTTCGAGGTCCGCGAACTGGTCGAGCTCGGAGATCGCGCGACGAATCGTCCCTCCGGGCAGTTGCAGCGTCGGTCCTGCCTTGATCTCAACGGACTCGAACATCCGCCAGCGGCAGCCGGAGAAGAGCAGAATCACAACGAGCGGCAACACGAGTCTCTTGTACGGTGATGTCCGGGCGAGCCGGGCCAGATTGTCCCCCTCATGCTAAACATACCGCATCAGGCGGGTTTCTCAAGGGGCACGGGATGCTTTGGGCTGGAAAAGTCGGGGAGACGTTCGGGGCAGAGCCGACGCTTCGCTCCGGGTGCAGGGCGTCCGCGCACGGTGGCGCGGGGTCTCCGGAAACCCCGCTTGCGGGGAGTTGAGCACGGCGGGATTCGAACCCACGACCTCTGCCTCCGGAGGGCAGCGCTCTATCCAGCTGAGCTACGCGCCCGACGCGTCAATCTACGCGCAGCGGCGCCGGCTGTCAAGAGGTTGAGCTCGCCGGGCTGCTCCGGTACAATCCCCGGCGGATGAAACTGACTGCAAGGAACCTGCCGACCTTCCTGCGCATACTCCTTCTGTGCCTGCTTGTGGGCACCCTTGCGTGGGAGCTCGTCGAACGTGTCCTCGAGTACGCCGGGCTGTCGGTCTCGCTCGGAGTCGGCCCCGTCGGGTTCGACCTGAGGGTGATCTCGCTGTGGGCGATGTTCAACCCGGGCAGCCTCATCGCAATCGGCCCGGCGTTCCTGTTGTTCCGGAGGCTGTGATGCCGATCCACCGCCGGCGAGCGCTTCCGTCCGAGATCGTGCTCGCGTCGGCTTCCCCCCGGCGCATCGAGCTCCTGCGCCAGATTGGGGTCGACCCCCACGTGATACCGGCCCACATCGATGAGTCGGCCATTCGCAGCGCGGATCCGGTTCATCTCACGTTGGCGCTTGCGCGAGCGAAGGCGCATGCCGTTGGCGTGCGGCCCGGGGTGCCTGTCCTCGCGGCAGACACCGTGGTGGAGGCCGGTGGACTCATCCTTGAGAAGCCGGCGGACCGTTCCGACGCCGAACGGATGCTGCGGCTGCTGTCCGGGAGCGAGCACCGGGTCGTCACCGGTGTTGCGGTCCTGCGGGCCGCCGGCGAGCTCATGGAGGGGCATGCGGAGAGTCGCGTGACGTTCGAGACGCTTACGGAGAGCGAAATTGCCGCGTGCCTCGACAGCGAAGAGTGGGTTGGCGTCGCCGGTGCATACCGGATCCAGGGAGTCGCCGCGCGGCACATAACCGGGCTCTGCGGCAGCTACAGCAATGTGGTAGGCTTGCCTCTGCACCTCGTTTACTCTATCCTTACGCAATAAATCGATCCTCACGACGTCAGCCTTGGGGACGAAAACTCCGTCGGCAGTAACTGCCTGACGAGAAAAAGCGATGGGGCGCCGAACGGCGCATGAGGAGGACACGTGGCAGTTGTCACTATGAAGAACCTGCTGGAGTCAGGTGTGCACTTTGGTCATCAGACCAAGCGATGGGATCCGAGGATGAAGCGGTTCATCTTCGCCGAGCGGAACGGGATCCACATCATCGACCTGCAGAAGACGATCGCCTGCATCAAGGAAGCCTACGACGCGGTTCGCCAGACGGTGATACGCAACAAGTCGGTGCTGTTGGTCGGCACCAAGAAACAGGCCCAGCAGGCCATCCAGAGCGAAGCCGAGCGGTGCGGAATGTTCTACGTGAACAACCGATGGCTTGGCGGCATGCTCACCAATTTCACGACCATCAAGAAGTCGCTCCTGCGGCTGAAAAAGATCGACAAGATGGAGATCGACGGTACCTTCGAGAGCCTGACCAAGAAGGAAGTGGCACGGCTCAACAAGGAGCGCGCACGACTCGAGAAGAACCTTGGCGGCATCAAGGAGATGAAGGAGCTCCCGGGCATCGTTTTCGTGGTTGATACGCGCAAGGAGGCGATCGCCGTCGCGGAGGCCCAGCGGATGGGAATACCTATCGTGGCCGTCGTGGATACCAACTGCAATCCGGACGGGATCGACTATCCGATCCCGGGTAACGACGACGCGATACGAGCGATCACGCTGTTCACCCAGATCATCGCAAACGCCGTCGTCGAGGCCGACAACGAGATCGGGCTCGAGGTGATCGAGAGCCTCTCCGACGAGGATGAGGAGTCGGCTGAAGGGTCGGTGACGGCCGACGAGTCGGCGGATGAGGATGCTCCGGACCGCCAGGCGGCGCCTGCGGACACCGCAACCTCCGGCACCGAGGAAGAGGTCGTGACGGTTCCGCTTGCCGAAGCAGTTGCAGAGGAGCCTGAGGCCGAGGAAGGCTTCACCGCTGAGGATTACTCCGAGTATCAGCCTGAAGAGGACGAGGGAACGAAGCAGGAGCCCGAGCTCGACGTCGAGGATGTCATCGTCGACCAGGCCGGCATCGACGAAGACGAGCTGCAGGAAGATTAAGGAGAAGCAGGTGGAGATCAAGGCATCGGATGTGAAGAAGCTGCGCGAGAAGACCGGCGCGGGCATGATGGACTGCAAGAAAGCGCTTTCGGAGGCAGGGGGCGACTTCGCCAAGGCCGAAAAGATCCTCAAAGAGCTCGGGTTGGCAGCCGCGGCAAAGCGCGGGGGACGAGCCACGAACGAGGGGCGCGTCTTCACGCACGTCGGAGACGCGCGCGCGGCGATCGTCGAGGTCTCCTGCGAGACGGACTTCGTGGCGAGAAACGACGACTTCGCCAGGCTTGGTGCGTCTATCGTTCAGGACATGGTCGAGACCGGCAAACCGGCAATCGACCCGTCGTACGCCGCGATGGTGCAGGATGCGATCACGACGATCAAGGAAAACATGGCGATCCGGCGTGGCGAGGTGATGGAGCGCGACGAGCATGAGTTGATCTGCGACTACATCCACGGCGAGAGCGGTCGCATTGGCGTGCTCGCGAAGGTACGAACGAGCGATCCGTCGCTGGTTGCCAATCCGGATGTGAAGGCCTTCGCCTTCGATGTCGCCCTGCATGTCGCGGCGTTCCGGCCGAGTTACCTTTCGACCGAGACCGCCGATGCGGTCTACGTTCGCGATCAGGAAGAGATATTCGTCGCCCAGGCGAAGGCGCTCGGGAAGCCGGAGAACGTGACGACGGGGATCGCCGCGGGCAAGCTCAAGAAGCACCTTGCCGAGATCTGTCTCGCCGAACAGGGGTTCGTCAAGGACGAGAAGCGTTCGGTGGCGCAGGTCGCGAAGGATCTTGGGAAGCAGGTCGGCGGAACGGTGGAAGTCACCGGTTTCGTGTACTATATGGTCGGAGAGGAGGCGTGATGAGCGGTGTCATCAAGCAGACCGAAGAGAAGATGAAGAGAAGTCTTGCGGCCCTCGAGGACGAGTTCAACACACTGCGAACCGGGCGGGCCTCCCCCGCCCTCTTCGACAAGATCCGCATCGAGTACTACGGGAATCCGACTCCGCTGAACCAGGTGGCGACGATCTCGGTGCCGGAGGCGCGACTCGTCGTCATCCAGCCCTGGGACAAGTCGGTGATGGGCGATATAGAAAAAGCGATTCAGAAGTCGGAGCTTTCGGTCAACCCGTCGAACGACGGCAAGGTTATCCGGATCAGCATTCCTCCGTTGACCGAAGAGCGGCGCAAGGAGTATGTGAAGCTTGCCAAGAACATGGCTGAGCAGAGCCGCGTGTCAATCCGGAACGTGCGTCGCGACGCGAACGACGAGCTCAAGAAGGCCGAAAAGGACGGAGAGCTCAGCGAAGACGAGCTGAAGCGAGCCGAGGACGAAGTGCAGAAGCTCACCGATCGGTATGTGGAAGATGTGAATGCAATGCTCGAGGCGAAAGAGACGGAAATCCTTGAGATTTGATGGGTGATTCAGTGTCGGCTTCGATCGATCCACGCCGGATTCCGCGACATGTGGGTATCATCATGGACGGGAACGGGCGTTGGGCGGCCCGGCGAAATCTGCCGCGACGTCGCGGCCATCAGGAGGGGCTGACCGCGGCGAAGCGGACGGTCCGAGCCGCGCGGGAAATCGGCATTGAGTACCTGTCTCTCTACACCTTCTCTACGGAAAACTGGCGTCGGACCGAGGACGAGGTGAGCTTCCTGATGGGGCTCATCACCGCCCACCTGCGAAAGGAGTACGATTTCTACCGGGAGAACCGTGTGCGGGTGCTGCACAGCGGCGACCTCGGCAGGCTCCCGGAGGCCCTGCAGGAGGA
The DNA here is from genome assembly GCA_007127335.1 of Spirochaetales bacterium. Classification (GTDB taxonomy): domain Bacteria; phylum Spirochaetota; class Spirochaetia; order DSM-27196; family SLST01; genus SLST01. The sequence goes on along the minus strand of SKZO01000055.1, from coordinate 30,549 downwards.
GATACGCGTCGTCACGCGTGATACTGCCGGATACGACGGGATCACGGTGAACCTGGCAATCAACTACGGTGGGCGCGACGAGATCGTTCGTTCCGTCAACCGATGGCTCCACAACGGGCGCAGCGGCGGTGATCTCAGCGCCGAGATCCTTGGCTCCTACCTTGACCTGCCCGAGCTTCCCGAGCCCGACCTCCTCGTCCGTACCGGCGGAGAGCGCAGACTCTCGAACTTCCTGCTGTGGGAGTGTGCCTACAGCGAGCTGCTGTTCACCGACGTACTCTGGCCCGATTTCGACGCGCACCACCTGCGGGATGCGGTTCTGGAGTTCCAGCGACGGGAGCGCCGGTACGGGGCGACCCAATGCGCAACATAGTCCTTCGCACGATCACATTCTTCACCGCGATTCCGCTACTCGTGGCGCTCGTGCTTCTGTTGCCCCATCTCAACCACCTCGCGCTCAACATCCTCGTGGTGATCGCTTCCGGGCTCGGGGCGCGGGAACTCGCGGCGCTGTTCGGCCGGCATGACGGCGGAGGTCGTGGTCTGAACGTGGCGACGCCCGTTCTCGGCTCGATCGTTCCGATCGTTCAGATACTCGTTGGTTTTGAGGTCTTTGCGCAGTCGGCCGTGCAGGTCGCCATCTACTCGGCGACTGCGGTGATCCTCCTCGCCGAGGTGTTCCGACGGGAAGACGACGGGTTCCGACATGCGCTCGCGAATGCCGCGGCGAATATCATGATCGTGCTCTATCCGGGTCTCTTCCTCTCCTACGTCTCGAGGATGACCGAGCTCAGGTACGCGGGACCGCTGATCCTTACCTTCCTCTGCATGGTCTTTTTTAACGATACGGCGGCGTATCTGTCCGGCAGGCTCTATCGCAGTGTGCGCGAACGTCGCGCCGCGAGGTCCGGGCGTTCATGGGAGCCGAAGGTGGTGCTCCCTGTGAGTCCCCGGAAGACCCTCGTCGGGTTCGCCGGAGGACTCATTCTGAGCCCGGTGACCCTGATCGCAGCGCGTCTCCTGATGCCGCAGATGCTGCCGGCGAGCATAGGTCGGCTCATCCTCGTCGGTGTGGCGGTTGGCGCAGCGGTCATTTTTGGGGATCTTGTAGAGAGTGTGTTGAAACGCAGCGCGACTCGAAAGGATTCCGGGTCGCTGATACCGGGACGTGGTGGCATGCTTGATTCGACCGATTCAATACTCTACGCCGCACCCGTGTTCTACTATTTGGTGAGCGTACTATGATGATTCTGAACATCGCGATTGGTCTGATCGGGCTTGGTGTCGTCGTGTTTTTTCACGAGCTCGGTCACCTCATAGCCGCGAAGTCTGTGGGCATAGAGGTTCAGGCCTTTTCTCTCGGGTGGGGCCGCAAGCTCCTGGGCTACACGTGGAAGGGTACCGAGTACCGGATCTCGGTGTTTCCCGTTGGTGGGTACTGCAAGATGAAGGGCGAGCACGGCTATGCCGAAGCGCTCGAGCAGGACCAGGACGAGATACCTCACGAGCCGGGTAGTTTCTTCTCCGCGAAACCGTGGCGTCGCATCGTTACGCTGCTCGCCGGGCCGCTTGCCAACGTTGTGCTGGCGATCCTGATCCTCTCGATCGTGTGGTGGGCGGGCTTTCGCATAGAGACATACGAGAATCGTATCGTGCTCGCCTCCGATCACACCATGCAGGAGGGCGCGCCGGCGCCGGCCGATCGAGCCGGGTTGGAGACCGGCGACTATGTGACCCATATCAACGGACGGCAGGTGCGCTCGTACAGTGATCTCCAGCAGACTGTCGCTCAAAATGCGCTCACTGAACTGCGCTTCACGGTGATGCGCGACGGACGACAACTCGATCTCACCGTCACGCCGGAACTCGTGCGGGAGACCGGATCGGGGTATATAGGAGTCTATCCCTGGGTCGATCCGGTGCTCGATGCTGTTGAGCCCGGCAGTGCCGCTCTGGAAGCGGGCCTGCGCCCCGGTGATCGGCTCGTGTCGGTGAACGGGCACGCTATTGCGCACGTGTGGGAGTTTCGGGATCTCATGGCGCAGGCCGAGCCTCCCGTCGTCCTCGAGGTCGTGCGGGAAGGCGAAACCGTACCTGTTGAGGTAGCGGTGGACCTGCAGCCCGACGAGAGTCTCCGATTCCGGACCGTCACCGTTCCGACTCCTGATTACACCGTCTTCCAGGCAGTCGGGCGCGGGACGGTGGAGAGCTACCGGATACTCATGACCTCGATCCGCAGCCTGCGACTGCTGTTTCGTGGCGTGGACCTGACGAGCGCGGTAGCCGGACCGGTTCGGATCAGCTATTTCATTGGTGATGTGGCTACCGCCGGATTCCGGGTTGGAGTTGCGACCGGTCTTCGGTCGCTCTTCAACTTCCTTGCGCTGCTCTCGGTCGTGCTCTTCTTCATGAATCTCCTGCCGATTCCGGTGCTCGACGGAGGACAGATCATCATCGCCGGGGTAGAATGGGTGCGTGGGAAGCCGCCTCGCCCCCGTACCCTGTACCGTTATCAGCTCATTGGGACGATGCTCGTTTTCGCCCTGCTGTTTTTCGCGCTCTTTGGCGACGTATTGTTCCTCGCGGGACGATGAGGGGGATTGAGGTGAAACAGATCCTTGCGCTCTTCATGCTCGTGCTCACCGTTGCCTGTACCGGCGCACAGTCGCGGGTCACGCTGAGCATAGGGCACGCCGGTGCGGTGCACGCCGTTGCCGGGCGTCACGACCTCGATCTTGGGTTCAGTGCCGGCGCCGACGGAAGACTGCTCATCTGGAACCTCGAACATTCCGGACTCCACGCCGCATGGCAGGTGGACCGTCGGCCTCTGACGCATGTTGCAGTCCATCCCGAACGGCCGGAAGCCGTCGTGTTCGTGCAGGACGGCATTGCCGGCGGTCGTCTCATCGGGGTGAACTGGGAGACCGGCGAGCAGATCTTCGTCGTTCCCGTTGGCAGCCGGGTGAACACACTTGCGTACTCACCGCAGGGCAGCTTCATCGTCTACACCCTGCCCGGTTTCGACAGCCTTCGCGTTCTTGATTCCGCCGACGGAACTCGGCGTCCGTACGTCGACGAGGCGTTCGGCACGGTCTCGTTCGTCCAGATCGCTCGAAGCGAACGGAACATCCTGACGTACGTGGCATCGCGCGGAGAGTTCATCTACTGGGAGTTGCAGACCGGGCGGGAGCTGCAAACTGTCTCCACGAGGAGCAGGCTGACCCATCTGACGCTCGTGGATCCTCAGACGCAGCGTTTCCTCGCCGGGTTCGATGGATCCGAGCTGGTGATCGTCGACAACCTCTCGGGCGACGTGCGCGCCACCTATCCGGTGTCGCCGGTCCACGGGATCAGCTATGACATCGAAAGCGATCGGTTTCTCGTCCTCACCGAACAAAACGGGCGACGTACTGCCCTCGCGTTTACCTACAGCGCCGGACGCCTGCGTCGCGACTTCTACCGCCCTCAGGATCTGGCACCCACGACCACAGCTCTCATGCCCGTCGGGAGTCCGGATGCCAGAGGATTTCTCGCTGGTACATCCGACGGCGAGATCGCCTTCTACGAACGACGGAATGGTCGTCGCACACTGATGGGCCCCGCAACGGCTACCCGGGTTGTTGATCTCGCCTTCTCGTCCGGAGCGTTGTACGTCTCCCTTGGCGATCGGCTGCTCTCGCTCACGAGTGATCTTTTCGATGAGAACCGCACGAGTATAGAGGCGTCGTACTTCACTGATAGGAGATACGATCTGAGGGGTCTCGAGAGCGTGCGCATCGCCGCGGATGCCGACGGCGTGTTGCTGTGGGCCGCGAATCGCCCCGGCATACTCTTCGCCCTCGAGGAGTCGGCGGACGAGTTTCCGTTGGTGTACGAGGACCCGCAGAAAGTGCCGATTATGACGGTTCGACCGAATGAGGACGGCATACTCATCGTGCACAGGGACGGGAGAATTGTTCAGGTTGATCGGGAGACGAGCGAGGTCGTGTTTCGGTACACCGCGATAGGCGCGCAGGACGCGATCTGGGACAGGCAGTTGGGGCTCATCGTGGCGAAGAGTCGGGCAACGGCGTTCGACACGTCGGTTGTTCAGGTTGACCCGCGAACGAGGGAGACGGTAGCGGCCGACACCGATGCGTTTCTCACCGTGCGTCTCGCTCTGGACGCTGCGAGCGAGCGACTGTACGCGATCGGCCTGCACGGCAGTCAGTCCTCGCCTTCGACGAGGCTTCTTCGGCTGGAGGGTCGTGGATTCGAGCGGGCCACACGTCTCTATCACGTGGAGGCCGAGCGCACACGCGGAGATATTGTCTGGGACGAGCGCAGTGGCTCACTGCTGTCGACGATAGAACACCGGCAGGTGGTGCGACACTCGAACGGCCGCTCACAGTTCTTTGACCGCGCACAGCGCCTGCATGGAGCGTTGGCGATTGGCGCGAACCTGGCTGTCGCCGTGAATCTCGATGGAACGGTTACCGCGTGGGACCGTCACAGCGGCGAGATGGTAGCCGAGTATGTGATGATCGGTGACGAATGGGTGCTGCTCTCACCATACGGCGTCTACCTCACGAGCTCTCCCTCGGCAGAGGAGTATCTGACGTTCATCCCCGCTGACCGCACGCGTCTGTCGCTGAGCGATTTCCGGATGCGGCTCCCGTTGACTCCGTAACTCCCTTTGCGCGGTGCTCCCGTTTCAGCCGCGCATCACTTTGGCGATGGCAACGGCCACTGCCGAACGAATCTCGTCCTGGTACTGTTCCGGCACGTTGCGTGCGTAGATCCGGCCAAGCAGGTTGACTCGATACCGAGGTGATACCTGGTTGAGCGCATAGGCAGCCATGTCCAGCACCTGGTCCTCGTCCGGCTCATCTCCTCGGGCGAGGAGCTGTTGTTCGAGCTCGCCGATCACCAGACGCTCCGCCTCATTCACCAGATCCTCGAAGTTGTATGTGTCCAACAGCGACATGCTTCCTCCTACAGAGCGTCTTCTTCGAGTGACTCGAACCTCGTGTACTTGGGCACGAACGCGATGCGAACGGTGCCGACCGGTCCGTTGCGCTGTTTTGCGACAATCAGCTCGGTCTCCACATTGTTCGCGTGTTCGATATCCTCCGATGACTCCCCCCTGTTCCGGTGCAGGAACATCACGACGTCTGCGTCCTGTTCGATCGAACCGGATTCGCGGATGCTCGCAAGCGTTGGGCGTTTGCCCTCCACGTCACGCGTAACCTGGCTCAGTGCTACAACGGGGATGCTCAGTTCACGTGCAAGCCCCTTCAGTGACCGGGAGATCTCGGCGATCTGCTCGTGGCGTGGGATGTCCGCGTGATCGTTGTTGATGAGGCTGATGTAGTCGACGAACACGATGCGTATGCCGAGTTGGCTTCGCATGCGTCGCGCCTGAGCGCGCAGGTCGAGCAGACGCATACCGGGAGTGTCGCTGATCCACAGCGGCGCATCATAGATGGCGCCTGCCGCGTCGGTCAGATTCTTGAAGTCGGCAGGCCTCAGCATGCCGGTGCGGATCTTCTGACTCCCTATACGCGCCTCACTCGCGATCAGGCGTTGCATGATCGCCATGTCCGACATCTCCAGCGAGAAGAAGCCCGTAGGCACCTTGCGATGGATCGCGATGTTGGCTGCCATGGTCAGCGCGAGTGCAGTCTTGCCGACTGACGGTCGCGCGCCAATGACGATGAACTCGGAATCCTGAAATCCGGACAGCATCTTGTCGAGCGCCGGGAATCCCGACGGGATTCCCGTGTAGTCCTCCCTCGTCCTGTAGAGCTTCTCAATCGCTTCGACGGTCTGTTTGACGATCTCCCGCGCCTGCTTGTAGCCGCCGGTCTGCTCGCCCTCGGAAATCTCGAAAATCCGCCTCTCGGCCTCCTCTACGACCTCGCGGCTCTCTGCCCCTTCCTCCATGACCTCCGCAATGATCTCGTTGGCCGCTTTCAGGAGTCTGCGACGGACGCTCGTTTCACGAACGATGCGTGCGTAGTATTCGACATTCGCGCTCGTGGGAACGCTCGAGGTAAGGCTCGAGACATAGGCCGGGCCGCCGGCGAGATCGAGATCGCCGGCGCCTTTCAGAGCATCAGTCAACGTGATCAGATCAATGGCTTCGCTTCGTTCCCAGAGGGCGAGGATTGATCGATAGATCCGGGCGTTTGCCGATCGGTAGAAGTCGTCGGCTCGCAGGAATCCCAGCACCCGGCCGAACGCATCCGGGTCAAGCAGTATCGCCCCGAGCGTTGCACGCTCTGCCTCAGCGTTGTGAGGAGGGACCTTGTCCCGGAGCGAACCGTCGGACATTTTAGAGGCTATTCCTGCTCGGTCTCTGCATCCGCCTGAGGTGGAGTCGGGGTATCGTCGGCGCCTCCATCGACTTCTGCCGGAGCCGCAGCCTCTTCGGCGCGGTCCGTCCGGGGCTCTTCGACCTGCGCCGAGGGGGAGCCCTGCTCCGGTGGTGCACCACCGGCCGCCGTGACATCCACCCGCAGCTCGGCTTCTTCGTCTCCGTAGAGTCGGACGCGGACATAGGTGGTACCGACGTTCTTGATCGTCTTCTCCGGTATGTCGATGCGACGACGTTCTACGTCGATGCCCTGGGCCGCGAGTGCATCGGCGACCGTGGCGCTCGTGACCGACCCGAACAGGCGGCCGCGGTCACCGGCGGGCATCTCGATCGTCAGTGGCTCGCTCTCGAGTCTGGTCTTGACGTCCATCGCCGCCTTGCGCTTCTCCTCACGGCGCTGTTCTATCTGCTCGCGCCGAGACTCCAGTACCGAAAGAGCCTCGCGGGTGTACGGCATCACCATCTTCTTTGGTATGAGATAGTTTCGCGCGTACCCTCGCGCCACGTCCTTGATCTCGCCTTCTTCACCGAGATTCGTGATGTCCTGACTCAATATGACCTTCATGATACCTCTTCGCTCCCTCTCGCGCGATGATAATTGATCCATAGCTCGGAGACTCCGAGTCCCGGCAGACCAACTCCGACAACGAACCTCAGCCCCGGAATCAGGAGTCCGATCACCATGCCGACTGCGACACCGATGCGGGTGATCCTCTGGACCTTCCGCCGATCCAGGTAGAACCACACGATCGCAATGCCCTGGACTCCATACAGGGCAAGAGTCACGAACGCCGCGTTCCAGAAGAGGTACGACACCCATCCGAGCTCTGCGACCATCGAAAGCAGCACGCCGCCCCAGGCGCCGATGAGCGCCCAGACCAGGTATTCCGGCAGTTTGAACTCGGTGAGCTCGTAGCCGGCGTGTCGCGCCATTACGGCATTGCCTGCCGGAAGCGAAAACCGGCTCTTGAAGGCTATCTGCACTCCCAGCCACCAGTTGCCGGTCACCATGACAAAGAAACCGAACATCAGACCGCTGAGGATCGCCGAGACGACGATTCTCACGAGCATGGTGATCTCATCGCTGCCCGCGCCGGCCGCCTCGAACAAGGGCCGCATCAGCTCGATCTGCATCGCGATTGCCGATTCGGCCGCATCACCGGTGACCAGCAGTCCGATCGTTGGTCCGTAGATGGCCGCACCCGCGGCGACCGCGGCGATCATCCGCTCGGGCACGGTCATCGTGCGTCTTCCCGTCTCGCTCGCAGGATCCGCAACGGTCAGACGATCGCTGTTCATCATGAACAACCCCGCGAGCAGACCGGCCGCAAACACCAGGTCGAGCAGCAGGAGCGACGCCGGCAGCTCGTCCGGCCCAATGGTCCGTCTCAGGCGCAGGTAATCGACCCACTTGAAGACGCCTATGCCGAGGATGACGCCCGCCGAAGCGAGCGTCCCGGCTTCCTCTCCGCGTCGGAGCCAGATGAGCTGTACCGGGACGAGGAACACCAGCCCGAGCAGGCCGAAGCGGAACAGAAGAACGGCGGCTACCGTCAGTCCGGCTATCTCCAGCCAGTATGCTCGCTGGTCATCGACCTGCATATCAGCCCATGGGAAGCAGCGCAAGCGCGCGCGCCCGCTTGATCTCCCGGATGAGTCGTCGCTGGTTCTTCGCGGAAGTCCCGGTGATCCGCCTCGGCAGGATCTTCCCTTTCTCCGTCACGAAACGCCGCAGTACATCCGGTCGCTTGTAGTCGATCGTGAGGTTCTGCGTCTTGATCTTGTCGACCTTGCGGCGGAAGTACACCTTGCCCCTGGGGCCACCCCGGCCGCCGCGATCTCCACGATCTCCACGATCCCCGCGGTCGTCGGATCGGCCGTATCTCGCCTCTCCTCCGCCGCGGCCATAGTCCCTGCTCTGGTTTTCATCAGACATATCTGCCTCCTGGCCTAGAACGGCACGTCATCCTCGAAATCGCGCCCGGAGCCTGCGTTCTCACCGCCGTCGTTCGCGGAGAAGCCCGGCCCGGCATCGTAGCGATTCTCCGATCGTGACTCGCCTGTCGATCCGCCTCCGCCGAGCAGATTCACGTCGTTGACGAACACTTCTACTCGGCTTCGTTTCTGACCTTCCTGCTCCCACCGGCTCTGCCGGAGCTCGCCCTGGATTCCCACCTGTTTCCCTTTCACTAGGTATTTGTGAAGGGCTTCGGCCCGGCGGCCCATCAGCACTGCGTCGAAGAAACTGGTCTCTTCGTTCCAGGTGTCACCCTGTTTGCGGGAGTAGTTGTTTGCGATGGAGAACTTGCAGATGGCCGTCCCCGAGTTCGAGTAGCGAAGCTCTGCATCCCGCGTGAGGCGACCTATCAGAACGACGCTGTTGATATCGGTTGCCATCTAGTTCTCCTGGCGTACCATCATGAACCGCAGTAACTCGTCGAAGAGCTTCACGGACTGTTCGACCTGTTGGGCCTTTTCGGGATCCATCTCGACGACGAAGTAGAAGTAGTGTGCCTGGTTCACATTCTGGATTGGATAGGCCAGCGTTCTCTGACCCATGTCTTCTTCCTTGACGATGTTCGCTCCAAGCTTCTTCAGCTCTTCGCGAACGGCGTCCTTGCCGCGCTGAAAGACTTCCTCCTCAACGCGCAGGACGCACATCGCTTCGTAGGTGCGCATGTTTCCTCCTTATGGACTCATGACCATCGGTCGTAGCGGCCACGGGGACAGCTCGCCAATAGTAAAGAGGTTCGGGTGAATATAGGAGCGTACCCTCCGCATGTCAAGGGTGAGCCGTTTCGCGCCGAGAATCAAGGCGGATGGCGAGCAAGGTCAACTATGAGGACAACCTGTTCTATCTCATGACGATCACCCGCGCGTTGAAGGCGGGGGTGCAGCTGGACATCGACCCGGACTACTACCTGGACAAGATCGTTGAGGATATACTTTTCATAGACCGGACGCTCGATCGGATCCACGAGTCGTTGCGACTCAACGCGTACCTGATCAACCGTCGGGAGCTACTGCGCGAGCTCATGCGTGCGAAACGGCTGTTCGCGGATTTTCTTGATGACGCGCTGGACGGCACTCCTGCCTTTGGCGAGCATCTCGCGCCGCTGCGCGCGAAGCTCGTCGGCGTTCGGGATCAACACGTGCGTGATATCTCGGACATTCAGAGATCCATGAGCGTTGAGCCGTCCGGGGACGACGACCAGAATATCGTCAGCCAGGACGAGTACCGGTTCCTGCTCCAGAACGACGACGAGCAGGAGTGACCACCGGGCCCTCTCCCTGCCGTTCGTGAAGCGCGGCCCCCGCTGGACACCACTCCCGGCATTGGACCACAATGTGATGTGGGAGGCTGCGCATGATGAACTTCCGACGGACAAAGATTGTCTGCACACTGGGTCCGGCAGTCGATACGGATGAGGCGGTTCGGGATCTGCTTCGTGCCGGGATGAACGTTGCGCGACTGAACTTCTCCCACGGGAACCACGAAGAGCATCGCCGGCGTATCGAGAGGCTTCGCGAGGTCAGTCGGTCCGAAGGGCACCCCGTTGCCGTCATGCTTGATACCAAAGGACCGGAAATCCGTACCGGGAAGATGCGGGACGGACGCGAGGCAGAGCTCAAGTCAGGCGATCACATCACCATCACCACCGAGGACGTACCCGGGACCCGGGAACGCGTGAGTATCACCTATACCATGCTGCCCGAGGAGATAGGGCCCGGCGGTCACATCTACATCGCCGACGGGTTGATCGATCTGGAGGTGGAGCGCGTTTCAGGTACCGACGTGCAATGCGTGGTGCGAAGCGGCGGCATGCTTGGCGACAGGAAGAACGTGAACATCCCGGGGATTCGTGTGTCGCTGCCGGCCATGACCGAGCAGGATCAGCGTGACATCGCTTTCGGTGTGGAGATGGGCGCCGACTTCGTCGCGGCGAGCTTCATCCGTACGCCCAAGGATGTGGACGCGATCAAGCAGTTCCTGCGCGACCACGACAGCTCGATCCATGTCGTTGCGAAGATCGAAGACGAACAGGGGCTCGAGAACATCGCGGAGATCGCGCGAGCAGCCGACGGGATCATGGTTGCCCGCGGCGATCTGGGCGTCCAACTCGCGATCGAGGAGATTCCGCTCGCCCAGAAGCGCATCATCGCGACGGCGAACAGGCTCAACAAACCAGTGATAACCGCAACGCAGATGCTCGACTCGATGATACGGAATCCTCGTCCGACCCGTGCCGAACTCACGGATGTTGCCAACGCGATATTCGACGGTACAGACGCGGTCATGCTGAGCGGCGAGACCGCGACCGGGCAGTACCCGGTCCGCGCCTGCGCCACGCTCGATCGGATCGCGCGTTCGGTAGAGGCGAGCGCGGAGTACCACGGCCGCCGGACCGGGGCGTCCGAGGTATCCGGCGAACCGAATGACATCGGCGAGGCGATGGCGCGTGCGGCGTTCCTTGTCGCATCAGATGCGGCGGTGGCGGCCATCGTCGCCCCGACGCTTCGCGGGAACACGCCCCGTATTCTCTCGCGCCATCGTCCGAAGCAGACGGTGATCGCGGTGACGACGACCGAATCCGTTCAGCGGCAGTTGCTGCTCTCCTGGGGCGTGGTTCCGATCGTCTCGGACGAGGTCTCCGACTCCGAGTCAATGGTTCAGAACGCCATCCGTCACGCGGTCGATCGCGGATATCTTGAGGAGTCGGATCGTGTTCTCACCATTGCGGGCATGCCTCTCTCCTCGGCCCTGCCGCTGAACACCATCAAGATGCACATTCTCGGGAACGTACTGAATCGGGGACACGATGGTTTCGGCGGAAGGGTCACCGGACGGGTGGTCAAGGCCGAGACCGCCGAAGACGCGCGTCGGCGGCTGAAGCTCGACTCAACCGAGATTCTGGTCACGCGGCTGATCTCCAGACAGTACCTGGACCTGATCCCGGGAATTGCTGCGGTCGTGTCTGAAGAACGATCCGAGGTTCCGCATGCCGACCTGCAGGCCGAGAACGCCGCGCTCGTGTTGATCAGCGAGGTTCCCGACGCGCTTCGCCATGCGGAGGACGGCATGACCGCCACGCTCGACGGCGAGCAGAAGATACTTTACGAAGGAGTCCTGTAGCCCTTCGCCGCCCCTCAGACCATGAAAGGTACCGAAGCGAGGGTGGCTTGTGTCTTTTCCGACATTTTTGTAGCATCGTGGAACCCCGGAGGTAATATGGCAGATACGCGTGAGCGACTCGCCGGTGCTCGAGGCAAGTACGAGGAGCTGTCGCTGCTGTTCGAGATCAGCCAGCTTCTCGATCAGAGCCTTGACCTCGACCAGGTCATCCAGCCCGTGCTGCGAACGACCGCCGACCGCCTCGAGTACGCGCGCGTGGCGATCACGCTGCTGAACCGCAATACGGGAGAGATCTTCATCGAGGCGGCGCATGGGCTGTCGCAATCGCAGCAGGAACGCGGGCGCTATCGACTGGGCGAAGGAGTGACCGGTCGTGTAGTACAGACCGGCATACCGCAGATCATACCTCTGGTCAGCGAGGATCCTTCCTTCCTGAATCGCACCGGGGCCCGCAACAGGAAAGGGAGCAGGCAGCTTTCCTTTATCTGTGTGCCCATCAAGCTCGGCAACGAAACGATTGGAGCACTGGCCATAGACCGTCCGGCGGCCGACCAGGACGAACTCGAAGACGATGTCCGGTTCCTGTCCATTCTCGCGTCGCTCGTAGCACAGGCAGTCAAGATACGCCAGAAGATCATGGAGGAGAAGCGGGCGCTTCTCGAAGAAAACACGCGGCTGCAGGAGGAGCTCAAGGAGCGTTTTCGTCCGTCAAACATCGTCGGGAATTCACGCGCGATGCAGGATGTGTTCGACATGATCGCACAGGTGTCGCGGAGCGACGCAACGGTGCTGATCCGCGGCGAGAGTGGCACCGGGAAGGAACTGGTGGCCCACGCGATCCATTACAACAGCAACCGGGCGGACAAGCCGTTCGTGAAAGTGAACTGCGCGGCACTGCCGGAGACGGTCATAGAAAGCGAGCTGTTCGGTCATGAGAAGGGGGCGTTCACCGGCGCCGTAAGCACGCGCAAGGGCCGATTCGAGATGGCCCACGGGGGCTCCATCTTTCTGGACGAGATTGGCGATCTGTCGCCCACCACGCAGATAAAGCTGCTGCGTGTGCTGCAGGAACGGGAGTTCGAGCGAGTGGGTGGGAACGAAACGATTCGGGTGAACGTACGCGTGATCACCGCAACCAACAGGAACCTCGAGGAGCTCATGGCCCAGGGCCGCTTTCGTGAGGACCTCTACTATCGGCTGAACGTATTTCCGGTGCACATCCCCCCCCTTCGCGACCGGAAGAGCGATATCCTGCTTCTCTCCGATCACTTCATCGAGAAGTACGCATCCCAGAACCACGTGGCCGTCCGGCGGATCAGCACGCCGGCGATCGACCTGCTGATGAGCTACCACTGGCCGGGCAACGTGCGGGAGCTCGAGAACTGCGTCGAGCGAGCCGTGCTCCTGAGCGTCGACGAGGTAATCCACAGCCACCACCTGCCACCGAGTCTGCAGTCGGCCGAGTCGACGAACACCGAGTTCCACGGGACGCTCGACGAGAGCATCGACAACCTCGAACGCGAGCTGATCCTCGATTCGCTGAAGTCGACTCGCGGCAATATGGCGAAGGCTGCTCGACTGCTCGGCGTCTCCGAGCGGGTTATGGGTCTGCGCGTCAAGAAACACGACATAGACCCGCGCCAACTCCGCACCCACAGGTAGTTCGCTCGCCCACTTCCTACCAAATGGTACTTAGATAGCCTATAAGCTACCTATATGTAGTTTATTGTTTCCTCCCCACGCAGTGCTCCGTCGGAGCGGTCGCTAATTCGTCGTCCAGCAAGAAGATGCGCTACCGGCTCGAAAACGGTCTACTTGGCACGGTTCCTGTAGTTGACAGCCAAACTATTCGTGGAGGATTGTGATGCGTAAGCGATTGTTCTTGTTCATCGTGTTGGCCGTCGTACTCGGCGGAGGCAGGATGGTCGCGCAGGAGTTGACGATGGAGGATGTCTCCCTCGCCCTGGATATGATCTGGCTCGTATTCGCGGCGTCTCTGGTCTTTCTGATGCAGGCCGGGTTTGCGATGGTGGAGACGGGTCTGACCCGGGCGAAGAACGCCGGGAACATCATCATGAAGAACCTGATGGACTTCTCCGTAGGCGCTCTGGCCTACTGGGCAGTCGGGTGGGCCTTCATGTACGGCGCGCCGGGGGCCGGTGGTTTCATAGGTCTCAACGGTTTCGGTCTCGCCTACGACCAGGCCGCCCTGGAAGCGTACGGCGTTGGGACGATGTCCGAGATCTACCGGGACTGGTTCTTCCAGGTGGTCTTTGCCGCGACCGCCGCGACGATCGTCTCCGGCGCGATGGCCGAGAGGACCAAATTCACGGGGTACCTCCTGTACAGTGTCGTGATCTCGGCCGTGATCTATCCAATATCCGGACACTGGATCTGGGGCGGCGGATGGCTCGACGGGCTTGGGTTCCATGACTTCGCCGGATCGACTGTCGTGCACTCAGTCGGCGCATGGTCGGCGATGGTGGGTGCCATGGTGCTGGGGGCCCGACGCGGGAAGTACATCAAGCTGAACGGACAGGTGACCGTGAAGGCGATTCCGGGACACAACCTGCCGATCGCGGCACTCGGCGTCTTCATCCTCTGGTTCGGCTGGTACGGCTTCAACGCCGGGTCGACACTCAGCGGGAGCGATCCCGATATAGCCTGGGTCGCAACGACGACAACGCTCGCGGCCGGCTCCGGTGCCATTCTCGCAATGCTGACCTCCTGGGTCTGGTTCGGCAAGCCCGACCCGACCTTCTCGATGAACGGAGCTCTCGCCGGACTCGTTGGCATCACCGCCGGCACCTGGGTTATAGGGCCGTTCGGCGCCGTGATCGTCGGGGCGATCGCCGGAGTGCTCGTTGTGGCCTCCGTCGAGTTCTTCGACAAGGTGCTCCATATCGACGACCCGGTTGGTGCGATCAGCGTTCACGGGGTGTGCGGCGCATGGGGAACGCTTGCCGTGGGATTGTTCGGTGATCTCGCCAAAATCGACTCGGGACTCGCCCGCGGCGGGCAGATAGGAGTGCAGCTGCTCGGCGTCGTCGCTGTCTTTGCCTGGGTCGTGGTAACCGCGCTCGTGCTCTTTGGTATTCTGAAGGCGGCGAAGGTCTTGCGGGTAGAGCCGAAGGACGAGCTCCTTGGGCTTGATCTCAGCGAGCATGGGTCTGAGGCCTACAGTGGCTTCCAGATCTTCAGCAACGTGTAAGGAGGCAGAGATGAAACTGATCGTAGCCTACATTCAGCCGCACAAGCTGAACGATGTGAAGGAAGAGTTGTACAAGAGTGAGATATACCGGCTTTCCGTGACCAACTCCCTTGGATGTGGACAGCAGAAGGGGTACCACGAGAGCTACCGGGGCGTTGACATTGAGGTGAACCTGCTGAAGAAGATACGCATCGAGATCGCGGTCAACGACGAGTTCGTCGAGCCTACCGTTGATGCCATCGTCCGTGGCGCGCGCACGGGTGAGATAGGCGATGGGAAAATCTTCATCACCCCGCTCGAGGATGTTATACGCATTCGAAGCGGCGAACGCGGGAAAGAGGCCGTAGGCTGATTCCCGACCTGTCTCGGGGCCGCCGAATGGCGGCCCCGGTCTTGCACCCCGCCCCGCCTATGGCGATGATGGAGTATGAGCGCGCCGCGACGCCCAACTCTTGACGAGCTCTCCGCTCTGGCTCCGCAGCTCGCATACATTCAGCAGCATGCGGCGAACGGGTTCTCGCCGTCTGACGCGATAGCACGGCTGCCGGACCGGTACGTCCTCTCCTACGATCCGCCAACCATCGCACGGCACGTGGAGATGCTCTGTTCGATCTCCCGGGAGGAACCCTACATCCTCGACGCCCGCAGGATGGCAGAGGGGCGAGTCGAGCTCACGATCGTCTCGATCGACGATCCTGGCATGTTGAGCCTCCTCGCCGGTTCCCTCGCCGCAGCCGGTTTCAGCATTCAGTCCGGCGACGTCTTCACCCTCGAGCGCGAACCGTCTTCGCCGGTTCGTTCACGGGCGCGCGGAGGCGCGACGAGAGTCGCGCACGCACCGATCCCCACGCGCCGTATTGTCGACCGGTTTGCAGGCGAGCTGCGGCCCGGGTTCGCCCCGGAGCGTTTCTTCGCCGAGCTCACCGGTCTGCTCGACCGTGTCATTCCGCTCATCCTTCCGGGGGGCGATCGAAACGAAGCTCGGCGGCTGGTGAACGAGGCTGTGGCCGACCGGCTGCGCAAGGACGAAGCGTCCGTCGCGCAAACACTCTACCCTCTCGAGATCCGGTTCGACCTCTCCCACCCGTCCGCCACGAGGATGATCATCACGGGAGAGGACACGCCGTTCTTCCTGTACGCACTGTCTGCCGGGCTCAGCCTTCAGGGTATCTCGATTGAGACGGTGACGATCGAGACGCATCGACAGGTGATCAGTGATGTCTTCGAGCTCCTTGATGCGAGCGGTGAACGAATCACGGATGCGGCCGCGCTCGACCGCATCAGGTTTTCCGTTCTGCTCACGAAACAGTTCACCTATTTCCTCGATCGGGCTCCCGATCCATACGCCGCGCTCGTTCGCTTCGAGTCCATGAGTCGGGATCTGGTCCGTGAGACGCAGGACTCCGGCATAGGGTCGCTCCTCAGCGAGCCGCTCGTGTTGCGCGAGCTCGCGCACCTGCTCGGAGCGAGTGATTTCCTTTGGGAAGACTTCATACGGCTCCAGTATGAAAACATCATCCCCATGCTGACCGAACCGCGAGAGCTCAGTTCCAACCCGCGGGACATCGAGTTGCGCCTGCAGGAGGCCATGCGGCATGCCCGCACGCTCGATGAGCAACGAGAGCTTCTCAACGAGTTCAAGGACCGCGAGGCTTTTCTCATCGACCTCGACCACATACTGCATCCGGACCACGATTTCTTCTTCCTCAGTGATCGTCTCACGAACCTCGCCGAGATCGTCGTGCGACAGGCGATCGAGCTCTCCTGGGGCGCGCTGACCGAGCGGTATGGACGGCCGCGCGCGGTCGCCGGTCTCGAGACGCAATGGGCGGTCTTCGGGCTTGGAAAGCTCGGTGGCCGCGCGCTCGGATACGCGAGCGATATTGAGCTGCTGTTCGTCTACCGCGACAGCGGAACGACCGACGGACCGTCCGAGGTGCCGAACGCCGAGTTCTTCGAGCGACTGGTGATGGACGCCACCGGTTCCATACGGTCGAGACGCGAAGGGATCTTCCGCGTGGATCTGCGACTGCGGCCGTACGGTCAGGCCGGACCGCACGCCGTGAGTCTGGAGTCGTTCAACCGGTACTACGGACGCGATGGTGATGCGCACAGCTACGAGAAGCTCGCGCTGACCCGTCTGCGTAGAATCGGTGGATCCGAGAGCTTCGGCCTCCAGGTCGAGGAGCTGCGCGATGACTTGCTCTACCGGACCGACAGTATCGACCTCGCGGAGCTTCGCTCTCTGCGGGAGCGCCAGTTCCGCGAGAAGTCGCAGCCGGGAAGACTGAATGCGAAGTTCAGTCCGGGAGCGCTGGTGGACCTTGAGTATGGGCTCCAGATCCTTCTCGTCCAGCATGGTCGCACCAATCCGCGGCTGCGTACGCCGAGTCTGCACGCAGGTCTCGATGAGCTTGAGCGTTCCGGTGTCATGGAACCCGACGAGACGCATCGGCTCGTTCGTTCGTACCGGTTCCTCCGCAACCTGATCAACGGTCTGCGCATGCTGCGTGGGAACGCCCAGGATCTCTTTCTGCCCGAGGTGGACAGTCTTGAATACGCCCATCTGGCACGGCGCGCGGGGTACAGCGATCGTGAGAATCTCTCCGCCGCGAGGCAACTGCATGTCGAGTTCGAGGCGCGCACCGCCGCGGTGCGCGCCTTTCTCGAGCAGCACCTGGGGCGTGAATCGATCCCGGGACCACGCCCGGGCAATGCCGCGGATCTCGTGCTCGCGACAGGACTGCCCGAGAATCTCACCGCGCAGATCCTCGAGGGTGCCGGTTTGCGGAATCACACGCGCGCCCTTCGTGACATCATCGCGCTCGCGGGACAGGGCTCGGAGCGCGAGGTGTTCAGTGAGCTGATCATCCTCGCCTGGCAGGCCCTGCGGGCGAACATTGATCCGGACACCGCGCTCAACAACTGGGAGCGCTACGCCTGTCGACTCCCGGACCGCGCCGAGCACTACCGCCGTCTTCTGAGCCAACCGCACATGCTCGATCTGATGCTGCAGGTCTTTGCCACGAGCAGCTTCCTCTCGGATACGCTGATCCAGCACCCGGCTTTCCTCGACTGGGCCCTCGACCCCGACATCGTCTCGCGGGTGCGCACGGACCGGCAGATGATCGAGGACATCCGGGCTGAAGGCATCGACTACGCGAACGCCACCCAGCGCAAGGCGATGATCAGGAGACGGCGAAAGCAGGAGCTGCTGCGCATCGGTACCCGAGACATCTGTCTGCGAGCGTCACTGCGGACGATCACGCAGGAGCTCTCCGCGATCGCCCGTGCGCTGCTCGTTACCGATCTCGAGGCCATCTGGACCGAAATGGAGGCCGTAGAGAGCGATCGTCGGCGCTTCGTCGTCCTGGCCTTCGGCAAGTTGGGCGGGAACGAGCTCAACTACAGCTCAGATATCGACCTGCTCGGAATCTTTGCGGACGGCGAACCCGATCGTCGCGAGCGGGATTCGCGGCTGTTTGCCGACGTGCTCAGCCGCTTGAGGGCCGATCTGTCCCAGCACACGGCGGAGGGGTACGCGTACCGGGTGGATTTCCGGCTCAGGCCGTACGGCAGCTCCGGTCCGCTCGTACAGCCCTTCTCCGCGGCGGTGCGCTACTACGAGAACGATGCATCGGCATGGGAGCATCAGGCGCTTCTGAAGCTCTCTCCGGTCGCCGGCGACATCGCGCTCGGAACGCGGTTCCTCGAGGCGATCAAGCCGGTCGCGGTCGGTCGGCTCGCCGCCGAGGAGATCAGGGCCGGGATCAGGATTCTCCGCTCGCAGGCGGTCCGGCAGACCACGGAAGGCGACATCAAGACCGGGGAAGGTGGCATCCGGGACATCGAGTTCCTTGTCCAGGGATTGCAGTTGATTCACTCGAAGCATCACCCGGATGTGCTTACCGGGAACACTCTGGAAGCGCTCGATCGGCTGCTCGCGGTGGGGGCGCTGCAGGAGCCCACAGCTCGGGAGCTCCAGGACGACTACGAACGTATGCGTCGCGTCGAGCACTTCCTCCAGATATACGAGGATCGCCAGGTTCACGCGCTGCCCCGGAGCGCCGGCGACCAGGCCGCGCTCGCGCGGCGGATCGACGGGCCGACGTCCGACGCGCAGGCGTTTACGGCGGACATTGCGCGTCGGCGTTCCCGAGTACGGTCATACTACGAGCGATTCCTGGCCTCCGGAGTCACCGACGAAGAGTCCGCCGAGACTACGCCTCGAACCGACGGATGATCTCCGGGAACTCGTACGTGACGATACCTCGGTCGTCGATCTCCATGCGAACCCGGACGTTATCGACGAGCGACTCGACCAGGCGCTCCGATTCGTCCACGCCGAGCCCGGTCTCCACCACGATATCCGAGACCGTCAGCCGTCCCTTGAGCCGGTACGCAAGTTTGAAGATCGCAGCCTCGTCGGTGTGAGGTGCACGCTGCGCCTCCCTCTGGTGGAGCCGTGTGTCATGCTCCTCCTCGAGCTCGTACCTGCGCCAGCTGCGGAAGGCACCGGAGGCAGCGCGGGCTATCACCACGACAAGGATGAGTGGCATGAGGAAAAAGAACGGAAAGAATCCGAAACCGAACATAGCCCTTCCCCCCCTGAATATACCGCTATCCGGGCAGGGTATTCAAAGGGATTCCTCATCCGGGTGAAGCGCGGCCAGAAAGCGTTCGTAGATCGTGAGGTAGCTCTCATAGCCGGTGCTGAATCGCCTGTGTCGGTCGGATGCCGGTTCGTACCGCTCGGTGAATCGGACGATCCTGTCCGAGGCCTCCCACGGAGTCGCGTACTCTCCACCTCCTGCGAGCGCGCAGCAGAAGGCGCCCACGAGCTCTGCGTCCAGGACCTCGGGGCAGGTAACCGGCAGGCCGGTGATATCAGACTTGATCTGATTCCACACGGGGTTCTTCGCCTGCCCGCCGCACGCGCGGAGCTCGCGCACCTCAGACCCGGCTGATCGCAGGGACTCGATCGACTGGCGGACCGCGTAGCCGATCGAGTGAACGACCCCTCTGCCCATCTCGGCGACGCCGTGGTCGCTTCGCAGGCCCACGAACATTCCCCGTGAAAACTCCCAGGTCGCGCCGCGGTGCATCGACGGAAAGAAGTAAGGCTCCTCCTCGAACCCGGCGGAGTCGATCTCCGCGAGCATCCGCTCGTACCCCACCGACTCCTGACGCGAGATGCGACGGAACCAGTCGAAGATTCGTCCGGTCGACGACAGCACACCGGCAACGTTCCACAGGCCGGGGACCACGTGAGGCAGGCATCGAACCTCGCCGCTCGTCGTAGGGTGCTGCTGGCAATGGTTGATACCCTCGGACGTGCCGGCCCGATCGCAGGTCAAGCCGGGGCGAACGGTCGCGGTCCCGAGCAGGCTCATCAGGAAGTCCGGGCCGCCGGCGTACACTGCGACGCCTTCCCTGAGGCCGAAGAGTCGGCGGCAATGCTCGCCGGTGTGGCCGACAGGATCGCCGGGGCGAACGATACGGGGCAGTCGCTCCCGGTCCACACCGTACGCGCGGATGCCCGAGTCGTTCCAGACATACGGGTCGAACTCCGGTGACGGCGATGTCGTATGGCTCAGTCCGCCGAACAGACAGGCGAGGTACTCCGGGCAGGTCATGAACTGCCACGTTCGGTCGTACACGTCGGGCCGATGCACGCGAAACCAGTCGACCTTGGGGAGGAAGAATGAGGGTTGGTCCTTTCGACGGAGCTCGCGCGTGTCCATCCACAGCAGCGCGTCTTCAATGGGGGTACCGTCCTCGGCAACCGGGATGATCGTCGGGCCGTTCCCGCTGAGTGCGACAGCCTCGAGGTCGCTCACGTCGGGACATTGGTCGAGCGAGGCCTGGAGCGCCCTGATCCATCGTTCGGTCACCCATTCGCCGTCCCTCGCGCGCCCAAGAGGCTCGCGATGGAGCCATCTCGGCGTTCGGCGGTCACGAGAGAAGAGCCCTGTCTTCACGGATGACGTACCGATGTCGAACGTCAGCACATGGCCGCTCATCCGTCGCTTGTACCACGGGGGGTACGCGAGGTCAACACGGCCGCCGCGGAATCACGGCGATGAGGCGAACCGCGAACCGTTGACCAGCAGGTCGATGCTCGGTACGCTATTGTCTACCGATTCTTCGGGGGAGGGACGTCGTCCCGACCGGCGGTCATAGCCCGCGAACCCTATTGAGGGTGGAGCCGGTGCAATTCCGGTGCCGACAGTGCAAGTCTGGATGGGAGAAGAATACGGGCGTAAGCCCAATGCGCTCGCAGGTCATGTCCCATCCGCCGTAGGAGGCTTCTGTGAAGAGGCTGGTTTACCTGATGGCGGGGTTCTTCGTCGTGACGTCCACGCTCTCCGGCGGTGGGCGAGCCGAAGTATCTGAAGCCGATCTCTATTCGATCGGCGTGTTCGTTCCGGGAGTCGTCGAAGGCAGTCCCACCTACGAAATGCTCGTCGCCGGCGTTGAACAGGCGGTTGCCGAGTCGGATGCAGCCGCCATGAAGGTTGTGGAAGGTGGCTTCAACCAGGCGCTGTGGCAACAGGGCCTGACCTCCATGGCCGCCGGCGGAGAGTACGATCTGATCGTCACGAGCAACCCGGAAATGCCTGACATCGTCGAGGCGGTGCTCGAGGCCTTCCCGGCGCAACGTTTTCTGCTGATGGATGCGTGGTACCCGGGTAATCCCCAGGTACACTCGGTCATGTTCAACCAACGCGAACAGGCGTTCCTCTCGGGACACTTCGCCGGCCTTGTCGGTCGCAGCGGGATGGTTACGCCTCGACCCGCCCTCCGAGCGGGACTTCTCGCGGGTCAGGAGTACCCCATCATGAATGAGGTGATCCTGCCCGCCTATCTGCTCGGGTTGAGATCCGTTGACCCCGACGGCCAGGTCGACTTCCGGGTGCTCGGCAACTGGTTCGATGCCGGTCGCGCTGCCGAGCTCGCCAACTCCATGTACGCGACGGGGTCTCACATCATCCTCACGATCGCCGGCGGTGGGAACCAGGGCGTAATTTCGTCGGCACGGGACCGAAACGCATACGTGCTGTGGTTCGACAGCCCCGGGCTGAGCGAGGCGCCGGGCGTCGTGATCGGCAGTACCTATGTCGCACAGGACCGGGCAACGTACGAACGCACGCTCAGTGCGATTCGTGGTGAGCTCGCGTTTGGCGAAGCCGAGGTTCTCGGCGTTGCCGACGGTTACGTCGGGTTTGTTGAGGATGACCGCCTCTACGAACGTCATGTCGAGGCCGAGGTCAGGCAGGCAATGTCAAGGATGATCGAGCAGATGAAGAACGGCGACGTCTATCTCGACATGTCGCTGAGGTAGGTATGGCCGATCTGCTTCTGCAGATGGAAGGAGTCAGCAAGCGGTACCCCGGGAACGGGGTGCAGGCGGTCGACGGCGCTTCGCTGCAGGTTGCCCGGGGTGAGATCCGCGCGATCGTAGGAGAGAACGGCGCGGGCAAGACGACGCTCATGCACATCGTCACCGGCGTCGTCGGGGCCGACACCGGTTCGGTGACGGTGTGCGGCCGGACGCTTGTCACCGGGGACCCGGCGGCGGCCAGGGCCGCGGGCGTGGTGATGTCGTACCAGCATCCGCGGCTCGATCGTTCGCTGACGGTACTCGAGAATCTCTTCCTGGGGGACGAACCCCGACGGCTCGGTATCCTGTTCAACAGGCGGCGGGCGTACGACCGTATACGGGCTGTTGCACGTGACCTGCCGAAACGACTCGTGACTCGTCCGCTCGCCCGCCTGTCCTCGGGTCAGGTACGCATGGTGTCACTCGTGGCTGCCCTCCTGAGGCTGCCGACCGACCGAGCGGGCGTGCTTATACTCGACGAGCCAACGGAGGCCACGACACCTGAAGAGGCCGACCGTATATTCCAGATCATCCGGGACAGTGCCGCGGCCGGGCATGCGGTGGTCTTCATCACCCACCGTCTGCCGGAGGTCGGCCGCGTCGCCCACACCGTAACCGTTCTGCGCGGCGGCAGAATCGTCGGAACCTATGCCGCCGATGCGGGCGCCGCAACCCTTGCCGCGGCGATGGTTGGCTCGTCCGAAGGCGAAGATACCCTCCACCCTCCGCCGGCCGCGGGAACCCACGAGCCGGGGCCGGTACGATTGCGATTCGAACGCCTGACCATCGAGCGATTCGGCCGCAGTCTCGTCTCCGACGTCTCATTCTCGGTGCGCGGCGGTGAGGTGATCGGTCTGACCGGTATCCGTGAGAACGGCATTGAGGCCATGGAGGGCTTGCTCGCGGGCAAGCTCTCGCACACGTCGGGTAGGTTCGAGCTCGACGGCCGGACGGTGAGCGATCCAACGCCGAACAAGCTGCGATCACTCGGGATGCGGTACGTGCCAACCGACCGACTCCTGCGCGGCGCGAGTGTCGACTCGTCGGTCTCGGAGAACCTCATTGCTCTGAAGCGCCGGCATCTGCAACGCGCCGGCCTGTTCGATGCGGCAACCGTCACCGATTTCGCGGCGTCGTTGCAGAGGCGGTTCGGCATAGACGCCGCGCTCAACGTCCCGCTGTGGCAGCTTTCCGGCGGTAACATCCAGAAGGTGATCCTCTCGCGTGAGCTCGAAGGAGACCCGCACATGCTCGTGATCTGCGAGCCGAGCTGGGGGCTCGACTTCCGCACACGGCGTCGGATCATCTCGCAGGTTCGCAGGACGGCGCAGGCGGGGGCCGCCGTGATCGTCATATCCACGGACATCGACGAAGTGATCGACCTCGCCGATCGTGTTCTCGTTCTCTACGACGGGCGGATCGTCGCCGACGTTCCCGCTTCAGAGGCTTCCCGTCAGAGCATTGGCCGGGCTATGGCCGGCGCTCTCGCTGTTGGAGAACCCGGTGCGCGATAGGCTCACGCAGGGAAGCTTCAGATCGAGCCTCCTGGCGGTTCTCGCGGCGATCGCCGTGACGGTCATTCTGCTCGGATTCGGCAGCCCGTCGTGGTCGTCAGCGATGAGGGCCTTCTTCGTCCAGCCTCTGACGAACAGGTTCTACCTGGGCAATATGCTGAGCTCCATGGGGTACCTGCTCATCGCGGCGCTCGGGATCGTCATCGCGTTCCGCTGCGGTCTCTACAATCTTGGCGGCGAAGGACAGATCTTCGTGGGCGCTCTCGCAGGGACGCTCGCCGGACTCGCGCTTCCGGGTCTGCCGGGAATCTTCGGCACGCTCCTCGTCCTGATCGTGGCGAGCGCGACCGGCGCACTGCTTGGCGGGCTCTCCGGGCTGTTCCGTCGGCTCTGGGGTGCGCCGGAGCTGATCACATCGTACCTCCTGTCCGCTGCGCTGATTCCCGCTGCGGAATACCTGATCGTTGGTCCGGCGAACGACCCGACTCGGAGTCTCCTGGCCACCGCCCGGCTGTCACGTGCCTACTGGCTTCCACGGTTCTTCGCGCCATCCGACCTCAACCTCTCTTTCGCCATCGCGATCGCACTCGCGGGGATCGTCTACCTGATGATGTTCTACACGGTGCGTGGATACGAACTGCGGATCTTCGGGCTGAACGAAGAGTTCGCGACGTACAGCGGCATCCACCCAACCACCTATACGCTCGGGGCGATGGGTCTCTCGGGCGGGCTGCACGGGCTGACCGGCGGCCTGATGGTGGCGGGCACCTACCATGCGGCAATCAGCGGATTCAGCGGCGGTATTGGCTGGAGTGCCATCGCCGTTGCGCTCGTCGGTCGGTTGCACCCGCTCGGCGCCATCGTCTCGGCGCTCCTGTTTGCCTATCTCGACGCCGGCACCAAGGCATCAATGCTTCACACCGAATTCACGTTCGAGCTTGGCACGGTCATCCAGGCCGTCATTCTGCTGCTCGTGACCGCATCGTTCGTCGTGTCCCGGAGGTCGTCGTGATCGTCAATTCACTCGAGCTCATGGTGCCGATCCTCATCGCGGCGCTCGGCGGCCTGCTCACCGAGCGTGCCGGCGTTCTCAACATCGGGCTCGAGGGGCTGATTCTCGTTGGCGCGTTTGCGGCGATCGTCGGTGCGAATCTTACCGGATCATTGCTGATGGGGGCGGTCTTCGGAACCCTTGCGGGCCTCGCGCTGTCCGCGCTGTACAGCGTGGCCTGCATTGAGCTGCGGTCCAATATCTTCGTCGCAGGCCTGGCGACCAATCTGCTTGCCGCCGGGATCGTTCCTACGGTGTCCGCGCTTCTGTACGGCACGCGCGGCGTCGTGCGTCTCGCGGTTCCGGTCTCTGCCCAGCGTATCGCCGGCGTATCCGTGATGGTTCCGCTCGCGGTGATCCTCGCGGCCGCGCTGCACGTATTCCTCTTCGAGACACCGTACGGGATCCGTCTTCGTGCGACCGGCGGAAATCCACAGGCTCTCGTGGCGCGTGCCCTGAGCCCGGACAGGTACCGGCGTTTCGCGATGCTCTGTTCCGGGCTGTTCGCAGGCGGGGCCGGCGCGGCGGTTGCACTGCGACTCGGTGTCTACCTTCCGAACATCAGCGCGGGTCGGGGCTGGATCGCGTTGGTGGTGATCTTCCTGGGCATGCGCCATCCGCTCGGTATCCTCGCCGGAGCCTTTGTCTTCGCGGTTTTCGAGTCGTTTGCCGCGGCGGCTCAGGGATTCACCGAGGTGCCGGGCACACTACTGCTCGGTCTGCCCTACCTCATTACGCTCGCGGCGATGGTCGTCTACTCCGCCCTTGGGCGGCATGCCCGGATAGAGCGATAGCTGCTGTCCGGCGAGAGTCCGTACGGCGCTCAGAATTCGTTCGCGGCTGCGTGCCACCTCCGCGCGTGTCTCGGCGAGACCTTCGCGTATCCAGTCAAGCCCCAGGTTCCCCGGTGTTCCGGTTGACGTACGACGGGCGATCGCTTCGGCAGCGTCTCTCTCCACAGCGCCGCGAGCTGCGAGTCCGGAGGCGACGGCACGGTAGGCGTCGCGAAAACTCTCTCCAGCGACCACGCGGTCGATCGCGTCATCGGTGGCATACACATCGGGCGTCAGCGCCCTCGCGAGATTGTCCACGTTGACCTCGAGCTCCCTGACCGTGAGCGAAGCGACTAGGAGAAGATCGAGTACGAGATCGATCCCCCGCATCAGCGGCTCCTTCGTCTCCTGCACGTCCCGGTTGTACGCGGACGGAAGACTTCGAACAACGTTCCGTACGAGATCGGTATACGAGGAAAGCGTTGAAGACTTTCCCCGCATCAGTTCGAGCCCGTCCGGATTGCGTTTTTGCGGCATGATGCTCGACCCTGAGCAGAGTGCCGGTGGAAGCGAGAAGTAGGCGAACTCGGGCATCGTGAAGAGGATGAGATCGGTCGCGAAGCGGCTGAGAACGATGCCGATCTGGTCGAGCGAGTCGAGCAGGGCCAACTCCACGCGGCCGCGGGAGCTCACGACATCGAGGACGTTGTGCTGCACCTCCGCGAAACCGAGTTCCCGCGCGACGAGCTCCCGATCGAGCGGCAGCGGAACACCGTAACTCGCGGCCGCGCCGAGCGGTGAACGGTCGACGAGGCGAAAGGCGGACGCGAGCAGCGAGTCGGCGTCGAGCAGGCCCTCGGCATAGCTTGCCGCCCAGAGCGCGACGGTAGAGGGCATCGCCGGTTGGAGGTGCGTACGACCCGGCATTGGCGTCGACTCATGCGCCTCTGCAACCATGCAGAGTGCCTCGACCGCGTCGGAAAGCGCTTCGCGGACGGCGAGTACGCCTTCTCTGGCAAACAGGCGGGTTGAGGCCAGGACCTGGTCGTTTCGCGACCGTCCCGTGTGGATCCGCTTTCCCGCCTCGCCAACCTGGAGAACGAGCCGTTCTTCGATGAACGTATGGCTGTCCTCCTGGGCCGGCTCAATCGACAGCCCGGTCGTAACAGCCTCACGGGCGATCGCACGAAGCTCCTCTTCGAGCTTCGCGAGATCCTCGCTCGACAACAGGTCAATCGCACGGAGCATCCGGGCGTGTGCGATGCTCGCGATCGCGTCTGCGGCGATGAGCCGACGATCGAGCAGGTAGTCGTTGCCGACGGTGAAGCGCTCGATCAACGTGTCGAGCGAATAGCCCTTCTCCCAGAGTTTCGCCATGGTGCATCGAGAGTAGCGGATCGGGACGCCGTCGGCAAGGTGCAGGACTGCCTCGTGCAGGACTGCCCCGTCACGACGACGCGAGGACGAGCTACGCCGATGAGGCCTTGAAGACGAGCTCTTCTCCCGAAACGCCAACCTTGATCGTATCGCCGTCCTTGAACTTTCCGCCAAGCATCTCCCGAGCCAGCGGATTCTGCAGTTTGTTCTGGATGGCGCGTTTCAACGGTCGCGCGCCGAACGCCGGGTCGAACCCCGCGTCCGCGATCAGCTGCTTCGCCTTCTGCGGCACCTCGAGGGTCAGCTTCCGGTCGTCGAGCCGACCTTGTACCTTGCGGAGCTCGAGGTCGACGATCTTGAGAATCTGTGACTTGTCGAGGCGGTGAAAGGTGATGATCTCATCGAGACGGTTGAGGAACTCCGGCTTGAACGTAGCGCGGAGGATCGCTCTGATCTCGCCGGCTATCGTGTCTATGTCTTCGGTTTGCAGGATCAGATCGCTGCCAATGTTGCTCGTCATGATGACGATGGTATTCCGGAAGTCGACGAGTCTTCCCTGGCCGTCGGTCAGCCGGCCCTCGTCGAGCAACTGGAGCAGCACGTTGAACACGTCGGGGTGGGCCTTCTCTATCTCGTCGAAGAGGATAACCGAGTAAGGCCGCCGCCTGACAACCTCCGTGAGCTGACCTCCCTGATCGTAGCCGACGTACCCCGGCGGCGCTCCTATGAGCCGGCTCACCGAATGCTTCTCCATGTACTCGCTCATGTCAATCCGCGTGAGTGCCCGTTCGTCGCTGAAGAGGAACTCCGCGAGCGCCTTGGCGAGCTCGGTCTTGCCTACGCCGGTCGGCCCGATGAACATGAACGTACCACTCGGACGATTCACGTCCGAGAGCCCGCTCTTGTTCCTCCGTATCGCGTCACTGACCGCGCGGATGGCGTTCCCCTGCCCTACCACGCGTTCGCCAAGGATGCTCTCGAGTTTCAGCAGCTTCTCGATCTCGCTGGTCATCATCCTGCTGACCGGAATGCCGGTCCACGTGCTGACAACGTGTGCGATGTCCTCCTCGCTGACTTCCTCCCGCAGGAGCCGGCTCTTGCTCTGGAGGTCCGACAGCTCGTCATCGAACGAAGCGAGCTCCTTCTCGAGCGACGGTATCTCACCGTGTTTGATCTCTGCCGCCCGTGCAAGGTTACCCGAACGTTCGTTCTGCACCTCTTCAATCGTCAGCTGCTCGAGTCGCTGTTTGAGATCGCGAATCCTGTCGATGACCTGCTTCTCGTTCTGCCACTGGAGCTGCATCGTGTCGCGTTTGCCCTTGAGCGACGAGAGCTCCGCGTCGAGTTTGGCGAGTCGTTCCTGGCTGGCCGGATCGGTCTCCTTCGAAAGCGCCTGGCGCTCTATGTCGAGCTGGAGAATGCGTCGCTGCAGCTGATCGAGCTCGGTAGGCTGGCTCTCTATCTCCATCTTGAGGCGGCTCGCCGCCTCGTCTACGAGATCGATCGCCTTGTCCGGGAGAAACCGACTCGTGATATAGCGGTCGCTCAGCGTCGCCGCCGCGATGAGCGCCTCGTCGCGGATACGCACACCGTGGTGAACCTCATAGCGTTCTTTCAGACCCCGGAGAATCGCAATGGTGTTCTCGACCGACGGCTCATTCGTGAATACCGGCTGAAACCGTCGTTCGAGCGCCGCGTCTTTTTCAATGTGCTTGCGGTACTCGTCGAGGGTGGTCGCTCCGACCGCCCGCAGCTCGCCGCGCGCGAGTGCGGGTTTGAGCAGATTGCTCGCATCCATCGCACCCTCGGCGCTCCCTGCACCGACGAGCGTGTGCAGTTCGTCGATGAACAGGATGATCTCTCCGGCGCTCTCGCCAATCTCATGGATGACCGCTTTCAGCCGCTCTTCGAACTCCCCGCGAAACTTGGTCCCGGCGAGCAGTGACCCGAGGTCGAGCGCGAGAATCTTCTTGTTCTTCAGGCTGTCCGGGACGTCTCCGGAGACGATCCGACGCGCGAGCCCTTCGGCAATCGCTGTCTTGCCGACGCCGGGATCGCCGATGAGGACCGGGTTGTTCTTCGTCCGTCGCGAGAGTACCTGCATCACGCGCCGTATCTCTTCATCCCGCCCGATAACGGGGTCGAGTTTCTCCTGACGCGCAAGCGCCGTCAGGTCACGGCAGTACTTCTGCAAAACCTGGTACCGGTTCTCCGGATTCTGGTCGGTGACCCGCTGGTTCCCCCGTATGGACTTGAGCGCCTGCATGACGTCGTCGCGCCTGAGCCCGGCTGCCGCAAGCAGCTCGTCGATACCCGAACCCTTCTTGATCATCGCCAGCAAAAGGTGCTCCGTACTGACGTAGTCGTCACCGAGAGTCTTCGCCTCGTCCTCCGCCTTGACGAAGACACGAGACACCCCCGCAGAGAGCTGCGGCTGCGCGTTGCCACCCTCCATTCGCGGTTTGCGGTTGATCTCAGTTCTCAGACGCTCGGCGAGTTCGGCCGGACGTACACCGACGCGTGTGAGCAGCGGCGGGATCACGCCGTCTTCCTGTTCGATCATCGCGAGCAGCAGGTGCTCGAGATCGAGTGTAGGGTTTTCGTTCCGGTGTACCAGTGCGACGGCGTCCTGGAGGACCCCTTGCGCCTTCACCGTGAGTCGTTCGTAGTCCATGGGATCTCCTGTACGTAAGATACGAAGGCCGTCAAGGGTGTTCAAAGGGGATTGTCCGGGGCGGCTCGAGCCGATAGACTCCTGCCATGAGCGATAGCCAGAATCCACTCGATAACCGGGTCATCATCCTCAACGGTTTCTCCGACCCGGAGATCATCGCGGTCATGAACGTCGTCAAGTCGATCTATGCGGATACCGGCATGGATGAGTTCGTGCGGTTCGTCGAAGCCGCCGCCGAGCAGGCCGAGGCGACCGAGTTCTCGAAGAAGGTGCTGCGGGTCATCGCGGCGGCCAAACAGCTGCCCGTCACGCAGGATCTTGCTCCCGGCGACCTCATCTTCGCACGAACGACCGAGAACTCCCTCCAGATGAAACTCGCCGACCTGATTGCCGACATGAGCGAGGACCACGAGTACCTGCGGAACAACCCTCCGCAGCAGGCCGCCGCGAAACCGGAGACGGACGAGTCGTGAGGACTCGGGCGGTTCTCGGGCAGCTGCACCCCTATGTACCCGGTGAGCGCATTGCCGGCGGCATCAAGCTCTCGTCGAACGAGAACCCCCTCGGGGCCTCGCCACGAGCGACCGTCGCGATCCGGGACGCTCTGCACGATCTCAACCGCTATCCCGACGGGGGTGCGACTGACCTTCGCGCCGCGATCGCGTCGAAATCGAACGTGTCGGACGACATGATCGTCGTCGGGAACGGCAGCGACGAGATCCTTGTCATGATCGCCGGGGCTCTCATCGAGCCCGGGACCAACGCCGTAACCGCCGCGCACACCTTCAGCCAGTACGCATTCGCGACACGGATTTTCGGCGGGGAAGTTCGCACTGCCCCGATGAAGGACGGCCGATTCGATCTCGAGGCGATCGCCGACCGGATCGACGACTGCACACGGATCGTGTTTCTCTGCAGCCCGAACAACCCGACCGGAACGATCGTCACGGCGGATGAGCTCGATACGTTCCTGTCTTCGATCCGTGACGATGTCCTCGTCGTGATCGACGAGGCGTACGGCGAGTACGTGACCGCGGACGACTATCCCGACACGGTTGCGATGATCAGGAGCG
>SKZO01000310.1 GCA_007127335.1 Spirochaetales bacterium | reverse complement strand
CGTTTTGTCCACAAAGGCCAGGGACGACCACCGGGCACGGACAGCACGGCAATGCCCTGCAAAGTGGTATCGTTCCGGGCGCAGGCTGAAGCAAGCCATCCCGTGTACATGGTGAACTGTCACGAACCCTGATGCTATACTCAGGCAAGTGCATACCTGGGAAGGTATTGTGCGACATCTTCGATCAGCCGCTCGACACCGAGCTTCTCGCAGACCGTCTGCAGGTCCACCGGTCCTCGCCGGGCCTGCCGGTTGATCGTGCGAAGCGCCCCCTTCACGATCCCCTTCAGCGGCGTGTGATACTCACGCCGCCAGACACGCAGGGCGGCCGGCTCGAGATGCTCGAAGGAGAGGAACCGTCGGCGGGTGGTCAGATGCGCGGTGGCGCGAGCGATGGTCGTCTCCTCTACTCCTGCCTCCAGAGCGTGGGTCCGTTGCACCCGCACGGGGTCGTTGATGCGGTAGCGCTTATGAGTGTTATGATCGAGCAGGTAGATCCACAGTCGCTCCATGCAGTGGTTCACGTTGCGAGCGAAGCGCACCGTCTCGCGTACGTGCTCGGCGAGATCCTTGCGGAACTCCCGGTCCATGTAGTTCACCGCATACAGCGGATTGTGCTTGTCGCGCTTCCTGCGCGAGTCGGTGCGCGCGTGTACGAGCCGCCCTGAGGAGAGCGGTTCATCGAGCTCCTTGCAGGAGGAGAGCGCGCGGCAGTACTCGAGTTTCTTGTCGGTGTTCAGGATCAGCGGGTCTTGCTCACAGCGTTTCAGGCGCTCGTGGAGGTGCGCGAGGAGCTCTCGGAACGATCGGGTAAGTGCCGATGGAGAAGGACGATAGAGCGCCTCCAACGCTTCTCGAATCCGTTTCTGCAGCGCGGTCATCCTGCCGCTTCGGCGAAGGGTAACAGAGTCGCAGAAGTACACCAGCTGCGACAGCGAGCCGACGAGGATGTGGATGTTGTTCGGAAAGTACTGACTGACGGCGAAGCTCTCGAACCCGTCGGCGGCGAGGTCCTCCTTCAGCGTCATCTGAGACAGCAGCCGCGAGCTTGCCGAGACGCACTGGCGGGCGAGCCGAGAGGTTCGGTTGGTGACCGAGTCACAGGAGCAGCCGAGGGAGCGGGAGGTGGCGCGCACCCCACTCGAAGAGCACAGCTCGCGGCGCACCGCGTCGTAGTCAATGATGCGCTTGGTGAAGTAATCGAGAGAGAACGTCTGGGTGCTGAAGCCGCGGCCGCACTCGAGGCACTTGAAGCGTGCGATCGGGCCGCGAACTTTCGTCGCGTAGGAGCCGTTTCTCTTGAACCACCTGCGGCGCGCCAGGGTGGCGGACTCCGGCGAGTCGGGATCGATATGGCAGGGGCAGCCTCTGCGAGGGCAGAACGGGGGACGTCGCATGGATACTGGACCTCCTTTGGATCGTGGTCTCAGTTTCTCTACGCCCCGGAATCCCTTCCTGCTTCGCTTCTCCGGCATCAGGGTTCGTGACAGTTCACTAGGATTGCGGTTTCGTCTCCGTTTCAGTAGTATCTACGAAACCCAGCAGAGCGAGGTACCGATTTGACCGGTGGACTGACAATCACCATTGTGGGCATGCTTACTGTATTCGCCTTTCTGATCGTGCTCGTGCTCTCGATGTCGTTGCTGCGCATTGTTGCCCTGAGGCTTCCATCCGGCGACGGAAGCGGAGGACTCGACACGGCGGGTGTTGCGGCGGTCGTCGCGTCGATCCATGCACGAGGCAGGGCACCCGGGGAGTCGGCACAGAAGACAAGGGGCGGACAATGAAGCGCATCAACAGCATGATCACGGCGTTCCGTGACGGATTCCAGTCGTTCTTCGGCGCACGGGTGAGCACGGAGGACTTTCTCCCCGCGTACGAGGCCGCCGTGGACGCGGGGATCACGCATCTGGAGGTAGGAGGAGGGGCTCGTTTTCAGTCGCTCTACTTCTACTGCAACGAGGACGCCTTTGAGATGATGGATACCCTGCGGGAGAAGGCGGGCCCGGATGCGGACCTGCAGACCCTCTCTCGAGGGATCAACGTCGTGGGACTCGAGTCGCAGTCGCGAGACATCATCGACCTGCACGCGAGGATGTTCAAGAAGCACGGGGTGTCGACCATCAGGAACTTCGACGCGCTGAACGACGTCAACAATCTGGTCTACTCCGGGAAGTGCATCGTCGATGCAGGGCTGAATCACGAGGTCTGCGTAACGATGATGGGGCTGCCTCCGGGCCTCTCAGGCGCGCACGACCCCGACTTCTATGAGCAGGTACTCCGAAGCATCCTGGATGCCGATATCACCTTCAGCTCGGTCTGCTTCAAGGATGCCTCAGGTACGACCGCTCCAGCGGTCGTGCACGAGTCGATCCGCCGCGCACGCAAGTTGCTCGGCGATGAGGCCTACATCGTCTTCCATAGCCACGAGTCCGCCGGTCTCAGCATCCAGCAGTACGTGAGCGCGATCAATGCAGGGGCGAACCAGGTCGACTGTTCGCTCGACCCGGTTTCCGGCGGCACCTGCCAGCCCGATCTCCTGACCCTCTGGCAGGCGCTCAACGGCACCGAGTACGATCTTGGGATCGACCCGGTGAAGATCCGCGAAGTCGAGCAGCTGTTCCGCGAGTGCCTCGACGACTACTACGAGCCGCCGGAGGCGCTCGCGGTGCAACCGAGCATCCTCTTCTCCCCCATGCCGGGGGGGGCGCTCACGGCGAACACCCAGATGATGCGCGACAACGAGATCCTCGACCGGTATCCGGAGGTCATCGCGGCGATGACCGAGGTCGTCGCTCGTGGGGGGTTCGGCACGTCGGTGACCCCGGTCAGCCAGTTCTACTTCCAGCAGGCGTTCAACAACGTGATGTTCGGTCCGTGGACGCGTATGGCCGACGGGTACGGCAAGATGGTGCTCGGTTACTACGGGAAGACGCCGATTCCGCCCGATCCGGAGATCGTGAAGATTGCCTCCGAGCTCATGGAGCTCGAGCCGACCGACCGCGCCCCGATCGACATCAACGACGAGGATCCGACCCGCGGCGTCGACGCCGCGAAGAAGATGCTCGACGACGCGGGACTGCCGCACAGCGACGAGAATGTCTTTATCGCGGCCACCTGCCGCGACAAGGGAATCGCCTTTCTCAAGGGCGAGGCGAGGAAGAACGTGCGCAAGAAGGAGCCTGAGGTCGCCGAGTCGGCGCCGGCCGCCGGAAGCACCGCCGGAAGCGCCGCCGGAAGCGCCGCCGGAAGCGGGCCGTGGTCGGTGACGGTCAACGGTGTGCGCCACGACGTCGCGATCGACGGCGGGCGTACCCTCGTCGACGGAGTGCCGTACGAGGTGGAGATAGCGCCGGGCAACGGGGACGCAGCGACGGCCCCGGCAGCCGCTACCGCCACGGCGGAACCGGAGCAGTCCGGCGGCGCCGTGCATGAGATCGCCGCGCCGTTCCCGGCGCTCCTGTTCAAGGTGGAGGCCCAGCCCGGCTCGAGCGTTCAGAAGGGCGCGACCGTGGTCATCCTCGAGAGCATGAAGATGGAGACTCCCCTGGCCGCACCGGCATCGGGGACCGTCGATT
>SKZO01000191.1 GCA_007127335.1 Spirochaetales bacterium | reverse complement strand
TCTTTGAGATCTCCGCCCGCAAGCCCGAGGGGCTCGAACCGCTCGTCGAAGAGCTCCTGCGCGTCTCTCCGGAGGGAGAACCGGTCTACCCGGAGGACTTCTACACCGACCAGCCGCCGGAGTTCCGCGTCTCCGAGATCATCCGGGAGAAGGCGCTCACGGGGCTGCGGGAAGAGCTTCCGCATTCGATCTACGTCCGCGTAGCGGACATGGAGGTGCGTGAGCTCGACAGCGGCGGGCAACAGCTTTGGATCAGAGCCTTCATCCTCGTGGAACGCACCAGCCAGCAGGGGATGATCGTCGGCGCCGGCGGCCGCGGTATCAAGAGGATCAGGCAGTCGGCACAGAAGGAGATCGCCGCGCTCTTCCCCTACCGGATCCACCTTGATCTGCGCGTGAAGGTGGATCCGAACTGGCGACGCAACGACCAGCTGCTCGACCGTCTCGTGCACTGAGCACGATCTACGCCCCGAGCTCGGTGACCGAGCCGTCGTCGTGGCCGATCAGCACGATCGGCTCGACCCGGGTGAAGAGCCCGTTGCCGAGCACGCCCGGTATCGTGGAGAGCGAGGTTTCCATCGCGACCGGATCGATCGGCTCGGGGAACCGCACGTCTATGAGAATGTTCCCGTTGTCGGTGATGACCGCGCCCATCTTGCGCTCGGCAAGCCGCACGACCGGCTCGGCTCCGAGCCGGCGAAGCGCTTCGATGACCGGCACACGCGCTGCCGGAAGCACCTCCAGCGGTACCGGAAAGGCCATACCCAGGTGGTCGACGAACTTGGACGATTCGGCAACGACGACGACCCGCGACGAGGCGTAGGCGACGATCTTCTCGATCAGCAGCGCTCCGCCGCCGCCTTTGACGAGTCGGCGATCCGGGTCGATCTCGTCGGCCCCGTCGATCGTCACATCGAGCCTGCCGCCGATCTCCGGATCATTCATAGAGCGCAGCGGAATCCCGAGCTCCTGACACTCGATCTCGCTCTGCGAGCTCGTCGCCACGCCGGTCACTCCGGCGATCTCGCCGGCGGCAAGCCGTTCGCCGATCCGGCGGATCGCCCATACCGCGGTGGAGCCGGTGCCCATTCCCACCTTCATCCGGCTCGTCACGTACCGGTCGGCTGCCGCGTATCCGGCGGTTCGCTTCGCCTCGTCCTTGCCCATGGAACCTCTTCAGTAGCGATCGAGTATCTGCAGCAGGCGCTGCCGCCCGATCGTGATCAGGAAGCCGCCAAGCCTGGGCCCGCGTTCCTTGCCGATCAGCACGTCGTAGAGTACGGCAAAGATGCGCCTCTTGTCGACGCCCTGTTCGTGAGCGATCTCGTAGATGCGCTCCTGCATGCTCTTCTCGTCATGCGAGTCGAGGCGGGAACTCACCTCATCCCGAACAGCATGGACCGCGGCGAGCTCTTGCGGAGCGAGCGCGACGGGAGGCTCCGAACCGTCCTTGAGCTCGAAGCGGAAGTCTTCCGGAGCGCAGGAGGTGATCCAGTTCCAGGCGCAGATCGCACGACGTCGCAGCCGCGGAAGCTCATCGGCATGGACCGCCGGGTCATACTCGGCGAAACGGTCGAGCGCGGCGTCAATGTCGCCGGCGGTGATCATCAGATAATTGCAGAGGGTGCGGAACGGCAGCTGAAGCGGCATCCGGCCGACGGCCGGTGGGTACGACGTCGGCCCGAACTGACTGAGCTCATAGGTTCGACGCTCCTTCGCGGCGCGTTTCTCGCCAACCTCTTCCACGCCGAAGGCGATCCGTTCGCACCGGTCGTAGTCTTCGTAGATCTTGATCACATCGAGGTCGAAGCTGATCGCGAACTCCGCATTCGGTCGGGTCCCGGCGAACAGATAGCGGACGATCTGCGGCTCGTAGACCTCGAGCACCTCTGCGAGACCAATCACCTCGCCGGTAGAGGAGCTGATCTTGCCGCCCCGGCCCTTGATGCTTATGAAGTCGTACTTGAACGTCACCGGCGGCGCGCTGCCGTAGACATCGGCGACCACGCGCTTCGCCGTGTCGAAGCTGCCCCCGGCGGAGTGATGCTCCTTCCCGGCCGGCTCGAAGTCGACGCCTTCGACCTTCCATCTCATGGGCCAGTCGACCCGCCACGGAAGCTTCACCAGGTCCGTAACGCGCAGATCAACCGTCTCCTGCTCTCCGGTCTCCTCGCACCGGTACGTGAGTCCCCACTCGCCATCCCAGCCGACGACCTTTGTCGTGTCCTTGCCGCTGAATCGTGAGAAGACGCTCACGGGCCACCAGTCGTCGGGCAGCGGCGTCGTGCGGTGCTCGTCGAGTATCGCGCGGATGACCTCGCGCTTCTCGAGCGCGGTGCGAATACCGGGGGCGTATTCGCTCGCACGGTACTTTGGCGCCTGGTAGATATACTCCGGGTCGACGCCCACCTCCGGCAACACCGTCTCCAGGTCACGCTCGTTTCGCTCGGCGTAGCTCGACAGCTCGCCAAAGGGGTCGGGAACATCGGTGATGGGGCGACGCAGGTAGCCCGCAAGGATATCCTGGTTGGGCATGTTCGCCGGCACCTTGCGAAAGACGTCAAAGTCGTCCCAGGAATAGATGAACCGCACGGAATGCCCGGCGTCGCGCAGCGCGCGTACGACGAGATCCACCGAGATGATCTCACGGAAGTTGCCAATATGCACGGTGCCGCTCGGCGTGATTCCGGAGGCGCAGGTGTAGTGCGGCCTGTCCGCGCCACGGGGCCCCTTGTCCGAGATGATACGGTTCGCGGTCTGGTCGGCCCAGTGCACCGGCTGTGGGCGGCTGTGATCCGTGCGGTCGTGCGATGTCATAAGAGGGAGAATATACGGCCGGCACACCACCGATGAAAAGCACTGATGCAAAGCTCAGGTGGGAGTGCCGGCCGCGAACTCCGGAAGATAGTGACAGAGAACCCCGAGGTCAACCCCGGGCCGGATCAGTTTCGCCGTCGAGCCCGATCTCGCTCGCGACCGCGCGCATCGCAACAATCGTCTCCGTGATGAGATCGGCGAGCTCCATCCCCACCATCTCCGCTCCGCGCGCGATGACCTCACGGTCCACGCCCGCGGCGAAGCTCTTCTCTTTCCACTTCTTCCTCACGCTCTTCGCGGTGAGATCGTTGAGGCTGCGCGAGGGGCGCATGAGCGCGGTTGCGGTGATCAGGCCGGTGAGCTCATCGGTAGCGTACAGCACTTTCTCCATGGGGTGCTCCGGCTCTACGTCGGTCACGAATCCCCAGGCGTGACTCAGGACGCTGCGGATGTACTCAGGCGGCCACTCGGCCTCTTCCAGGATCTCCCGCGTCTTCTCGCAGTGCTGGTCCGGGTACATCTCCCAGTCGAGGTCGTGCACGAGGCCGATCACGCCCCACTTCTCCTCGTCCTCTCCCATCTTCGCGGCAAAGTGCCGCATGACGGCCTCCACGCTGAGACCGTGGCGAACGAGTCCCTCGTTCTTCGTGTAGGTCGTCAACAGCCGGTAGGCGTCGTCTCTGCTCGGGATACCCATCGCTCCTCCTGCGGGTCAAGATAGACGCCGGCGTGCGCGCCGTCCAGTCGACCGACCGGCTCTCCGCCTGCTGTAGCGCGGGAGACCTCGCGCCGATAGGAAAGCATGAGCGGCCGCACACCCCGGCATTCCAACGAATTGCTCGTACTGGTCCTCTGGCTCGCCGCGGCCGTCATCCGGCCCGCGACCGTGCCGGCTGATGACCACGAGCTCGACGGCTACGCGAGCTGGTACGCCGGCAAGTTTCAGGGCAGGTTGACGGCCAGCGGAGAGGTGTTCGACACGAACGAGATGACCGCAGCGCACCGGACCCTGCCCTTTGGTACGGTGGTGGAAGTCACGCATCTGCGAAGCGGCCGCACGGTCGAGGTGCGGATCAACGATCGGGGCCCCTTCGTGAACGGCCGGGTCATCGATCTCTCCCGGGCGGCGGCCGATGAGCTGGGGATGACCGGCGAGGGCATCGCGCAGGTTCGGCTGCGGCTGCTCTTCGTTCCTGATCCCCCGACGCACCGCATCCAGGTCGCATCATTCGCCTCAGCGGGGAATGCACGGCGGCTGCGGGACCGGCTTCGCTCGCACGAGCTCGCCTCAGAGATCGAGCAGACGGGGACGGCCTACCGGGTCGTCATTCCCGGACTCAGTGATGATGAGATCGAACCGCTGATCAGGAGACTCCGGGAGCTCGGGCATCCCGATGTGCTTGTCCGCGTTGAGTCCTAGACCCCCGCTCCCGCCTGACGGAGGAGCCGAATCAGCTGCGGGTCGTCGATCTCACCCTGCTCGATGAGTTGGGTGGCGATCTCGCGGAGCGTCAGCAGCTGCTCGTCGAAGCTGATCGCTACGTCAAGGCTCGCTCCACCCTCGAGCAGGATGCGAACAATATCCTCCTCGGTCTCGCCGGTGAACAGGGCCCACCTGACAGCGATCGCTAGCGGGGTGAGCTCCTGGCCGTCGAGCACGATGATCGCATTCACATCCGCTCCGTTGGCCACGAGGAGCTCGACGAGATTCGGCACATCGAACCCGGCCATGCCGGCAAGCACGACGGCGTGCAGAAGCTTGAACGTCGCGCCTTCGACGACGAAGTTCACATTCAGGTCCGCCCCGGCCGTGACGATGGTGCGGACGACCTCGCGATGGTACGACAGATCCGGAACCCGGCCGCTGAGTGCCGGCACGATCCCTGTCGCGAGCACCACTGCGGGCACTCCGTCGTCCGTCCGGACGTCGGGTGAGCCTCCCTCCTGGATGTAGGTCCGCACGGTCCCAAGGTCGTCTGCCCGGACGGCCTGGAGAAAGCTCTCCGCGCTGATGGAGGGCGGCAGGCGGTCGAGCCGGACGGTGATGACCTCCGTGCGCGCCCGATCTATCTGGACCCGCCGTTCGCGGTATCCGGGCTTGGTGACGCGGATCGAGAGGCTCTCGTTCGCGCGGAACAGCCCCCGGTAGACGCTCTCGCCCACGTACTCACCGCGAATGTAGATCCGTGAGTTCTGTGGAACCGTGCGAAGCGTGAACTCCACGACCGGGGCCTCCGGATCGTCGAGCAGGGAGAGGCTCTGCGGATCCCTGGAGGCGGGCAACAGCACCGCAGCCTGCATCGCCTCGAGCCTGGCCGCCACGTCCTCGTCTGCGGGAGCGCTCGACAGCTCGATGCCGGGCAGAGCGCCGGTGGTTGCGCGGATCGCTTCGAGCAGCTGCTCGACGAGCGAGCCTCGCTCTTCGTCGGAAGCGTCCTGTACCAATCGCGCAGCCCGGTCCACCTCGACGGAGAGCTGCTCGCTCGCCTCCACGGCGCCCGTGGTCACCCGGACTCGCCGACCGGCCGCGACGGTGGGAGCCGCGTCCGCCATCGCGAACA
The DNA here is from genome assembly GCA_007127335.1 of Spirochaetales bacterium. GTDB lineage: Bacteria > Spirochaetota > Spirochaetia > DSM-27196 > SLST01 > SLST01. The sequence continues at coordinate 7,706 of SKZO01000191.1, read as the reverse complement.
GCGCCTCGCGGATCACCTCGTCGTTCCCCACCGAGGAGAGAAGCGCAGGCACATCGAGCGACCGGGGCAGGACCGCGACCACGCCTTCTTCCACGGCGAGCCGGTCTGCCTCGTCCGTGCGGAGGTAGAATGTGGTACCCCGCACATCGTAGAGCGCACGCCGCGAACGAACGCGGAAGACATCAGCAGTGGAAAGCTCATCCACCGTTGCCGCGAGCGAACCGGACTGGAGCTCTATCTCCATAACAGGCCGGTTGGTGAGGCCGGCCCGGCTCCGCACGACCGCCTGCGCGGGCCCATGGAGCCGCACGAGCGCCAGCTCTCCGAACTGAATGTCGCTCTGAGCACCGGCCGGAACGATGACAAGACGCCCGTCGTCTATCCTCGCGCCCGGCTCAGCCTGCCCGAGGCCTGTCGTGTCCTGGACCTGAACGTCCCCGGACAACGCAACGAGGTACGCCACGCGTGGAATCAGCTGAGGGATCGCGGTCGCTTCAGCGTCCGCAGTAGGAGCTGTCGTCTGCCCGTCGCCACAGCCGGCCAGCACGACTGAGATGGCTGCCGCAACGACGAGTGGCCTGAACACGTTCATTCCGCGGTCCCGTGCCGACAAGTGTAGCGTCTCATCGCGGAAATGCCAACACGCGGTCAACCGGGACGTTTATTCAGCCGGTCAGCCGACTGACTGGGCCATGGATGGCGCTACGCGCCCGTATTTACGTGCGTGCCTCCGTGCCCTATATTCACGGGTATCGGGACCACCCATCTGGAGAGGACCATTGCTCAGACACGTGAAGGGGCAGAAGATCAGGCTTGAGGGGTTCAACAATCTAACGAAAAGCCTGAGCTTTAACATATACGATATCTGCTACGCGCGCTCCCATGAGTCTCAGATCGAGTACCTGGAGTACATAGACGAAGCGTACAACTCCCAACGGCTCCGCGATATCATTGAGGAAGTCACGCAGATCATCGACGCGAAACTCCTGCACATGAGCACGCAGGACTATGACCCCCGCGGTGCGAGCGTCACGGCGATGGTCAGCGAGGACCACTCCAGCCCGGTACCCGAAACAAAGATAACCGGGCATCTGGACAAGAGCCACATCACCGCTCACACGTATCCGGAACACGATCCGGCAACCGGACTCGCGTCCTTCCGGGTGGATATCGATGTCTCGACGTGCGGCATGATCTCTCCCCTCCACGCCCTGCATCACCTGATACGGTCGTTCGACTCGGATGTCGTCGTGCTCGACTACCGGGTTCGAGGGTTCACGCGCGATTCGAGCGGCCGCAAGCACTACATCGACCACGACATCACGAGTATCCAGGACTACATCTCGGAAGAGGTTCTGCGCGAATACCGCGCCTACGACATCAACGTCGTGAGTGAAAAACTCTTCCACACGAAGATGCGCAAGAAACTCCTGGCCATGGACGACTACCTCTTCGGACCCGAGGCGGAGGGCCTGAAGGGCAGGAAACTCAGCGAAGTGAAAAGGCTGCTGGAGACCGAAGTCCAGGAGATCTTTGAAAGCCAGAATCTGTAGGGAGAGGCTCAGTGCAGAACCGAATATTCACGGAATACCTGAACGACCATCACGGGTTCTTCTACACCATCAGGGAGAGCCTCTATCGCGGCAGGACGAAGTACCAGGAGATCGAGCTCGTGCGCACCGACGAGTACGGCACGGTGCTGCTGCTGGACAACATCACCCAGGTAGCCGAGAAGCGAGACTGGCAGTATCACGAACCGCTGGTCCACTACCCTCTGCTCGCGCATCCGAATCCGGTCCGGGTGCTCGTCATAGGCGGCGGTGACGGCGGGACCCTGCGGGAGATACTGAAGCACCCGGTCGAGCAGGTCGATTTCGTGGAGCTGGACGAAGAGGTTGTTGCCTTCTCGAGGGAGCACCTGAGCGCGGTCCATCAAGGGGCCTTTGACGACTCACGCGTGCGGCTGCACTTCCAGGACGGACGTACCTGGGTAGCGTCCCATCCCGGATCGTACGACGCGATCATCATGGACATGACCGATCCGTTCGGCCCGTCACGGATGCTCTACACCCGTGAGTTCTACCGCCTCGTGCGCACCGCGCTGCGGAGTGAGGAGGGCCTGTTCGCGATGCACGCGGAGAGCCCTATCGCAAGGCCGGTTGCGCACCGATGTATCGAGCACACGCTCAAGGCAGAGTTTGCCGTGACGAGGAGCGTCTACACCTTTATCCAGATGTACGCAACATACTGGTCGTTCGCGGTGGCAAGCCCCGCGACAGACCTCTCAGAGATCCCGGGAGCACTGGCCGAACAGCGACTCGTCGAACGCGGGATTTCCGGTCTCCAGGCGATCAATGCGGCCACGTGGGACGCAATGCAGGTGGTGTTTCCCTACATCGAACGCCTGCCCACGGATGTTCCGGTCATCACCGACGAAGCTCCGGTCTTCCCGGATCACTTCTCAGCGAGCGGCGGCACCGTGGACCCTCACACCTCGAACTCGGCCACCAGGCCATAGTGGTCGCTGACTCGTGGTTGGTCGCCTCCATGGAACACGACCGACGCGGACTGGGGTCTCACCGCCGGCTTGACGAAGACATAGTCGACCCATCGTCCATCTCCGACGGTGCCGGTGCCGGCCCGCGTGTCCCTCGCAACGGCACTCGCCTCGAGGTAGCCGCGCTCCTTCAACCGGGGAATCTGTTCGTCAGGCGTCACATTGAAGCTCCCGGCCAGGCAGACGAGACGGGTGAGGGCCGTTGGATCCTCCGTCACGGCGCGCTTGCGCGGCGGTCCGCGACGCTTCGGCGGCGGCGGTTTCATCTGCTCGAGCACCTTTGGCGTGGCGTCGACGAACCCGACGAGCGCGTCGATCTGTGCCTCGAGTCCGTCGGCGGGCGGACTGAAATGAACGCTGTAGACATCAATGACGGTGGCCGGTCCGACGGCCTGGCGCGCCATGACCACTCTCCGTGAATGGGTCGACTCGAGCACCTCGGAATCGGACACGTACTGTGAGCATGAGCCGAGAAGGGGCAGCTGACTGAGTACAGCCGAACCTTCCTCGTATCGCTCGAAACCGTAGTGCGAACAGTCCCAGGTCATGCTGTACTTCAGTCCGTAAGCGACAAGGCGCTCGCGAAGGAGATGTCCCGTGTTGTCGGCCCGAAGCGGCCCCTCGTCGAGCAAATCGGCGTCCCGTGACTGAGCGCACTCCTGGAGACAGATGCAGGTGACGTTCTCTTTGACTACGAACTGCGCGATGCGGTCGAGTTTGTCGAGTTGGTCCGCCTCCTGCCACGTGTGGAGGTTGAGCGTAAGCAGCGAAAAACGCATACCGCAGCATATCCACTTGCCGTGAGTGCGTCGAGCGCCCCTACTGCGCGGCTCTGGCCCTGGTCAACCGCCCGTCGATCCGGACGAAGAGCTCGTCCATCCGATGCCGGCCGGCCCACCCGGATTCGGACCAGATCACATGGCCGGCCTCGTCGAGCAGGAACGCATGGGCGGTATCGTGGTCGTCAATACCCAGGAGCTCGCGCACGCGACGCGAGTCTCCGTAGTAGGTAGCTACGCGATCGTGCGCCGCCGGATCTATTCCCGATCTCATCCCGCTCTCGATGAACCCCGCCATCGTCCGCCATCCTCCGCCGAGCATGGGAAGCTCATACCAGCAGAAACCGGGATCATCGGAGTACCGTCGCGCCACGGGTACGAGCCAGGAGTCGACCGCCGGCTGCGCGTGCCGTCGGAACGCGAGGACGATCAGGGAGATCCGGCGGTCGAGTGAATCCGGAATAACGAGGGTACGCCCCGCGAGCGTCTCTGCCACCAGTCTGGGAAAGCGGACCGAAGGGTTCATTCGAGATTCAATATAGCTCCATTTATTGCAAAAAGGCTATCAAGATAAAAACCCCTATTCAGCATGACCATCTTGACTGCCGTCGTGCGGTTTGGCACATTTGGGGTCTGTTCGGCGGGCCCATAGCTCAGTTGGTTAGAGCGGCGGACTCATAATCCGTTGGTCGCAGGTTCAAGTCCTGCTGGGCCCATACCGGCGTCTCTCGCGCAGGTCACGTCTCGGTACAACGGAACCGGAGTCTCGATGTCACAGGAAAGCCACGACAAGCCTGCTTTCAACCTCCCGGGAGACACTGCCGGCGCGGGACGGGCGGATGGATCGCTCTTCGAGCATCTGTTCCGCGAATCGCCGGTCGCCGTCGTGATGGTTGACGAGACGGACCGCGTGAGGAAGTCAAACGCGGAGTTCGCACGGCTCTTCGGATACGAGCCGGCGGAGGCGGAAGGACGCCTCGTCAACGATCTCATCGTCCCCAGGGAGATGAGCGATGACGGTTCCGAGCTCTCCCGGCTGGTCCTCACCGGTACGCGTGCGTACCGGGAGACCGTACGCCGGCGCAAGGACGGACAGCTCATAGACGTCGCGATCACCGGGGCTCCGCTGCTTGTCGACGGCCGGCGGTACGCCTTCGCGATCTACCAGGACATCACGGCGCGCAAACTCGCTGAACGATCGCGGCAGAGGCTCGAGCGGTTCGTACGCGGAGTCATCGACGCGCTCCCCGACAGTATCGCAGTGCTTGACGAGTCGGGCACGATCCTCATGGTGAACGAGTCGTGGCGGCAGTTTGCGCGGGACAATGGGCTCACCTGGCCCGACTACGGCGTTGGACGGAACTACCTGACCGACGGCGGGCCGGAAGCCGACCCCGGTATCACGCGGGTTGTCGCCGGAGAGCAACAGGATTACTCCCTGGAGTACCCGTGCCACAGTGCGTCGGAACAGCGCTGGTTCCTCATGCGTGCAAGCCGCTTCACTACGGAGGACGGACCGCGAACGGTGGTCCTGCACACGAATATCACCGAGCGCACACAGGCCGAGCAGCAGATCAGCAAGCTGCTCGGCGAAAAGGAGCTCCTGCTGCGCGAGACACACCATCGCGTCAAGAACAACCTGGGAGTGATCAGGAGCCTGCTCGCGCTGGAGGGTGACCCGCAGGAGGGCACGTCGGGCTCGACGATCCTGCAGGACGCGGCAAGCCGGGTCGGGACCATGATGACACTCTACGACAAGCTCTACCAGTCCGGCGAGTACCGCGACATGAGCCTTCGCGACTACCTGCCGTCACTCGTGACGGAGATCATGCGGCAGTTCGAGTCGGCGAGCTCGGTGGAGACGGTGATTCGCGTCGACGACGTCGTACTCAGCGCGAAGGCGCTCTCTCCGCTCGGGATCATGATCACGGAGATGATCACGAACTCGATGAAACACGCCTTTCCCGGAGTGGGCTCGCCGCGGATCGAGATCGTGGTGAAGACCGACGGAGAGCTCGCGACACTCACCTGTGCGGACAACGGCGTCGGACTGCCTGACTCGGTGTCTGCCCACGCTCCGGAGACCTTCGGCCTGCGCCTCATTCACCTTCTCGCGGATCAGATTGGAGCGTCGGTACATGCTCAGGGCGACCGAGGAACATCGTACACGATTACCCTCCCGCAGTGAGAGCCTGGTAGGCGGAAGCTGAAAACCAGTGGCGCCCGCCGGCACCGCCTTGTCCGAAGCACGAACTCCAGCTATGCTGAACATGGGCCGACCCACGGCCCGGGAGGAGATGTATGAGCATAACCGGAGTACTCAGAGAATCGTATGAAATCGCACGAAAGAACCCCCTGATATTCGTCCCGCTTCTGGTGGCGAGCGTGTTCTCGGTCCTGTTCTCGCTGATCACGGTGGGATCGACGATCCCCATGCTGAGCGGGCTCGCCGCCGATCCGGCGACCGCGAGCCCCGAACAGATGATGGCAGGGCTTGGCGCCGCGGTGGGCGGGGTGTTCCTTGTATCCACGATATCTGGAATCGTGTACCTGCTCGCTCACGGGATGACGGTTGCGATGGCGGACCTCGCGATCAAGGGCCAGCCGGCAACGGTAGGGGCGGGATGGTCCAGGCTGGTCTCAAGGCTCGCGGCGATCATTATCGCCTCCATTCTGGTTGGGGTCCTCGTTGGGATCGGGTTCCTCCTGCTGGTTCTGCCCGGGATCATCATTGCGTTCCTGCTGATGTTCACGCTCATCGCGGTCATGGTCGACGACGCAAATGCCTTTGACGCGCTTTCGCGCAGTTTTCGCACCGTCACCGGCAACTTCCGCGCGACCTTCGTCCTGTTCCTCGTGCTGATTGCGCTCGGGGTTCTCTCCGGCATCCTGGGAGGGATCGTGGGCCTGATCCCGGTACTCGGTGTCGTCCTGACGATGATCGTCTCAGCGCTCTACACGGGATACATCACGATCTTCATGCTTCTTGCGTACCGCAGGATCACCACGACGCCTGAAGCGGGGCCGGAGCCGCAGGCATAGCAACCGGTCTCGGCGGCAAGCGGGCGGCCCTCGCAAGCGAATCAGCCGGCAGGCTGCCCGCCTATCTATACCTGGCCACCCGTTCCTCGAGCTCCTGCGCCTGGGTTTCGCTCTGCGCACGGCACATGATGTACATGCCCTCAGGACCGCACGCGTCGAGAAGCGGGATAACCTCGTCGGGCTCGACGCCGATCGCCTGGACGCTCTTCCCGGCGGCAAGGATCCGTCGGTACAGGTCGTACCACTTGGGCATGCCGCCCGACTCGCCGACCGAGAGCTTTGAGGGCGTCCACTCGATCGCGTGCAGCGGCTCGATTTCGAGAAGCGCGTCGAGGTTGGGCAGGCACGACTCGCCGTCGAGGTGGAACATCGAGTAGTCGAGCCAGTCGCACTGTTCGGTCAGCGTCGGGGTGACGAAGCGGCGGAAGAAGTCCGGGCCGAACATGCTGCACGCGTCGCACTGCACCTTCGCGGTGCGCCCGGGCCCCCAGAGGTAGAAGACGAAGGTGTTCCCGCCGGCCTGGTCGCGCACGAGGTCGTAGAACAGATCAAAGGCCTCGTAGTACGCCTCGTTGATCTCCCGCAGCCGTCCTTCAACCCATTCGGGGCGGTCGATCATGTCCATGAGAAGCGGCGCCGTGCCCCGCAATGAGGCGAGCACGTCGACGTTCTCAGCGAGATCGGGCATGCCGACGTAGTACCGCCCCTCGCTTCGCTCGACCATCGTTTTCACCATCTCGTAGTGCCGTTTCAGCCAGCGGTTCTGCGAATCGAGTCGAATCCGCGACACTGCGTCCGGATCCTCCATCGTCGGGTGCATCCAGACGGTCTCGGTCTCGAGCTCCACCCGCGACCCCAGGAAAGTCCCCAGGTCCCCCGCGGCGCTCCAGCCGGAGGCGATGGGGAAGGCATCGCCTCCCCAGTAGGTCGAAAGCGCGGTGTACTCCCCCTGGGCGGCACGATACTCCGGACCGTACCACCGCGCCTCGAGATCCGCCGGCGGTTCGGGTTTCCGCACCGGGCCCCGACCGCGCGGGTCCCCGTCGCGCAGGGCGGTCACCCAGAAGACGAGCCCCTCGCCGGCCCACCACCTCTCATGATTTCGTCGCGCGCTCTGGAGATCGTCCTTCAGAAGCGTGCCAGGGTCAAAGGCGTTGAATCTCATATGGCGGGCATCACCGTCCCGCCGCAGACCGGCAGGTAGGCCCCCGTGATGAACGAGGCGAGATCGCTCGCGAGAAAGACGACTGCGTTTGCGATCTCCTGGTCGGTGCCGCGACGCTTGAGCGCCACGCTGTCGAGGTACCACTGCGGGGTGCCTTCGCCGC
>SKZO01000283.1 GCA_007127335.1 Spirochaetales bacterium | reverse complement strand
TCTGATTCCGCTCGGAAGCCCCCATTCGCCGTCACCCGTACGATCAGGTCGAGCGACTCCCGGTAGAGCTCAGGTGTTTCGGCTCCCACCGGGTACTCGTGGATCTCCCTCTCGTCGAGCGGCGGACGGTTTCCCGCCAGGTGATCCGCGCCGAGTCTGCGGTACGTGTCGTCGGTCCATCTCAAGCCGACCGGTTCGCGTCCGAGCATCGCGGTCCACGCTTCCGGGCCCCGGAGCCACGGGTGGTACGCCACGGCCCACGGATCGGGTGCCGAGCCCATCGTCAGCAGCCGCTTCAGCGGCGGAATCGAGAAGGTGGGCGTGCGTTCGGTGACATCGGCGAAAATGTCGAGCAGGAACCTGTCGGCGGCGTAGGCGACCATCCGGCCGCGTTCGTACGAGGATGCCTCATCCTCCACCATCTGCGCCAGCACCTCGATACTCGCGTCTGAGCTCAGCGCAGTCAGCAGCGAGCGTATGTCACGGCACCAGCCGGCCCCCGTCGTCGTTTCGAGTCCGAGCGTGTGCAGTTGCCCTGCCGTGAGCGTCTCGTACACCGCGGCTTCCATCGCGGCGCCGACGAACAAAAGCTCCGCGGTCGTGGCCTGCATTCGCGTCGAGCCGGAGAGCGCCATCGGTCCGGTCGTCAGATCGACGCAGGTGACGCGGGCGTCCGCGATCAGCGCGCGGCTGCGCTCGACCCGCTCGACGAGCAGCTCGGTCGGGTTGTTGTACAGGAAGAACACCGTGCATCCGCGCGCAAGGGCTTCATGCGCGCTTCCGATCACCGACGAGGTCTCCCCGCCCTCGGAGATCGCGATGAAGAGGTCGCCCTCCTCCAGGCTGAGCTCTCTCGTCTGCTCGCGGCCGAACTCCTGGTAATCCTCGAAGCTCTCGGCCGATCGTATGAGCGCCCGGTCTCCGCCGGTGATGATCCCGCGAACCCGTCCGGCCGTATCCGACCGCGGCGGCGCCACGCCCGCCCTTGCCGCCTTCTGCCAGAAGCGGCGCCACATCGACTCGAGAAGCACCGCGAGCCGGCCCGTCGATCCGCACCCGGAGAAGACGATCATCCGGCCTTGGGCCGCAGCTCCCTGCAGTGCCTCCGCGAGCCGACGGAATTCCACGGACTCGAGCTGAGCAGGACACGCCGCGGCGATGTCCTCGTCGACGAGGAGGAGCTGCTTCACGCCTTCCCGGGTGGAGCGGGTGAAGGTCCGGTCCAGATCTCTCGTTGCCGGATGGCTCGATTCGGTGACGAGGAATCCCAGCTGGAACTGGGTCTCGGATTCGACAAACCGCCTCGCCTCATCACGATGCCCCATGCAGTACCTCCCAACCGTGGCCGCCCGGACGATTTTCCTTTACCGGGCAGATGGGTCATGTTACACTACCGCATAGCAAATATCTCGCTTTTTTACTTCGCCCATGCACCGGATGGTGGGATCCTAGAGGGAATGGGGTTGCTTTGGGAGTGAAACGCAAGACCACGAAGGACGACGTCGAGCTGACCATACTGGCGCTACCGACGACCGTGTGGTACATCCTCTTCACCTATCTTCCGATGTTCGGCATCATCATCGCGTTCAAGCGGTACCGGCCGATCCGGGGAACCAATTTCATCGTCAGCCTGCTCCGCAGCGAGTGGGTGGGGTTCGACAACTTCCGGTTCCTGTTCGCCACACCGGACCCGGCGATCATGTTCCGGAACACGCTCCTGTACAACGCCGCCTTCATCGTCCTTGGCATTCTCGTCCCCGTCACCCTCGCGATCATGCTCTCGCAGCTTCATTCGACCCGCCTTGCCAAAGTCTGTCAGACGATGATCTTCCTGCCGCATTTCCTCTCCTGGGTCGTGGTGAGCTACTTCGTGTTCTCGTTTCTCAGCGTCGACCGCGGTCTCGTGAATCGAGTGCTTCTGTCGTTGGGGATGGAGGAGCTGCAGTGGTACCTGAACCCGCGTCCATGGCCCTTCATCCTGGTGTTCACGAACCTCTGGAAGGGGATGGGGTACGGGATGGTGCTCTATCTCGCCGCGATTTCCGGGATTGACGGCCAGCTGTACGAGGCCGCGGTGATCGACGGGGCGTCCAAGTGGCAGCAGGTGTGGCGCATAACGCTGCCCATGCTCAAGCCGGTGATGACGATCCTCTTCATCCTCTCGGTCGGTCGCATCTTCTCCACCGATTTCGGCCTCTTCTATCAGGTGCCGAGGGATTCGGGCAGTCTGGTTTCGGTGACGCAGACGATCGATGTCTACGTCTACAAGGCACTCATGACGGTGAACAACATCGGGTTCTCTTCGGCGGCCGCGTTCATGCAGTCGGTGTTCGGCCTGGTCACGATCGTCAGCGCAAACTTCGTCGTGCGGAAGCTCGACCCGGACAATTCGCTCTTCTAGGGAGGTCTGTAGAGCATGGCTGCCGATACCTTGACATCCAACGATGACGTAACCATTCGGAGGCTGCCGAAGGTCGCTGCGAGGCTCAACCGGATCTCTGTCCCTGTCAATATCGTGTTTTCGTTCCTCTTCATTCTGATCGCCGCCATCTGCGTCGTGCCGGTGATATTCGTGCTCATCATCTCGCTATCGTCGAACGAATCAATTCAGATCATGGGGTACCGGTTCGTCCCCACCGAATGGACGCTCAGTGCGTACGAGTATCTCTACGTCCTGCGCGAGCTCGTGGGCAGGGCGTTTCTCGTCTCGGTAGGCGTGACGGTGGTCGGGACGGTGATCGGGCTCTATCTCAATTCCACTATGGGATACGTCCTCTCGAGGCGCTCGTACCGATTCCGCAAGCACATGACGTGGCTGATCTTCATCCCCATGCTCTTCAACGGCGGCCTGGTGGCCACCTACCTGATCAACACCCGGCTGCTGAACCTTGGCAATACCTACTGGGCGTTGATCCTTCCCCTCGCGGTGACATCCTTCTATGTGATCATCCTCAGGACCTTCTTCCAGCAGACGATTCCGGACTCGGTGATCGAGTCAGCGAAGATCGACGGAGCCTCTCAGCATCTCATCTTCTACCGGATCATCGTCCCGATCTCGCTGCCCGCCCTGGCGACGATCGGGCTCTTCCTCTCCTTCGCGTACTGGAACGACTGGTTCAGTACGCTCATCTACATTCAATCGACGCACCAGCACATGTATCCCCTGCAGTATGTGCTGGTGAGCATTGACCGGAGTCTTCAGTTTCTCACGCGCAGCGCGCAGTTCCTCAGCGGTGAGGATACTTCCAGGCTGCCTGCGGAGTCGGCGCGAATGGCGATCGTCATGGTCGTGGTGATCCCCATTGCCCTGTCGTATCCGTTCTTCCAGAAGTACTTCGTGTCCGGCCTGACCGTCGGTGCGGTAAAGGGCTGAGCTCGGCAGGGTGTGACGGCGTTCATTCCGGCTGTACGGCCGGCGGACGAATCTATCAAGGAGGCCGAAATATGAGTAGGCGTAGTGCAGTGTCGATCGTCGCGTTTGTCGTCATGCTCCTCGTGCCGTTCGCGCTTTTTGCAGGTGGTGCGGGCGAAGCAGCAACGGACGCGGTGGAGTTGATCTGGATCATGGGGAATCCCGGACAGGTGCCCCTGGACCAGTCGGATGTTGAGGCGGT
>SKZO01000208.1 GCA_007127335.1 Spirochaetales bacterium | reverse complement strand
GCGGGAACCCGTTGCGACACATGCTTCCAGCCGACGAGGGTACCGATCGTCGCGAGAGATATGAGGGTATCGCCGAGCCGGATCTGCGAGAGCGAGGAGGCGTACGCGGCGATCCGTCCCGGAACATCGGGGGGCGCGCCGGTGATCGACATGCCGAGCAGGTCGCCGATCTGCGACACGAGGATCACCGTCGCGATTCCGGATGAGAAGCCGATGACGACCGGGTACGGCACGTACTGGATCACGCGGCCGAAACGCGCGAGGCCCATGATGATCAGCATCCCGCCGGCCATCGCGGTCGCAATCGCGAGTCCGGCATACCCGTACCGCGAACCGATCGCGTAGGCGATGACAACGAAGGTGCCCGTGGGACCTGAGACCTGGACGGGCCCGCCGCCAAGAAGCGCGACGACCGCTCCGGCGATGATCGCCGCGGCGAGCCCCTGCTGCGGGGTGACCCCTGAGGCAACGGCAACGGCGATCGAGAGCGGCACCGCGATCACCCCGACGATGATCCCGGAGAAGACGTCGGTCAGAAACTGGCGGAGCGAGTAATCCCTGAACGAAGAGATCAGCTTAGGACGGAACACGTAGCGACGTAGTACAGGTTTTTTCGCGTCGTGTCAAAAGGGGCAAAAAAAAGGCCGGTACTCACTACCGGCCGTTTGATGAGCCTCGTATGTGACCGGAAGCACCGGTCAGACGGGCATCACATCTCTATTGGGCGCATGCCCTGAAGTCTGAGTTGGAAGGCCGGTTTTCCCGGCGGTTACCCACAGGCGGTTCGTTCATCTCATCCTCCTCACTGCCAAGATGATGTCTGACATCCACACTTGAAGTATAGCACGGAACCTCTGTGTCGTCAAAAAGAATCGGCGCTCCGGCGCTCCGGCAGACCGGGCGCGCCGGTGAGTTCGTCCCCGTCGTTCACCGCAGCCGGTGTGCTTCATTGTCTGCACGATTCTGACACAATTCTGACACTGGGTTGACAATGGCCCCGGGGGGTCCTCCATAGGTTCTAGAAGACCAGACCAAACTTCGAGGAGGGAGTTTATGAGAGTGAGAGATGTAATTCTGGTTGGTGTGATCGCCACGGCGTTGGTAATGTCCGCGGCCGCGCAGGTTCGCCCGGGCGACGGTGACGACACCGTGCTCGAGGTAATCACGCAGGAGGACCATACGACCGAGGCGTACGCGTACTTCGGCACTTTGCCGGAGTTCGCCGAGATCCTCGACGAGAGCACCCTTGCGTTCTTCGTCCCGCACGACGATGTTCTCGAGGGCATTGACCCGACGGAGCTCACGGCTGACGAAATCGTTGACATGTTCAACGCACACGTGGCCATGGGAATCCCTACCGAGCATCGGATCGAGCTGATCACATGGTTCCGTACCGTGGACGGCGAGCGAATCGACGTCACCATGGACAACGACACCGTCATGCTCAACGGCGAGGTCGCCGTTGTGGATGAGATCGCTGCGTCAAACGGCATCGTCTACGTCGTAGACGGATCGCTTGCCTCGCCCTGAGCAAACCGGTAAGCGACTGCATTCGGCCCTTCCCGAACGGGAAGGGCCATTTTTTTCGCACCACTCCCCGGCTGTCAGGTGCGCGACCGGGGTTCGGCACGCACCAGCGTCTCTTTCATGGTGAACTGCATGATCGCCGCTCCCACGAGTCCGAGTGCCGCGATCACGACAGGCGAGGTTCCCAGCGTGAAGATGTCGGCGATTCCGCCGATCAGAACCGGGCCTGCGGTCGCCCCGGAGTCGACGACCATCCGCCATACTCCAATGAACTCACCCGGGTTCTGCCGGGGGGCGTAGTCTGTGCTGAGGGTCATGTTGATGCCGCTCCCCATGCCGTTGCCGAGTCCGGAGGCGATCGCGACCGCGAGGACTCCGGCGAACCCGGTGGTGAGCGGCAGGAAAGCGAGCGAGAGCGAGACGATCAGCAGACAGGGCACGGCGGCGCGCTTTCGTCCAAAGCGGTCCATGACGATCCCAGCGGGATAGACGATCGCCGTCTCCACGGCGAACATAACGCCAAAGACGAGTCCGATCTGCGACACGTCGAGCCCGATCGCGTCTCCCCAGAGCGGGAAGATCACCTGACGCCCGGCCCGTACGAGCTGCAGGATGACGATCGAGCTGCCGGCCGTTGCGAATACGCTGATGTTCTCCCTGAGGATGGCGCCGATTCGAAGGACCGAGCGCCGCAGAGCCCGTGATACGCCGGCCGCCTCCGGTGCGGCGCGTCGCCCGCTGTCGGCCGGGACCCAGATCACCACGAAGACGAGCACGATCGCGGAGGCGAGCGCGTGTCCCAGGAAGGCGCTCCCGTACCCGAGACCCGCCGCGACGAATCCCCCGACGATCGGCCCGATGAACGAGCCGAACCGGTACTCGCCTCCGAGGAGCGCGAGCGCCCGGCCTCTGCGCGCGCTCGGGACGAGCTCGCGGAAGAAGGACAGCCGCGCGATGAAGAAGACCGAGTGGGCCGCGCCGAGCCCGAACACCGCGAGCCCGAGGAGCACGGGCGTGCCTGCGACTGCGGCGACAGCGCAGAGCGCCGTCTCCGCAAGGAGCGAGAAGACCATCGCGCGTTTCTTGCCGAACCGGGAGATCGCAAAACCGGCCGGTACATTGCACAGCAACGTCCCGAGCCCGAACATCGCGACGACGACGCCGGTCGCGGCGATGCCCGCCCCGAGCGAGCGGGCGTAGAGCGGGAGCACGGGCATCACCATGGCAGCGCCGGTTGACGAGATGAACGCCGGGACGTAGAAGGGAAGGACGAACGATGAGAGGCGAAACGGCGATTCGCTCTGCGACATGATTGGCAAGGATAGCGGGCGTCTCGACGGCGGTCAAAGGGGCGAGATCGAACCCTTCCATTTCCGTCAGATTATGGGTATCTATTACCGGTCGCGGGCGACGGAGGACAGAGGTTGAGCGAGGAGCGGAACGCCAACATTCCCGGACTGCTCGTTCTCACGGGTGTACTGATATTCGTGTGGGCAGTGTGGAAGGAGTCGTACTCACTGCGGACGATCGTCGAGGGGCTCGTACTTTCGGGGCTCGCGATCTTCGTCACGAACCGCTACCTGCTCAAGGCGCGGTACGAGGAAGTGTTCCGGCTCAATCCGCTGACCGCGCTGCGCTACGTGTTCGTGCTGCTCGCGGAGATCTTCAAGTCCGGCGTGCACGCGATGCACGTGACGCTCACCGGCAGGATCAACGTGGGCGTTGTCGACCTCCCGAGCAGGATCACCGATCCTTTCCGGGGCGTCCTGGTCGCGAACGCGATCACCCTGACGCCGGGAACGGTCACGATCGACCACAAGCAGGGGACCTTCAAGGTCATCTGGATCGAATGCCTGACCACCGACCCGGACGAGGCGGCCGAGATGATCAAGGGGAGCTTTGAACGGGTTTTCGAGCCGCACAGCCGCAGAAGGCGCGCCCGCGGGGAGACCGACGCGTGATTTCAGGGTTCTACCTCGCGGCGCTCGCGCTGATTGGTGTCTCCACGGTCGGCAGCCTCGTTCGGGTGGTGGCCGGCCCCTCGATCTGGGATCGGCTGCTCGGCGTGGGCTTGAGCGCGAGCAAGATCACGCTCGCGGTGATC
>SKZO01000414.1 GCA_007127335.1 Spirochaetales bacterium | reverse complement strand
GATTCGCCGGTTCCGCCGATCGGGCACGCGCAGGCGCGCCGGGATCCGGATGCCGTGGACGCGGTCTGGCACGATCCGCGCCTCGAGGCACCGCACGACCGCGTCGACAACCGAGAGCGGTTTCTTCTCGCCGCCGGCAGAATCTACCGGTATCTGGCAACGTACAACAGACGCAGCTTCGCCGACGAAGCGCTGGTGATCGCGCGTCTGGACGATATCCTTGGTCCGGCGGAGTACGCGCGTGACTCCCGTGCGGAGAACTTCATCATCGAGTGTTCGATCGAACGTTTCAGCCGCTTGCGCTGGCGCAAGGAGGCGTTCGATCCGCCGGCCGGATGGTCTGAGACGGCGTTCGAGGTCGAACTCGAGTCAACGGTTGACAAACTGAGCTGGCTCAAGGACGAGCTCCTGCACCGCAGCAAGGTCGTTCGCCGCCGGCCCATGGTCGCGAAAGAGACCTTCTTCGCCTCGCACCTCTACCGGTGGGACCAGGCGGCCCGCAGCCATCTGGCCGCCTGCCGCGAACAGCTCACGGCGCTCGGTCTGCGGAGGTAGCCGCCGAGCGGGCGCGCCGGAGCAGTTTCATGTAGGGCTCGGTTTCGATGCGGCCGGGATCGACGCCGCAGTCGTGGAGAAATGCCTCTATCCGTCGTGCCGCGGCTTCGTGGGCCGCGTCATCAGCATGCTCCCGGGAGCCGTCGTCGACGTATTCGACCTCCAGGAAGTCTCCGAGCTCCCGGACGTGCACGAGCTCGATGACGAAACCGGCGAACTCGAACTGCAGACCCTCCTTGACCTTCGCAAACTCGGGTTCGAGCCCGATCCGCTGCATCAGCTCGATGAAGGCCTGCCCGTCGTCGACCCGGAACTCGCGTTCGACGTTGATCTCCGCCTGGCGGTGCAGCCGTTTCCGCTTGAAGGTGACACAGGCGCCCTCCCCCTCCACGCGAAGGCGAAACCCGCGTTGCGAACGGCGGCTCTCTGCGCATCGCCCCGCGGAAGGCTCAGCCGAAGCTTCGCCCGTATACTCCGCGTCTACCAGGAAGTACTGGTCCTCCTTGCGGAACTCGCGAACGAAGGCGGTGCGGCTGCGCAGCGTCCTCTCCATCGCATCCCAATCGTCGACCCACGCCTTCATCTCGACTTCGTATGCCATGCTTCCTCTCGAGCGCAGTATACCCCCCTCGGCTTCCGTGGAAAACGCGCCTCGTTGGTCTATATTCGTGAGCACGGCCGCGATTTCCGGTAACACCTGCGCGGATCGATGGTGTTGAATGAGGGAACGTCAGAACCTCAGCAAGGAGACGATATGAGAGGTGCAATGAGAGGAATCCTGCGCATGGTCGCCCCGGCGGCCATCATCGTACTCGTGCTCGCCGCCTGCGAGATCCACGTGTACGGCCCTGCGCCGCCGGAACCCGCGGACCTGTCGATCGAGCTGGTCTGGAGCAACAGCGACGTCAACCTCGACCTCTACCTGACCTATCCCGATCCTGATGGGTCCTCGGTTGACAGCGGCGAGGTGCCCCGGTACTTCGGCATCCAGGATGCCTACGACGCACCGAGCGTGGGAAATCCGGGGTTCTTCCCCGAGGACGGGAGCGCGAACCGGGCACGAGTCCACGCCGGCAACCGCAGAAGCGCGGATGAGAACGTCGTCTTCGAAGCGCCGAGGAGCCGAACCGAGATCATCCGGGTCTACGACATCCCCTTTGAGTACGGGACGCTCGTCGACCCCGACGACTTTGAGACGGACCCGTCGAACGCGAACGCGCTGCCGACCGGCAGATGGTACGCCTGGGTCGGCGTGATGGAAGTCTACGTCTACGGCAGGAGCGGCACCGTCTCCGACGCGGGGAGCCCGACGGTGAACATCTACGACAACGACAACACCCGGATCGCCTCGTTCCCGATCGACGAGAAGACCCACATCAAGGGCCTGAGCGTCGCCCGGATCCCGGTCTTCCGGACCGACGACAACAAGAACTACTACCAGATCCTGCTCCACAAGAGTCTGGTCAACTCGACCGACCAGATCCGAAGCGTCTCCCCGGACAGTGACTACTACGTCGTGAATATGGAGGCCGACAATGGGAAGTAAGGGGTGCCACACCGGGTTCGGCGTACGGCTTGCGATCGTCGCATTCGTACTTCTTGCGGGCGCGGCGGCCGTCGCCGCGCAGAGCGGTACCTTCGGGAACTCGGCTCGGCCGCCGGCGGTGCGTTCGTACCGGCTCACCGTGACATCGAACGTGCGGAACGCCGAAATCTGGATCGACGGCGTGCGCCAGCGGCAGACGACGCCGGCGACGCTCACGCTGCGCCCCGGGACGTACACGGTGGAGGTGGAGGCACGCGGGTACCAGACGTGGCGCACGCGCGTCACGCTCGACTCGAACCAGACGGTCCACGCGGTCCTCGTGCCTCCGCGCGCGACGATCCTGCTCGAGATTCCGTCGCAGTTCCTGAACGACCGGGTGCGCGACCCGTGGCGACTGATCGACTTCTACCTCGACGACCGATTGCAGCGACACACCCGCATAGAGGTCGACCCGGGCTACCACAGGATCGCGATTGTCTCAGGGGGGCTCAGGATCGAGCAGGAGTTCCACTTCGAGGCAGGACGTACCTATACGATTGAGGCGATCCTGCGGCTCGTGCTTTCGGACCGACGCTGAACGACGGCGCGACGGCGGCCGCGGTTACCGGTAGTAGCTGCGTGCCGCCTCCTGCCCGAGCCGATCGGCGAGCAGCGTCTGTACGTCGACGAGCGCGCCTGCGACAACGCCGCTCTCCGGCCGGGAGCCGCGCTCGAGGGAGACCGAAGCGCATTCGCACAGGAGCGTCGTGTAGAACCCGAGCGTCGACGGTGAGAGCAGGTCGGTCAGCTCGTCGGTCTCCATCGCGCCGCTTCGAAACCGGCCGATGTTCTCGAGGATCCGTCCCGGGCAGTCGATGCCGTACCCGCTCACCCGCCCGCCCGGCTCGAAGTTCCTGAAGAGCACATTCCGGTTGTCGATTCCGGACGTCGTGACCTCCCGGTATCCGTAGTGGTTCTGCCAAAGGTCGACCATCCCGTCGGTGAACAGGAGCCGGCCGGTCTGGACGGTGAGACAGTCGGCGGCGTTGGGGAGGGTCCATCCGGTAACGATATGACAGATGACGCCTCTCTCAAAGAGGACCGTTGTGTCGACGAGGTCGTACCCGGCAACCGCGACCGGCTCGAGCGACGGAAGCTTCTGCGAGTAGCCGATCGCGCGCACTTCCACCGGTCTGAGGCCGGTGACGAACATGAAGGCATCCGCCATGTGAGAGGTGAGAAAACTCACGGGGCTGTTGCGCCGCGCGAAGTCTTCAGAGGCGAAGAACCGGGGCGAATGGTTCGGATCGCTGACGAGCAGCTTGTCGAGCATCTGGAACTGCGCGGCCTGGAGTGTTCCGTAGGCTCCGGAGGCATACCTTGAGCGCGCTTCCTTCGTCACCGGGTCCTCGCGCTTGTGGAAATCAACGCCCACGAAACGGCCCGATTCGCGCACCGCTTCGACGATGGCGTGAGCATCGCACACGGTGCCGGCGGTGGGCTTGGGCAGGACCACGTCGACCCCTGCCCGCACGGCCGCCTCGACCGGCG
>SKZO01000363.1 GCA_007127335.1 Spirochaetales bacterium | reverse complement strand
GATGCGGCCGGATATTGCGATCGACCGGAACACCGTGGACGGGGAGGGCTTCGCGCGCGGGGAGTCGAACACGGAGATCGGCAGGCCGCTGCCGCACTGGCAGTACAGCGCGGCGGACAATACCAGCGTGACGGTGACCGGATGGCCCGGATGGGTCGCGAGTAACGCGACGGTGGACTTCCTGGGGTTCCCTGCGAGGCACGTCGCGGTCTCCCCGGCGCAGCAGGAGTTGCGGCTCTACCAGAGCCTCGCCTTCTGCGGCGGGCTCGACTACTACCTGATTGGCCGGCTGGACGACCATCGCGACCGTAGCGGCTACGAGCCGGTCAGACGCGTTTTCAGGTTCCACGAGGCACACGCTTCGACCTACCAAGGGCTTCGCCCGGACTCCGACGTCCTGCTCGTTCGCGGAGACGATCAGGACGAGTACCGCGGATGGTTCCGCCTGCTCGCGGAGAACCACGTGCTCTTCGATGCCGTGGATCGCGGTCGACTTGCCGCGGTCGACCTGAGCGGGTACCGGGGCATCGTGCTCGCGAACGTCCGCTGTCTCAGCGACGAGGAGGCTGCGGCCGTTGATCAGGCGGCGCGCGCCGGCGCGAGCGTCATCGCGACGCACGAGACCGGCTTTGGCGACGGCGAATACGAGGAACGCGGCTCGTGCGCGCTCGGCTGTCTGGGGATCGTCCGTCGCCGCCTGACGAGAACAGACATGCGCTCCGCGCTGCTCGAGATCACTCACGCGGCGGACTTCCCGTCAATGGGCGACCGCGATCTCGTCTACCCCGGTGACTCGTTTCTCTTCGCCGACTACGACGAGTCGGCAGCCGGGCGGCTGCGGCTGATTCCGCCGCATCGTTCCGGTCCGCCGGAGCTCTGCTACTGGGAGACGGTCACCGGGCTTCCCGGTCTCGTCGTCCATCCTTTCGGGGCCGGTTGCGGAATCCACCTTCCCTGGCTACCCGGCAGGTTCTACCACCGGGAAGGTTACGACAATGCGCTGTACTTCATTCGCGATGTCGTGCGGTCGGTCGCGCGGCTGCCGGTCGCGGAGAAAAACCTCCCGCCCACGGTGATGGTGACCCGCTCACGGCGGGCGGACGAGGGCGGCACGTCGCAGGTCGTGCACCTCGTGAACAACGGCGGGCACTTCGGGACGAGCTACTTTGCTCCGCCGCGTCTTCGCGGTCTGGAGGTGGAGGTCGAGGCTGCGGGGGAGCCCGCGAAGATCACCCGGGTTCGCGACGGCGGGCAGGTGCCGTTCACCTGGTCCGCCGGGCGTGAGACGGTGAGGTTCGCGGTGTCCGAGCTCGAGTGGTACGAGGCCTTTGAGCTCACATGGTAGTTAGAGGGCGCGCCACCGGATGACGCCCTTCATATAGCCGTCGGTCTTGGCGAGTCCGTGTTCGTAGATTTCCTTCGCTGACTCCGGCGGGCCTACGTGTGTGACGAGATCCGACTGGTCGATCCGCCCGGCGTGGATGAGCGCGCCCGCCTGCTCGAAGCATCGGGTCATGTCCCACGACTCGGAAAGCGACGAGTTGTGGACCGTCAGACCGCGCTCGTGCCAGGAGCCGAAGTCGAACTCGTAGGGATGGTGGTGCCAGGCGAAGATGACGAACCTTCCTCCCCGCCGGACAAGGCTGTCGGCGATCCGGAATCCCGATTCCGTACCCGTTGCCTCCACGACAAGATCGAAGGGTCCCTCCGTCTCCAGCCACGTGCCGCTGGCCGGTTTCTCTCTCGTGTCGACGATCCGAAGCGGCGTGTCGCAGTGACACGACTCGGCGTGGGCGATCGCCTCGTCGCGGCGCTCGAACACGACGACCTCCCTGGCCGCACCGGTGCCGATGAGCTGGAGCAGGATGCCGCCCATGAACCCGGCCCCAACGAGTGCGACGCGCTCCCCGGGCCGAACCGGCGAAATGTTGAGCGCATTGGCGCAGCACGCGGCCGGCTCGATCATGAACTCGTGGTCCGGGATCTCATCCTCCGGCAGCAGGATGAGCGACGCGGCGTGCTGGATCGAGTATTCGGCCATGTGTCCGGTTCCCGCTGCGCCTATCTGTCCGGCCTCGCGCAGGGCAACGCGCTGCCCCTCCGGCAGATCGACGCCGGGTCCGCAGGCAACGACCCGCCCGATTCCTTCGTGTCCGAAGCAGAACGGGTACGGCCGATGGTCCTGGAACCCGCCCGAATAGATGAAGAGATCCCAGGTGCAGATGCCGCAGACGCTCACCTCCACGAGCGCTTCGCCCGGCCCCGGTTCGGGAAGGTCAACCGTGCGCAGCTCGACCGTTCGTGGTGCGGTGTACCAGAGACTTCTCGCCTTCATGGAGACTCCTGCCTTCCATTGTGCCGAATGCTCGCCGATGAGTCGAGCGGCGGCGCGTCGGCGACGGCCTGCGTGAGGCTCGGCTCACTTCTGTCCGAGCGACTCCCAGAGCTTGACCACCGCCGGTTGCGATTCTCCCCCAAGGCCCGCTGCGCGCGCGGCCTTGAAGACTTCGTGGGCGAGCGCGGTCATGGGGGTGGGCACGTCGGTCTCCTTGGCGAGCGAGAGCGCGTACCCCAGGTCCTTCCAGTGGATGTCGACGGTACCGCCCGGGGTAAAGTCACCGGCGAGCATCGCCGGCGCGGCAACCTCGAGGACGCGCGAGCCGGCCCAGCCGCCCCGGATCGCACTGTAGAGCTCAGCCGGGTCGATGCCGCTCCGGGTTCCGAGCGAGAAGCCTTCGGCCACGGCGGCGAAGGTGATCCCCACGATGAGGTTGTTCACGAGCTTCGCAACTTCGCCCGCGCCCACGTCGCCCACCCGCACGACCGACGATCCCATCCGATCGAGCAGCGGCGCCGCCTCGTCAAAGGTCTTCTGGTCACCGCCCACCATGAACGAAAGCGTGCCGTCCTTCGCTGCCTGCTCGCCGCCGCTGACCGGCGCGTCGAGGAATCGTATGCCTCGGGCGGCGAGCGTCCGCGCGACGTCGCGGCTCACGCCCGGCTCGGTCGTGCTCGTGTCCACGACGAGCGACCCGCTCGGCAGGAGATCGAGGAGCCCGCCCTCGCCGGTGCACACCTCGCGGACCGCGGCCGAAGAGGGGAGCGAGAGAAAGACCGTGTCGCAGCGCCGGCAGATCTCCTCGAGCGACGACACCGGTTCGATCGCGCCTTCGCCGAGCCGCCGTCGCTCTTCCTGCAGGTCGTAGCCGCATACCGTCCCGCCCTTCGCGAGATTGCCTGCCATGGGCAGGCCCATGATCCCGAGTCCCACGAATCCTGCATCACTCATCGCTCACCTCACTTCCCGACAGAGTGCCGACCGCCCGCAGGAGCGCTCGCTCGTCACCGACGTTTCCGGGGAATACCACGTAGGGGATCCCCGGCCACCGCGCCTGCGGGCCGAGCTTCCACACGGGGACACCGGGAAGGATTTGCCCGAGCACCGTCGCCCGTGTCACGCCGAGCGCCGTGCGCGCCATCTCAATACTCGTGATGCCGCCCTTCGCGATGAGCCAGGCGGGGTCGTGCTCGAGCGAGCCGATGATCCGGCACATGCCGTCCATGATGAGCCGCCCCGCCTCGAGGAACCCGGCCGCGCCCGTTTCGAGCCGCCGCCGTGTCGTGTAGCACACGGCCGTGCGTCCGGCGGCGAGCGCCGCGTCGATCTC
>SKZO01000076.1 GCA_007127335.1 Spirochaetales bacterium | reverse complement strand
GTCTGGCTCGACCCGCAACGGCTCGTCGTCGGGAGTCGGGCCACGATAGACGTGATCGAGCCGGACTCCGGGCGCAGTCGCTTCGTGACGCTTTCGCAGGCCGACGATCATTCGATTGACGATGACGGCCTTGTCGCCGCCCGTTCCTCCGGGCGGACCTACGTATACGACGGTCGATGGGTTCCGCATGACACCGATCTCGCTTCCCGCAAGCGGGTGACCTCCGGACGATTCCGCGTCTTTCTTGAAACCTTGAGCGCCGGGGGCTATCGTACTATTGTGATGGTTCGTCGAGTAACCGGCGCAGGTACGAGCCGCCTTTTCCCGCCGCCCGACCGGGCCTACGAGCCGTTCCCCGGCGCAGAGGAGCCGGTGGACCACAGGTACTTCACGCACGGCTCGAGGATCCGCCGGCGCGAGATTGCGTTCGTGTTCGACGCGATCGACAACGTCGAAGGGCTGACCGAGATTCTCACGACGCTCGCCGGCTACGACTTGCAGGCCACATTCTTCGTCAATGGCGAGTTCATCAGGAGGCATCCGGCGGCGTTGAACGAGATCCTGGGCGCCGGGCACGAAGTCGGGTCGCTCTTCTTCGCTCATGTGGACCTGTCCGACCGACGATTCCGGATTACACCTGAGTTCATCCGGGAAGGTCTCGCACGCACCGAAGACGAGTTCTTCCGGGCAACCGGCCGTGAGCTGTCGCTGATCTGGCACGCCCCCTACTATCACGTGAGCGACGAGATCATCGCGGGGGGCGAACAGGCGAACTACCTCTACGTGGGGCGCGACGTTGACAGCCTTGACTGGGTCGCGAGAAGGACTGATGAGGGTGTGAGCCGGCTGTACATGCCGGCAGCAGACCTGGTGGAGCGAATCGTCGGTCTGGCACAGCCCGGCTCAATCGTGTCCATGCGGGTAGGCGTGCCCGACGAGGCGAGAGGTGGCCGCGACGACTACCTGTTCCAGCGGCTTGATGTGCTGATCAATGCGCTCATCGGTCGCGGCTACGACATCGTGCCGGTGGGTACCTTGATCGAGCACGCGCAATAGCGTTCAGGAACGCGACGGATTCGTCGATATTCAGATAAGGGGAGGGACTATGTCCTTACGAGCCAGTTCAGTCAGCGCGTACAAGGAGACCGCGGTACGCACGGCGAGCGGCGGGAAGATGATCCTGATGCTCTACGATGCAGCAATCCGGCAGATGGATGCGGCCATCGAGCATATCGAGTCGGGCACCAGGCAGCTCGATCTGATCAACACCGCTGTACTCAAGGCTCAGGATATCATCACCGAGCTCATGGTGTCGCTCGATTTCGAAAAGGGCGGGGAGCTCGCGCCAAAGCTGTTCGGGCTCTACCGGTTCTTCAACGAGCAGCTCATGGAGGCAAATCTCAAGAAGGATCCGGAGCCGTTGCGGGCTGTCCGCTCGATGATGGGCGAGCTTCGTGAGGCATGGAACCAGGTCGTACCCACGACCACCGTTCAGGGCAGGAACCAGAACGGCGTCAATATCGCGGGATAGATCCCATGGAACATCTCACCCGAGCCGAATTCGATGAGCGTGTCGCCATCATGCGGCGGTTCAAGGCCGCGCTGGAGCGTCAGCGCGACCGCTTCCGCCGCTACCTCGACGAGCTCGAACGCCACGGACGAGAGAACGCGGAAACGGAGCCGGGCGAGGCTCTCGAGTTTCACGTCGAGATGGAGCGTGCCATCGTCCACGAGATCGCCTCGTTCGAGCGGACGATCGAACCGCTCGAAACCCTCTACCGGGCGCACGATCCCGACGGTGCCCGCGAGATCCCCGCGCTGCGAGAGGCCCTTGATCGTACACGTGAGGAGGTCGTCCGCCGGACGCGCATAAGCCGTGCGGTGCTGCATCGGCACCTGGAGGCGATCCGTGACGAGATCTCGTCGCTTCGCCTCACGCGTGCCGGGACCCGCTCTCGTCGACTGACTGCATAGCTCTCCGCCACGACTGTCCGCCGTTCTCCATCCACCCTCTTCCCAAGAAGGCCGACTTCGCGTACACTATCTTTCAAGCCGCATACCTGCGTATCTACTCGAGGGAGGAGTATTATGGCCACCGATCTGTCGAAGTTCGAGCTGCCCCCGGAACTGGACGAGGTCCTGCGTAACGTCGACGTCATACTCGCGGAGAGCCGCGCCCATCTCCTCGAACTGACCTTCTTCGAGCCGGGCGCGGATGTCGTGGAGGTGGCGTACGAAGTTCCCGGCCGCGGACGTGTCGTGGAAGCGACCGTCGCGCGCTGTAAGAATGGGGCAGCGGTCAACTACGTCGAGCCCTACATGAGGCGGCGCGATCCGGAGGCGATGGTAATCGCCGACGACCTGCCGACGGACAAGAGAACCTATGTCGAGCGCTTCGGCAAGCCCTTTGAGCCCGTCCGCGATGAGACGTTCCAGTGGCTCCGCGACCAGAAACGGCTTATCGTCCTGCCGTTCTTCTCCGGCGACAAGAAGAACGGTCTTCCCACGCTGCTCGTCGCGCCCGACAATGCCGGATTCTTCGTTGCCGGGCTTGCCGATCTGCAGGGGTTCATCCCGAAGGACGAGATCCCGCACGGATTCAAGCCACAGGCGGTGATTTATCTCGCTCCACCCTTCCGGCATACCCATTTCGATGGACGTCAGCTCGTGATCCACTATCGACAACCCGGGATGCACGAGCTGTTCAGCTATAACCTCTATCCGGGGCCCAGTGCGAAGAAGGGCGTCTACGGGATCCTGCTCAACGTAGGAGAGCAGGAGGGGTGGACGACGCTGCACAGCTCCGCCGTGCGGTTGATCACCCCGTACGACAACGAGTTCGTGATTATGCATGAAGGTGCAAGCGGCGGAGGCAAGAGCGAGATGACGCAGGCGATGCACCGCGAGCCCGACGGGCGGATCAAGCTCGGTGAGGACACGGTCACGGGGGAGAGACTCTACCTCGAGCTCCTGGACACGTGCGAGCTGCACCCCATCACCGATGACATGGCGCTCGCGCATCCGAGCCTCCAGAAAGACTCGCGGAGGCTCATGATAGAGGATGCAGAGGCGGGATGGTTCCTGAGGGTCGACCATCTGACCGAGTACGGGACCGAGCCGTTTCTGGAGAAGCTCTGCATCAACCCGCCCGAGCCGCTCATCTTTCTCAACATAGACGGGAAGCCGGGATCCACGGTGCTGCTCTGGGAGCACATCATGGACGAGCCTGACAAGCCGTGCCCCAACCCTCGGGTGATCATGCCCCGGCACTTCATTGAGAACAATGTAAGCGAGCCGGTCCAGGTGGATGTCCGAAGCTTTGGCGTGCGTACGCCACCCTCCACGCGCGAGCAGCCCAACTACGGGATCATCGGCATGCTCCACATCCTGCCGCCCGCGCTCGCGTGGATCTGGCGCCTCGTCGCGCCCCGGGGGCATTCGAACCCCAGCATCGTCACGGCCGAGGGCCTTACGAGCGAAGGCGTCGGGTCGTACTGGCCCTTCGCTACGGGCACCAAGGTCAGGCACGCGAATCTCCTGCTCGAGCTGATCCAGAACACCCCCGGTACGCGCTACGTGCTGATTCCAAACCAGTACATTGGCGCCTACAAGGTCGGGTTCATGGGTGAATGGATGGCCCGCGAATGGATGGCCCGGCGTGGGAGCCTGAGGTTCCGGCCCGGACAGCTCGTGGAATCGCGATGTCCCCTGCTCGGGTATACCCTCCCTTCGCTTCGGGTCAACGGCCAGGAGATGCCCAAGGGCTTCCTGCGGGTGCACGAGCAGCTCGAGGTGGGCGTTGAGGGGTACGACGCGGGTGCCGAGATACTCAGGGAGTTTCTGCTCGAAGAGCTCAAGCAGTTCGAGTCGGACGACCTCGTGCCGCTCGGCCGCAGGATCATCGACCTCTGTCGCAACAATGCCGGCGTGGACGAGTACTGGGACGTGCTTCCGCAGTAGACCGCGCGGCTGTACAATAGGCGCATGAGTGACGCTCTCTATCTGCTCGACGGGTACAGCCTCGTCTACCGGAGCTACTTCGCCTTCATCCGAAAGCCGCTGTTCAACCCGAAGGGGAAGAACGCCAGCTCGATCTTCGGCTTCTTCCGCTCGCTCTTCCTGCTGCTCGACGATCGTGGTCCCACGCACTTCGCGGTGGTCCTTGATTCGCGAACGCCGACCTTCCGCCATGAGAGGTACGAGCAGTACAAGGCGACCCGCGAGAAGACACCGGAAGACCTGAAGAACGAGATTCCCGTCATTGAAGAGATCCTGTCGCGACTCGGAGTTCCAATGCTCCGGCTCGACGGGTATGAGGCCGACGACGTGATGGCGACCTTCGCCTCCAGGGCGAAGGTCGACGATCGCGTCTGCTACATCGTCAGCGGTGACAAGGACCTGCTCCAACTCGTCGACGGACCGGTGAAAGTACTCAAACCCGAGACGGGAGGGGGGTTCACCGAGATGGATCGTGACGCCGTTGTCGGGAACTGGGGGGTGGCTCCTGAGCAGATCCGCGACTACCTGGCCCTTGTTGGCGACAGCTCCGACAATATCCCGGGTGTGAAAGGGATTGGCGCGAAGACAGCCGCCGCGCTTCTCCAGGAGTTCGAGACGCTCGACGGTATCTACCGTCGGATCGACGAAGTAACGAGCAAGAGCCAACGCGAGAAGCTCGAGAGCGGGAAGGATTCGGCGTATCTCAGTCGTAGTCTCGTTGAGCTCGAGACGAACGTACCGATCGAGACCGGGATTGACGACCTCAGACTCGCACAGCTCAACCGCTCAGCCGCCGCTCCCTATTTCGCGGCCGAGGGTATGAGGTCGCTCGTCAAACAGATGGTTGGCAGCGAGGAGCTTGATCTCGCCGATGATGACCCCGCGATCCGCCGCGCCGAGCTCTTCGCCGCGCGTGAGGCGCCGAATCCTCTCGACGCTCCTGCAGCGACGCTCGATCCCTCCGGGGCGATCGAGTCGCAGGCGAGTGAGGCTCCACGACGGTCATCCGCGCGCGGCACCAATCCCGAACGACCGGCGCTCATCACCTACGAGCGCAGAGCCCGGGACGCCGAACCGGGAAGCTATGAGCTTGTGCAGACGCCTGCCGAGCTCGACAGGTGGTGTGAGATCGTCTCGAATGCCGGGTGCCTCGCCTTTGACTGCGAGACGACGTCGCTCGACGCAATGCGCGCCCGCCCCGTTGGTTTCTCCATGGCGGTCGAGCCGGGCCGAGCCTGCTACCTTGCTCTGCACGGGCCGGAGGGGCCGATGCTCGATGCAGACCAGGTCAGATCGCGGCTCAGGCGGGTGCTCGAAGACGACCGGATCAGAGTCGTCGGACAGAACCTGAAGTACGATTTCAAGGTGATGGCGAGGTTCGGAATCCGGATCGCCAATCCGTGGTTCGATACGATGGTCGCCGCCTGGCTGCTCGACACCGAATCGAACCGACTTGGCATGGACTCGCTCGCCGAAGACTATCTGGGGTACCGGACGACCCACTATGCGGATGTCGTGCCAAAGGCGCCGCGCGGAGAAGCTGAGCACACGTTCGACGAGGTGCCGCTTGATCAGGCGACCGCGTACGCCGGCGAGGACGCAGACATCACATTTCGGCTCGCTCGCGTGCTGGAGCCGCTGCTCGAAGAGCGCGGATTGGGTCGGGTCTTCCGGGAGATCGAGATGCCGCTCGTGCCCATCCTCGCGGACATGGAGATGACGGGCATTCGGCTCAACCGTGGCGAGCTCGAACGGTACGGCGAAGAGCTCGAACAGGAGCTCGCGCGGATAGAGGCCGAGATCTACTCGCTCGTGGGCCACGAGTTCAACGTTGGATCGACCAGGCAGCTTCAGGAGGTGCTCTTCAACGAACGCAAACTCACGCCCGGCAGGAAGACGAAGACCGGCTATTCAACCGACACGAGTGTGCTGCAGGAGCTCGCCAATGAGGACCCGGTACCGGCGCTCGTCCTGCGGAACCGGACACTGTCAAAGCTGAAGAGTACCTACGTCGATTCGCTGCCTGCCATGATCAACCCGGACACCGGCCGCATCCACACGCACTTCAACATCAACGGGACCGCGACCGGGCGGATCAGCTCAACGGATCCGAACCTCCAGAACATCCCCATACGCGATCAGGAGGGGCGTCGGATTCGAACAGCCTTCGTTCCCCGGGAGGAATGGGTCTTCGTGAGTGCAGACTACTCGCAGATCGAGCTCGTCGTCCTCGCACACCTCTGCGACGATCCGGGCCTCAAACGCGCCTTTGCCGAAGGGACGGATGTTCACCGGCACACCGGGTCACTGATCTTTGGTGTACCGGCCGACGAAGTGACGCCCGCACAGCGGCGCATCGCCAAGACGATCAACTTCGGGGTTATGTACGGTATGAGCGCGTTCCGACTCGCCCGTGACCTTGGTATTCCGCGCCGCGACGCGGACAGTTTCATCGAGGCGTACTTTACCACCTATCCGCGGATACAGGGCTTTATCAACGAGACGGTGGCGCAGGCCGAGGAGCGCGGCTATGTCGAAACGATCCTCGGGCGCCGGCGGTACATCGCCAACATCTCGAACCGGAACAGGACGGTGAAGATGGCGGCCGAGCGGGTGGCCGTCAATACCCCCATCCAGGGGAGCGCAGCTGATATCATGAAGCGGGCGATGATCGAGCTCGCCTCAGAGCTTGACCGGAGGGCGCTCCAGAGCCGTCTGCTCCTCCAGGTTCACGACGAGCTCATCCTCGAGTGTCCACCGAGCGAGGTGGAGGTCGTGGGGGAGCTCGTACAGCGCGTCATGTCCGGGGCCGTCTCGCTCTCCATTCCTCTGAAGGTGAGCCTTGAGACGGGTTCGAGCTGGGGGGCAATGCATTGATCGTCGTGGGAGTGACCGGCCGGTACTGCGCGGGCAAGAGCACCGCTGCAGAGATCCTCGCCGAGCATGGCTACCTTCAGATCGACGTCGATCAGGTGGGCCACGAGGCCCTTGTCCGCGAGCGAGACCGTGTCGCCGACGCGTTCGGCGATGAGGTCGTTGCACCGGACGGCAGCATCGACCGAAAGGCGCTCGGACGTCTCGTCTTCTCCGACTCGGCACGGCTGCGGCGGCTCGAGGCGATCGTGCACCCGGCCATGGTCGACATGACCGCCGAGCGGGTGCGCGAGCTGCGAGAGCGCGGGCCGGTGCGGGGCGAGGGCCCGCCGGGGGTTGTTATCAACGCCGCGATTCTGTCGCGCATGGGGCTCGACCGACTCTGTGACGTGGTGATCCACGTCCGGGCGCCGTTCTGCGCAACGTGGCGCCGGGCGAGGCGGCGCGACGGCGCATCGGTATGGGACGTCGTCAAGCGGCTACGCGCGCAACGCGATGTAGATCCTCAACATTCGTCTCGCGATGCCGAAACTCATAGTGTAGAGAACGACGGTGATCGGGAGCGGCTTCGCGAGCAGATCGCAGCCTGGGTTCCCTTGCCATGACGGGTGGAGACGAGTGGAGCAGCGAAAGGTCCTTCTCATCATTGTCAGCGTCACGATTATCATAGCCGTCACGATCGGCGTCGGCATCTGGCTGTTCTACCCGCGTGACCGGGTTGAGCCCGACGCTCTGGCAGATCCGAGCGGCATGCTCGAGTGGGAGCCGCTCGACTACCTGCGCGGCGTGGGAGAGCGCCCGGGTCTCGAGATCACTGAGCCCGATCCGACCGACGACGGCGATCTCGTCGTGACGTATGGAGTCGTCGACGACGATCCCGAGCCGCAGCCCTCCCGTGCCCGCAGGATCATCACGGAGGAGACACCCCCGGTTCGGCCGGATGTGGAGCCCGTGGACCCCGCCCCCGTTGAGCCGAGGCCCGTTGATCCACGTCCGACTGAGCCGGATCCCGACGTCGCCGCCCCGGTACCGACCGTCGAGCCACCGGCGCCCGTGACCCGGCCGGCTGTGGCCCCGGCGGTCTCGCCCGAGCTCTCCGACCGTGCGTACTGGGTTCAGCTCATCTCGTCGCCGAATCGCGACACGATCGAACAGGCGCAGCGCGTGCTGCGAGAGCACCAGCTTGGCACGCGCACTGTAACGAGAGTCGTCGACGGCACCCTCTTCTACCGGTTGCGGCTTGGCCCGTTCGCGGTTCGGGCAGAGGCGGAGAAGTTCCTTGGGTGGGTCAGGCAGATCGAGGGCTTCACCGATTCGATGATCTTCGTGGACTACACGACTGCCGTGTCCGCGGCTCCCGGGCGGTAGGTCGCGCTACCCCTCCACCGTCCGTGGCTCGCCGCTGCGGGTCTTCGCGACGTGGAAGTCGCCGGGCTTGTAGAAGATCCGGCTTCCCGGGGGGATGCTCGACGTGATCCAGACATTTCCACCGATGATGGAACCAGCCCCAATGACCGTGTTGCCTCCGAGTATCGTTGCGCCGGCATAGATCGTTACGTCGTCTTCGATCGTCGGGTGCCGCTTCCTGTTGGCCTCGTCCTTCTTCACGCTCAGAGCTCCGATCGTAACGCCCTGATACACCTTCACGCGGTCTCCAATGACCGTAGTCTCCCCGACGACGACTCCGGTCGCATGGTCGATGAAAAAGTAGTCGCCGATGGTCGCGCCCGGATGGATGTCCACTCCGGTCCTTCCATGAACATACTCGGTCATCATCCGCGGCAGGAGCGGCACATCCCGGATGAACAGTTCGTGAGCGAGGCGATACACCAGGACCGCCTCGATCCCCGGGTAGGCGAGGATCACCTCCTCGCGGCTGTGCGCCGCCGGGTCTCCGGTCAGCGCCGCCTCCACATCGAGCCGAATCCGTCGGCGGAGCTCCGGGATCCGTGCGATGAACTCGTTCGTGATGTCCTCCGCGCGCGCACGGCAGTCCTCGTAGCCCTTCTCATCCTCCGCGTGTGCGGCGGCCGGATGCCCGCAGTGATCGTCGTGCTCGATACCTCTCTGGAAGCAGAGACACTTCTGGATTTCCTCGGTCAGGTTGCGCGCGACCCGGCTGACCCGCTCGCCCACCGTGAACTTCAGGTGCTCGACTCGCGCCGGTTCCTCTTCGTGGTAGCCCGGGAAGATGATCGCCTCGAGGTCCTCGACGATCTGGTGCATCGCGACGCGCGACGGAAGTTTGGGGCCCTCGATGTGGTTGATGCCGCCGATCTCGTAGTAGGAATCGAGTATCTCGTCGATGATCGGTCCAAGTCGTCTTGTCATACTTCAGTATCCCCCTCACGGTGCAGACAATCAAGCACTGGAACAGAGCCGGTCTCAGGAGCGTACGATGCTCATGCGATGGCACGCAGGGACTCGGGTGCTATTCTGCCCGACTCCGTGCTGAAGAGCCAGGAGGAATCGAAGATGTGAAGCGGGTCCACCACCGGCGCGCGCGCGACGGTGAGGCTGTGGAAGAGCGTGCCCGTTCGGTGCTGTGCGGTGATGCGGGGCAGGAACCGGTCGGCGATCTTGGGGACGCGGAAGTCCGAGACGACCAGTACGTCGGCGTGGCGGTACTCGGCCTGCTCGAGAGCCGTGAGCGCCGCCGCGAGCGCCTTGCCAAGGTCGGTGCCGCCGTGGAAACCGCCGGCCAGGAAGCCCGCCAGGTCGGGCAGGTTGCTCGCCCCGTGGTCAACGGTGAAGGACCGAACCTGACTGGAGAACGCGATGACCTCCAGTCGGCGTCTGTCGACGGCGAGCCGTCTGGCAAGCGCGAGTACCGTCGCCTTCGCGACCTTCTCCGGGAGCCCGAGCATGGAGCCGGAGGTATCAACGCAGACGATGGCCGGACCGCGGTCGACGGGAACCTCTTCGCGGGACGGTACGTTTCTGACGATCACGTCCTCGACGATCTGCTGCCGGTTGTAGTCGAGGACGAGAAGCTCGCGGCGGGCGAGCTTCGCATAGAAGAGCTCCTGGGTCTCAGGATGGGCCAGAAGAGCGATCTCGGAGGCAAGCAGGCTTGTCAGGTCGTCTCCGGCCCGCACACCCGTCACCTCACTCTTTCCCACACCCACCGGCCGCAGGCGCACCCTGCGCTCAACCCGGTGGACTGTCCGCTGCTCGGAGACGGATCGACTCCTGCCAAGGAGCTCAGCGAGTCGGTCGAGCTCCGGGTGCTCCCGGAGCATCTGTGAGGCCTCCAGAAGGCCCTCGAGCTGCAGCTCTTCCCACTCGTGTCGCGAGAGATCCCACAGCGCATCCTCGTTACCGAACACGTCGCGAACAACGCGCTGTTCGCGCGCGAGACGCGGAACGAGCGCTTCGAGCTCGCGGATGAACCCGCCGAGCGATCGGCCGAGGAGCCGCGCCTGATGATGCGCGCGGTCATTCTCCATCCGTTCGCGCCAGCGGCGGGCGAGCAGCCCCAGTCTCGCCTCTGTATCAAGGCGGTGTCCGGCGCGGTCATCCGCTGATCTCGCGATCGCGGGTGCCGTCGTGATCGCTTCGGCGAGGCCTGCGAGCTCAGGTCGCCGACGCGCCATCGCCTGCGCCGCGTCGGTGGGGTCCAGGCCCTCGGCTACGGTCTCGATCTCATGCTGTTCCTCCTCGAACGGATCCTCCGACGCGATCTGCGCCCACCGCTCGCCGACCCAGTGCACGGCCTCATGGGCAAGCCGTTCGCTGAGCCGCGCGTTCGCCGCCGTGTAGTGCGTGAAGGACACCGAACTGATCAGTCTGTCCAGCGTATCGCGTATGGGTCCCGGTACGGACACCTCGTGGGTCGCGGTTCCGGTATCATGTTCGCCAACGAAGGCCCGGTAGAGCGAGTCCTCCAGTGTCGTGCGGATCGCCTGTGGTATCTGGTCATCGTCGTGAAAATAGCGGCAGACGTGCATCTACTCGCCCGTCAACGCACCCGCGAGCTCGAGTGCGAGCAGTCGTGTCTCGCCGACCCGGCGGGCGGTTGTGCGGATTGATTCCACTACGACTGCTGCGTCCGATGTCGCGACGAACAGATGCCGTCTCGCCGCGTCCTGCAGATGCGTCTGCTCGTCCACGAGCTCATGCAGGCGCGACTCCGCCGATTCGATGAGGGCTTCAATCCGTCGTGCCAGTGCTGCGCGCTCTTCCGGCGTTGGAGTGCGGTGCCGCTCTGACGTTACCCGTTCCTCTGTCGTCTCAATGTCGTACGAGTCGCCGTCCATGCTCACGCGCCAACTGCCCGTGCGTTCTGCTCGAGGCTGCTGTGAGCCGACGAGTTGACCGCCCGCGTCGTAGATGAACAGGTCAACCTCCGCCTTATCGCCCACGTCGAGCTCATCGATGTCTCCATGCCAGACGAGAAGCTGCTCTTCCACGGCGCCCGTGGTCATCGCTGCGGCGGTTTCCCTGGTCGGGACGAGGCGGTAGTACTCGTCGCGGTAGACGACCGGTCGCGCGCGGTCGATTTCTACCACCTCGGATACCGACTCGGCGTACGCTCGACGCAGTGCGGTGAGGCGCTCGTCCAGATCGTCCGCGAGCTCGCGGTGGCCCGAACGTTCGGCGATCTGCTCGTCCACCACCTGCTCAACGCGGGCACGCTCTGCCACTGTGGACCATGCGCATGCCTTGATGATCGCACAGTCAATCGGCTCCACGCGGCTGCGGCCGTGAAGGACGGCACTCATGCGCAGCAGGGACGCAATCTTCTTCCATCGCCGGTCCGATACGTAGAGCGGCGCGGAGTCGGTGCCGTCGGCGAGCGACTCGCGGATCGCGGCAATGAGCTGGATCACCGCCGGCGGAAGCGACACCGAGGCCTCCGCGTTCCGCAATGCGCCGAACTCGGCCTGCGAGATGCGGGTTTCCTCGTCGATGACCGTTCGGTAGGGGTCCCCGGTGTCGGAGAGCAGGCGCGCAAAAGCGTCGGCATCCCGGACGGGTTCGAGAACGAGTCTCACGAGAAACCGATCCCAGAACGCCGCCGCCTCTTCGTCCTCATGCGGCAGCTCGTTCGAGGCGCCAACGAAGACTTTCATGGGGATCGCGATTTCCTGGCTGCCGTTGCGAAATACGCGCTCGTTGAGCGCCGTCAAGAGCGCGTTCTGGATTGGCGGGCTCGCCTTCCATATCTCGTCCAGGAATACGACGTCGGCGTCAGGCAGGTACCCGGCGATCACACGCTCGTAGCGGTCCTCGGTGCGCAGTGCGCGTATGGACAGCGGCCCGAACACCTCGTCCGGAGTACTGAACCGGCCCATCAGATAGGAGAATCCTCTGGCTCCGCGGAATGCCTGCTGGAGGCGTCGCGCGATCAGACTCTTTCCGGTTCCCGGAGGGCCGAGCAGGAAGAGACTTTCCCCCGCCATCGCCGCGAGCACCCCGAGTCGTACCGGCTCTTCGCGCTCGAGGAGATCCGTAGATAGCGCGTCGAGCAGTCGCTGCATACGATCGTACATCAGTTCATCTTTTTCGCCGAGTCGCACTGTGTCAACCGGTCGACTCCGCCCGTTGGCCCTCGCCCGGCGGTTCGCCGGCGGTTGTTTCCAAAGTCCGTCGAACATGGTAGGAATACCGGGAGACACCGTGCACCTTCTGTTCTGGTTCTATACCGTTGCCCTGCTGAGCGGCGCCGCTGCCGTTGCGATCACCGTCTTCGTGCAGTCGCAACACCGTACGCCGCTGTCGCTGCTCTTCGCGCTGTTCACAGTCGCGCTCTTCCTCATGAACCTGAGTCTGGTGCTGCAGCACTACGCGCTCCTCCATCCCGGAGAGCTCCGGTACCGTTTCGGGGTGTTCGCGCTGGGCGTGATGGTTGCGGGGTCGGCGCTGTTCGTTGGTACCGCGCCGTTCCTCTATCACCGGCTGTTCGGTCGCACCGTTGGGCTCGCGCTCAGGCTCGTCTACCTCGCCCTCGCCGCCGTCTTCCTCGTGCTCGCAACGACCCTCTTCTACACGTCAGGTTCGTACTCGATCCTTGTCGCCCTCAACGCGATCTTCTTTGGCATGGTGGGATTCGGCGTCGTCTACATGATCGCGCGGTACCGCCACACGGGCGATCGTCGGCTGCGCCGGGCGGTGAGGGTGATCGCCGTCCTGTTCGCGCTGTTCACGCCCCTGATCGTGCTTGATGCCATGCTCGTGCGCATGCCGCTTCCCCCCTTCGCCGTGGCGTTCGAGGGCACGGCCCTTCCCGCGATTCTGCTGGTCGCCAACCTGCTTGCCATGAGGTTCGCCTCGAGCTATCTCAACGAGCCCCCCTATCTCGTGGGCGGACGGATCTCTTCGTCGTTCCGCAGCACCTACGATGTGAGCCTCCGCGAAGCGGACATCATTGGCATGGTGGTCGAGGGGAAGACGGCTCGCCAGGT